>CAYPZI010000017.1:381-15028 GCA_964415185.1 uncultured Balneolaceae bacterium | reverse complement strand
ATAGTTAAGATTCTGTTGCCAGCCCGCCGCTGAATCCGTCGGCCCCGAAAAAAGTTCGGGATTTGAAAACTGACAGACTACCAATTCCGCCACCCGGGCAATTTTTTCTATTCGAAATCAGGCGGTAAATATAGGAAGCTTTCGGCTCATTATGCAATGGTTTATTGCGTGCAAATTAATTGCCGGTTGTGAGTCAGTTCTCCATGTCGAAAATGGCTTTCATCATGGCTATGTAGTCGTCACTGATTTCAACATTGCGCCGTGCCATCATGATACCCATCGTTTCAACTGCTTTGGCGAATGTGTATGTAACTTCTCCATTGTCACTGTTCCAGCGGAAGGATTTGATGAGTTTTGGAGGAAATGAGGTATTAAAAATATTGCTCGAAACTCCACAAACGGTGCCCGTATTCAGCATGGTGTTAATAGCTGTTTTTGAGTGATCGCCCATAATGGTACCCAGAAATTGTAAACAGGTTTGATTTTTTTCACCCGAATCATAATCCAAAACCGATATTTTGCTGTAGTTGTTTTTCATGTTGGAAGTATTTGTATCGGCACCGAGATTGGTCCACTGCCCGAATATTGAATTTCCTGTAAAGCCATCGTGTGCTTTGTTTGCAAAGGAATGAAAAATGCAATTGGCTACTTCACCACCGACTTTACAAACAGGCCCAATGGTAGTATCCTCATAAATTTTGGCACCGGTCTTAATGATTGCTCCGTCACAAATGGCAACCGGCCCCCGAATGACGGAATTCGCCATTATTGTGACATCATTCCCAATGTAAACAGGCCCTTCGCCGGTCATAAAAACAACACCCGGTTCAATGGTGCAATTTTCACCAATAACAAGCTGATTTTCTCCGGATCGGGAACAGTGACCGGGTAATTTGGGCTCATTTTCCCCTGATACAGTCAGCCTGTTTAAATCATTCCGGATTTCAATTCCGTTTTTGGAAAGCAAATCCCATGGTTCGTTGAGAATCAAAGGATCACGATTTAGGGACAATTTTTTCAATGACTCAAAATCCGGCTCGTTTTTTAACCACTCCCGGCTCAATTCAGGTGAAACTTTTGCCGCTACAACAAGTTTATCAATAACAAGGCACTCGTCCTCATTTAAGAACAGGATATTTGAACAAATATGCTGATCCGGCAACACTCTCGGATTTATCCAGAATACGGTGTGAATATCCTTCCCGACGGAAGATTCGAAAATGTGATTTCGATGATCTTCAAGTAACCGGGTGCAACTCTGAATATTCAGATCGATCTGCCATTTTTCCCGGATGGTCAGAATGCCGCAGCGAAAGTCATCAACCGGCCTGGTTAAGTTGAGAGGAAGAAATTTTTTGCAGTGAGTATCCTCGAAAAAACAAATTGTTTCCATGAGATTAGCTGTTTTTAATTAACAAATTCAAATATTAACCGGTTTTTTAATCCATCAGACACTCTTAAATTATATAAAACTTTTAAACAAGATAAATACAGATATAAATTTATGTGTGGCATTGTAGGATATATCGGGGAAAAGAAAGCGGGAGAGGTTCTGGTTAAAGGTCTAAAACGGCTTGAATACCGGGGTTACGACTCAGCAGGAGTGGCTTTGCTAAATGGGGAAATGTGTATCAGAAAAGGAAAAGGGAAGGTAGCTAATCTTGAAAAGCAATTACGCGATGCGCCTCTTTTGGGTAAAATCGGAATTGGACATACCCGCTGGGCTACGCACGGACAGCCGAATGATATTAATTCGCATCCGCACTTGAGTGAATCGGGTAAAATTGCTGTGGTTCACAATGGAATTATTGAAAACTACGGAAGCTTGAAAAAAAACCTGGAAAACAGGGGAAGGAAATTCAATAGCGATACCGATACGGAAATCATCGCCCAGTTAATTGAAGAAATATATCAGTCCGAGACAAAGATTTCTTTTGAACATGCCATCCAGCTTGCCCTTAAACAAGTGGTGGGCACTTATGGACTTGCCATTGTACATTTGGATGAACCGAATAAGATTTATGTGGCACGTAAGGGGTCACCTTTATTGATCGGCATTGGCGACGGAGAAATGTTTATAGCCTCGGATGCATCACCCATAGTTGAATACACTAACAAGGTTGTTTATCTCGATGACGGGGAAATGGCTATTGTTACGAAAGAGGGCTATGAAGTCAAGACCATTGAGAATGTCCCCCTGACGAAAGAAATCTATGAGTTGGAGATGAGTCTCGATGAAATTGAGAAAGCCGGTTATCCGCATTTTATGCTGAAGGAGATATTTGAACAGCCCAGGGCGCTTGCCGACTGCTTAAGAGGACGGCTGGATGTAAAAAACGGAAGAATCCAGCTTGGAGGAATTGAGCAGGTTATCGACCAGTTAGTGGATGCAAACAGAATTGTAATCGCGGCATGCGGCACGAGCTGGCATTCGGGTCTTGTGGGTGAATACCTGTTCGAGCATTTGTCAAAAATGCCCGTTGAGGTAGAATATGCATCGGAATTCAGGTACAGAGACCCTTTGATAGGAAAAGGAGATGTGATGCTGGTTGTTTCGCAGAGCGGTGAAACAGCCGATACCCTGGCGGCTCTTCGTGAAGCAAGAGAAAAAGGTGCAATGGTGCTTGGAATCTGTAATGTGGTAGGATCGACGATTGCCCGTGAAACGGATGCAGGGGTTTACATCCATGCAGGACCTGAAATCGGTGTGGCTTCAACAAAGGCATTTACAGGACAGGTCGCAGTTCTTACAATGATGGCAATAGCTGTTGGCCAGAGGCGGGGGGTTATTGACAAAAAAAGATCCGCTGAATTGATTCAAGAGCTTTCCGAAATTCCCGGTAAAGTGGATAGAATTCTGAAACAGGCGGATAAAGTAAAAGAAATGGCCCGCTTATTCACTTATGCCCCAAATTTCCTCTACCTTGGCAGAAGTTATAACTTCCCCGTAGCTCTTGAGGGAGCCCTGAAACTGAAAGAGATCTCCTATATCCATGCAGAAGGTTATCCTGCCGCAGAGATGAAGCACGGCCCTATCGCCCTTATCGATGAAATGATGCCGGTGGTTGTTATTGCGGCAACTGATCACACAAACGATAAGATGATATCAAATATTGAAGAGGTAAAAGCGCGAAAAGGCCGAATCGTTGCGGTTACGAACAATGATAACGGGGGTGTGAAAGACCTCGCAGAATTTAATATCTCCATTCCGGATACCGAGGATTGTTTTTCACCGTTACTGACAGTAATTCCGCTTCAACTTTTATCCTATTACATAGCTGTGAACCGGGGCTGTGATGTTGACCAGCCCAGGAACCTTGCTAAAAGCGTGACTGTTGAATAATTAGCATTACTCTAATTATCGTATCAAAATGATTCTTACAATTAAAAATATGGTTTGTCCCCGCTGTATAGAATCTGTTGAAACAGTTGCAAAGGATCTAAGGCTGCCGGTTGAATCAGTAGAGCTTGGGAAAGTAATACTCTCATACAAGCCGAGAGATGTTCAGCTTTCAGCCTTTTCGGATAAATTAAGCGATAAAGGGTTTGAAGTCATCTTCGACAGGGAAACCGAAATCATCGTATCGGTTAAATCGGCTCTTATAAGTTATCTTGACCACTTACAAAAGTCCGAAAATCCTGAAAAAATATCCTCTTTTCTTACGAAAAAACTCAATTACAATTATTCCTATTTAAGTAAATTATTTTCAAGTCATGAGGGCATTACGATAGAAACCTACTTTATCAAATTAAAAGTAGAAAAAGTGAAAGAGCTTCTTAATTACAATAAATGGACACTTAGTGAAATTGCCTGGAAACTAAAATATAGCAGTGTTCAATATCTCTCCAATCAGTTTAAAAAAGTTACCGGGCAAACCGTGACCGAATATCTTGATCAAAAAGAAAACAGGCGCATATCCATTGATCAATTATAGGTAAGACAAAAATCTTACACATTTCTCTTTTCTGATAATACGGTTGATTCTTTTCGATTTGGTTATTTTTAATTGACGGGATCAACGAATCCGTACAATTAGATTAAAAAAAAACCGGAAAATTAAGTATGAGTCAGAAATTGCTTGCGCCCGTTCAGGGTATGCACTGTGCAGGATGTGTGAATGCTGTTGAACGAGCCATTAAATCGATTGAAGGAGTTCAAAAATGTGAAGTGAACCTGGCAACTGAAAAAGCCAGTGTGGTATATGATCCGGGCGTTACGAATCCCGAAGATATATCCAAAGCAGTTCAAAGCGCGGGTTATGATTTGGTTCTGGAATCAACCCCTGCTGAAAACCAGTTAGAGCAAAGGCGTGCAAAAGAGAAAGAAAAGCTTCAAACAGCCTGGAAGAAAGTAGTTTGGTCGTGGGCGGTTACGCTGCCGCTAATGATATGGATGCTGGTTGATATGGTTTGGGGTAGTGAAGGCGGCCACTCAATAACAGGAGAAATAATAATGACTGCCGGCGCGGCTGTTGTCATTTTTTATCCCGGATGGGATACTTTGAAAAGTGCTTTCAGGTCTGCAGTTAATTTATCTCCGAATATGGATGTGCTTATAGCACTTGGAACGGTTGCTTCTTTATCAACAGGTTTGATGGCACTCGCCGGAATGCTCGGATATCTTTCCTTTGTGATGCAGAGTTTCTCGGGGATTGCCGCAATGATTATGGCCTTTCATTTAACCGGCCGATATATCGAAATCAAATCAAAGGGGCAGGCTTCGGATGCCATCACTAAACTTCTCACGCTTGAAGCCGACACTGCAAGGGTAATAAGGGATGGAGAAGAGATCGAAATCGAACAAAAGGAACTGGTGGTCGGAGATGTCATGATTGTAAGGCCAGGTGAAAAGATTCCGGCTGACGGGATTGTAACGGACGGCAAGGCATCTGTCAACGAATCGATGGTAACGGGTGAATCCATGCCGGTTCTCAAGAAAAGTGATGATGAGGTAATTGGCGGAACAATCAGCACTGACGGTTCCATAAGAGTAAGGGTTACCAACGTAGGTGAAGACTCCTTCCTGAACAGGGTGATTCGTATGGTAGAAGAAGCCCAGGGATCAAAGGTGCCTATCCAGGAATTTGCCGATCGTGTAACAAAAATATTTGTGCCGGTTATTCTATTTCTTTCATTAATCACATTTATACTCTGGATGGTTTTTCCCCAATTTTTTATTCCGGTACTTGAATGGGCTAATCCTTTTATTCCATGGGTTGTAAGTGACCTGACTGTTTTCGGCCAGGCTTTTTTTGCAGCTCTTGCAGTTTTGGTGATAGCTTGTCCGTGTGCACTGGGCCTTGCCACCCCGACTGCACTTATGGTAGGTACCGGAAAAGGAGCTGAGAACGGTATTTTGATTCGCCAGGGTGAGGCCATTCAGGTTCTTGAAAAAGTAACTCATATTGTATTTGACAAGACGGGAACCCTGACCGAAGGCAATCCGGAGGTTACCGATTTGGTTACTGTTGATAAGGGCGGAGAGGATGAAATTTTGGCTTTAACCGCTTCACTCCAAAATGTATCGGAGCATCCGATTGCCGAAGCGATCGTTAGTTATGCAAAAAAAAGAGATTTGAACCTGATGAATGCGGAGAGCTTTAACTCTCGTCCCGGACTGGGAGTTAATGGAACTGTGGATGGGATTCAAATAGTGGCCGGAAACCGTGAGTTAATGTCAAATGAACGTATCGGGATTTCCGGGAATCATGATGAGAGTGCAATGAAATTCGAAAAAGAGGGCAAAACAGCCGTATTTGTAGCGATATCAGGCAAGATTGCAGCAATCATTGCTGTTGCGGATACTATCAAAAAAGATACAAAGCAAGCTATCGATCAATTGCACAAAATGGGGTATAAAACCGTGATGTTAACCGGAGATAACAAACAGGTGGCTCTTTCAGTTGCAAAAAAAATCGGGATAGATGATGTGCTTGCACAGGTAAAGCCTGATCAGAAAGCAAATGCCATCCGCGATCTTCAAAAAAACGGGAAAGTTGTAGCTATGGTTGGCGACGGAATAAACGATGCACCGGCACTTACCCGGGCAGATGTGGGAATTGCTCTTGGAACCGGTACCGACATAGCAATTGAGGCAGGCAACATTATACTTGTTGATGGGAAATTAACAGCAGTTTTAAAAGCGATCTTACTGAGTAAAGCTACTTTCAAAAAAATCAGGCAGAACCTGTTTTGGGCATTCTTTTATAACGTAGTGATGATCCCCGTCGCTATTGCAGGCCTTATGCACCCGGTACTTGCGGAGGGTGCAATGGCTATGAGTTCTGTAAATGTAGTTGCCAATTCAAGGAGGCTAAATAGTGTAAAACTGAAGTGAATATGTTGATAACTTTCAAATTTATAGATGATTTTGAATTAAAGATGTAACAAAATGCCATTGAATTTCTCTTAGATATAGAGTAGGGGGGGTAATGATGTTTAAAAATTTCAAGTTTAAATTTTGTGGATAACTTGAAATTAATTCAGGAATTTCGTACCTACCATTGCGTATTGGGAATCTAACCTAATGAACAATTGAAAATGAGAAACTGGAAGGCAATTTTATTTAAAGTTACGTTATTGATTATTATAGGTATTGTGGTTATAACGGGATGATAACTTGTGTGAATAAAGCTTGATAGAGATTGAGGGTTTGAAAGCCCGAAATGAAAATAAAGTGGAATTCCGTCAGGGTGAAAAAGGGGATCATCAATCACAAATCATCTGAAGGTGATCAATGCCATCCATATCATATATATCTGAATCTTTTCTAAATCCACACTTTTCGTAGAAGGGTGTCAGGTATGACTGCGCTTCAATTCTGATTGCACCCTGAAACCTGGACCTTGATATCTTCTTACCTTTTTCTACCAATAAATATGCATACTTCTTCCCCCGGAATGAAGGAAGGACAAGGATTCTTCCGAGTGAGACTTCCGTGAATTTTATGCCGGGGGGAACTATTCTGAGGTATCCGGCAAAATTCGAATCGTGATACATCAGCAAGTGCAGGGATTTCTGATCAAGTTGGTCTATATCAGGATAAATGCAATTCTGCTCAATAATAAAAATATCCTGCCTCGCTTTAAGGATTTGATATAATTGACCCGCCTCCATTTCATTAAACGTGAATAATTTCCAGGAAATCATATTATATGCTCAACTTTTTTCACAGAATGACGTACGATTATCTAACTTTGTAACCATTCAAAAATATTCAGCTCTTATGTTAACTACTATACTCATTAACGCGGTAGCCGTTTTTGCCGGCGCTTACATTCTAAAAGGAGTTCATGTAAAAGGTTTTTTTACAGCTTTAGGTATTGCAATTCTGCTTTCCCTGGTAAATGCTTTTATCAAACCGGTAATTGTATTTTTAACTCTTCCACTGACAATACTGACACTGGGCCTTTTTATTCTTGTAATTAATGCCTGGATGCTTATGCTTGTTGATAAGTTAATCGACGGTTTCAAGATTGAAAGTTTCCCATGGGCTCTTATCTTTGCAATAGTAATTGCAATTTTAAATGGCCTTATTTACAAATTAATATGATAATCTATATTTTTAATCAGTCAAATTCATTCTGATTTCAGTTATTATATCCGGCAGAATTTAAAATGATTGTAATCTCCGGCATTTCTAAGTTATCTTAAAATAACTTCCGGTTAAAGAATGAATTCATAGATTACATTGTTTGATGTGAATCAATTTTAATCGGAAATTGTGCATGATCAAAAAAAAAGTAAAAATTAAAAATGAGACAGGGTTACATGCCAGGCCTGCTGCAGCACTTGTAAAATTGGCGTCAAAATTTCAGGCTGACTTCTACATTGAAATGATGGGATACCGTGTAAACGGAAAAAGCATTCTCGGTGTAATGACTTTGGCAGCCGATCACAATGCTGAAATTGAGCTTATATTTGAGGGGCCGGATGAAGGCAGCGCGATGAAGGCAATTACAGAATTGATTGAGAATAAATTTAATACCGATTGATTAAGTATGGAAACATCTGAATTTGAGAACAACATAAAATTCGAAGGTATTCCATTATCCCCCGGGGTTGCCTTGGGTGAGGCATATTTTATAAATGAGGAAGAAGACAGGATTCGTCCATCCAGAATTGATAAGTCTCAAACTTCCGAAGAATTAGGTAAATATAAACGTGCATTGAAACACGCTTCTGATGAATTAAATCAATTGAAATGTTCAGCCGTACTGGATGAAGTTAAAGATATACTCGATGCGCAAATTCAAATTTTAAATGATCCCGAACTTTACGCATTAATCCGTCAGAAGATTGAAGTGCACTTTTATGATGCCGTTTATAGTGTTTTTAGTTCATTTAATGAATATATAGAGCTTCTTGAAGAAGTAATGAACGAGCGGATCAGGGAAAGAACAACCGATGTAGTTTCACTGCGGGATATGGTGATAAAATTTCTTCGAGAAGGGGATACAAATATTAAAATCCCGGAAGGTTGCATCGTATTTTCGGAAATTGTTTCTCCAACGCTGATGATGCGGATTCATGATGCGAAGGCTGCGGGTGTAGTGATGCATAAGGGAGGGAAAACTTCTCACTCAGTCATTCTTGCACAATCCCTGGGTTTACCCTGTATTCTTGGTATTGAAATTAATAAGCTGAAAAGAACAAATGTTAAGTTCACAGTTCTTGACGGTGAATCGGGCGAATTAATTATAAATCCGGATAAGGCAACTATAGGCAAATTTTGCAAAAAAAGGGAGGCACACAGAAAAAGAGAACAAAAGATGCTGCAGCTTGCCTCACTGCCTTCGAATACCAAAGATGGCACAACGTTTACACTGAGATCGAATATAGAATTCCTCGAAGAGTTGCCTACGGTTCAAAAAATGAATTCGGAAGGAATAGGGCTGTTACGGACGGAAACCTTATTTTTGCAAAATGAAAAGTTTGAAATAGATGAACAGGTCGAATTTTATAACCAGATCCTGGAATCAACCGCTCCTCATTCGGTAACTATCAGGCTTCTCGATATTGGAGGGGACAAAAACCCTTCAATTTCTTCGAATGAGGCAAATCCTTTTTTAGGCTGGAGAGGAATAAGAATGTTGCTGGCCGAAAAAACACTGTTGCATAATCAGCTAAAATCGATATTCATTGCGGCGGAAAAATATCCCGGCAGGGTAAAATTACTTGTTCCAATGGTTTCTGTGATTAGTGAAATTCAACAGCTACAACATGAAATTGAAAGGGTAAAAAAAGAGTGCTCGGAAGAAGACATTAATACTGACAGCAAAATTGAACTCGGATTAATGGTAGAAGTGCCTGCTATTGCTCTTCTTGCTTCGAAAGCCGCCAGGTTTGTTGATTTTTTCAGTATCGGCACAAATGACCTGACGCAATATACCATGGCAGTTGACAGGGGCAATGAAAAAATATCAGACTTGTATCAGCCCTGGAATCCTGCCGTTTGGAAATTAATGCTGGAAACCAAAAAGGGAGCCGATTCGGCCGGTATTCCAATATCAGTCTGCGGAGAAATGGCTTCAGATCCGGTTAGCGCAGCTTGCCTGTTAGGTTTGGGGATATCCGAGTTGAGTATGAATCCGTTTTCAATTCCTGTAGTAAAAGAATTTTTGAACAGGCATACTGTTTGCGAAATGAGAGAATGGGCGGAAAAAATTATTGAATCTGAATCGGGAGAAGAATCATACAATCTTCTTGAAGAAGTTCGGCACAGCATTTCTGAACTGGAGTAGTATAGTGAAAATTAAAAACCTGTCAGGTTTCAATGCACATTTGAAAAGTCATTTTACGCGAAGATCGGAAAGATCCGCATAGGACGCGGTTTTTGAGTCAATCTCACTCCAGCTACCTACTTCATATTACCTGCTTTTTTTGCCACGAGGCCACAAATATTCGAAGTAACACAAAGTAAACTTATAAGTTATTGGGCCGTGTCCGTCAAAGCCAAATAATAAAATATCGGGCTTACAGTTGACATGACATTGGTCAGTACTCAGGTTCTGTTAACGCCCCATAAAATTTCCGGTAAAACCAAAAAAAAGAGCTATTAAGGTAAATCCCCCATTTTTTCTTCAGGTATAAAGTGAAAATCGGTTTCATTTAAAAATATATATTTATGAAAACGCTTTTATAAATTAATTATTTATGTTTAAAAGGCAAATAAACTAAAATTTAATAAGCTTTATCTTTTACTAAAGTTATTTATTAAGTAAATTTAAATTAACAATTTCAAATCAAATTTTATTAACGATGTTACAAAAAGAGTTCACTCCAAAAAGAACCGTATGCAAAGTCAAATTTTCCGTACCCTCAGATTGGGCTGAAAATAAGATTGTATTGGCCGGAGATTTTAATGACTGGGATACCAGCGAATTAAAACTCAAAAAGAAAAAAGACAAGTGGGAAACACTTGTTCGGTTGAAGCCTGAAAACAAGTACAAATTTAAATATCTTGTTGACGGGCAAAAATGGGTTAACGATGATTCTGCAGATGAATATGTTGCAAACGAATTTGGATCAGAAGATTCTGTGGTAGTAATCGGTAAATAAATGAAATTTGTTTGATCAGGCAGAATTTGAGAAAAATTTGGGTACCCAGTGGCTGGGTACCCAATTCATATATCTGAAAGAAACAGATTCAACGAATTCGTTTCTTAAGAAATTTGAAGCGAGCCGGTTTACAAACGGAACCGTAGTTCTTGCAGATGATCAAATGGGGGGACGTGGCCAACATGGTAAAACGTGGGAATCAGCACCCAAAAACAATCTGACTTTTACCATGGGGTTTAATCCAAAACATGGTGAAAGGCTTACACTCTTGACTCTCTCTGCCGCTCTTGCTTTAAAATATACTATTCAAAAAAATTCAGCAGCCGATATAAGCATCAAATGGCCCAATGACCTTTTATGTAATGATAAAAAAATTGCCGGCCTTTTAACCGAATGTATCTTTTGTGGCGAAAAAGTTAACCGCGTACTTCTTGGTATCGGGTTGAATGTGCATCAAAAAAATTTCAGTGCTGAACTTGAAGGTAAAGCAATTTCACTTGCCGGGATAGGCGGATCAGTCCCTTCCAGGGAAAAAATACTTGCCGAATTTTTACAACAGATGGAATTCATGTATAAAAGATGGCATAAATATGATCCTAAATTACATATTGAAATAAACCGGAATTTAAAAGGATATGGAAAATGGGTAAGTCTTGAAATAAATGGCAGGATTATCGAGGAGAAGGTGAAATTCTGTGGTGTGAATGAAAAAGGCTATCTTGTGGTGTTAAAAGAAGACCTTGAGGCACGAATATTCACACATGAACAAGTCAGAATCATCACAAATAACAGCGGTTTTTGAAGAAAGCATTTCGCTTATGCCTGATGATATCAGGCATAAGCCTTTCATTATTGGTGTCAGTGGCGGGCCGGATTCAATGGTTCTGCTATTTTTGTTTTACAAGTTTAACTTATCAACAGTAGTAGTTCACTGCAATTACGGACTGAGAGGAAAAGAGTCAGATCTTGATCAAAAACTGACGGAAGACGCAGCCTCAATGTGGGGATATGATTGCATTTCAATAAAATTTGATCCGCCACAAAAAGAGGGCATAAATTTTCAAAATTGGGCGCGTGAAAAAAGATACCAGGCATTCAGGGACTTGATGCAAGAGGAAAGAGCGGGTGCTATTTCAGTTGCCCATCATATGGACGATCAGCTTGAAACAATATTTCAAAAGATCCTGAGGGGAGCCGGACTGGGTTCCTGGAAAGGGATGCGGAGATGGGATGGAGAGATATTTCGTCCGTTACTGAATGCAAGAAAAGAGAATATTATGGAATTTGCCTCAAAAAAAAATATTCCCTACAGGATTGATCACAGTAATGAAGAATCGACTTACGCACGTAATTTTTTAAGGAATGCCTGGTTTCCTCTGTTGGATTCCCACTTTCCGGGCTGGGAAGATAACATCCTGAAGATTTCCGAAAGGGCAGGTGAATTTAAATTAATGACTCACTACTTGCTGAAAAAGCATTTGCTTGTTTCGGAGGTGAAGCTGGACAGAAATATGTTTATACAGCTCCCCGCACAATTGAAACCTGTGATTTTAAATGCTTATATCAAGAAGTTATATCCTGATATTTCACTTTCCGAAGGCCTGTTAACCAATATCGAAGTCATTGAATCATTGCAAACGGGAGCAGGTATTGAGATAAGCAGTCATATAAAATTATTAAGAGACAGGAATTTCTTTCTGCTGCAGCAAAACAAATATAAAGATCCTGATTTAAGCAGAACTTACACTTACGACTCGCTTGTAAATCAAACTACTGTCAAAGACGGGCTGACGCTTAGAATTGAAGAATGGTCACAAAAAATTGATCCGGAGGTTATACAGATGGATGCCGGAAAGATTCAATTCCCGGTTACGTTAAGAAAATGGAAAAACGGCGACAAAATGATGCCTCTTGGTATGCAAGGGAATCATCAAAACATATCTGATATACTTACCAATCGAAAAATTAGTGCCGTTCAAAAAAGAGAGGCGTTTGTTCTGGAGTCCTTTGATAAAAAATTAGGCGCTCTTATATTTCCCCAACCTCAGAACGGTACTATCGGGGTAATTTCCGAATGGGTTCGTTGCGGGGATGATACTGAATACGTGTTAATTATTGAACAGAATTTTATTCGCTGAATGGATTTATATAAGCCAGATTACGTAACGATTAACGGGGAATCATTTAGAATTTATCTCACATATGAAGAAATTCAGGAGAGAATAAAACAGCTCGGAAAACAGATTAGCAGGGATTACCAAGACAAAAAACCGATATTCATCGGGGTTTTAAACGGTGCATATATATTCCTGGCAGACCTGATGAGACATGTTAGTATTCCATGTGAAGTTGATTTTTTAAAATTAAGCAGTTACGGAGATGAAAAAGTATCAAGCGGAGATGTACAGAGCCTGAAGGAAATTGATGCAGAAATAAAGAACAGGCATGTGATACTTGTTGAAGACATCGTGGATACCGGTTTGTCTATGAAATACCTGATTGAAAAATTAATCAAAAAAAATCCTCAGTCTCTTACAGTAATTACACTGCTTCATAAATACCAGGCTACAAAATATGATGTGCAGATTGATTATACTGGATTTAAAATCCCCAATCTTTTTGTGCTTGGTTATGGACTCGATTATGCTCAGGAAGGTAGAAATCTTGCCCAGATTTATATTTTGCAAGAAGATTAATCAGGCTGGTAAAAATCAGCAATTTTTTAATTTGGGAAAATCATCCTTGCATTGTGAGTAGAAAGGTTCCTATATTTTAAATCTGTTTAATGTTGGCAAATCAGTTACGGAGAGGTGGCTGAGTGGCTGAAAGCGCTCCCCTGCTAAGGGAGTATTCGTCGAAAGACGAATCGAGGGTTCGAATCCCTCCCTCTCCGCATTAAATATTGAATTAGCCTGATATGCTCGTCTATGCTCGATCTTAACTGTGCTGTAATCCGGAGGGATGAGAAGCCTGTCCCGATGATAAAGCTCGGATATTGAAATTGACTTGTGAATTGATGTCAGGAAATCCCTACCTTTACGTATATGGAAATGAAGTGAGTTTTTAAATGTGACCTGACAAGTTGTGCAGAACAATTAAAAAAAATACCTTTCCCTGTCTGAAAACAAACATATTTCAACTGCTGTAGTTTTTTGTGTGTACTTACCTAGTAATATTGCGATAAAATTTAAAAACTGACTGATACACTATGATTTTAGTAATTACAATTATTAATGTAACAAGAAATCAAAACATAATTTTAAATCTATAAATTGTTGAATAACAGTTAGTTAACAATTTTTATAGTTTATTTTAATTAAAGGATTTAAATATGATTATCTGTCTCCTCACCATATCTTGATTATATAATCATCTACTAATATTTATTTAACAGCGGTGGAAAAAGGAAAGAAGGAAACAAATGTTATGAAAAGTGCAGTATTTAAAATAGGGATCTTGATCAGCTTATTTATGTCATTAAACGTTTGTAATGTATTTGCTCAAACCGATAAGGAGGAGTTTAGCAGACTGAGCATTGTCTTAAACGGAGGCGCCACTATCGGTAATGGAGGCAGTGGCTTTAAATTTTTCAGAAGCAGTATTAGTGTTGAAAATAAAACAACCCCTTCTTTTGGTGCGGCCCTACAGTATGCATTTACACCAGTGTGGTCAGTTGAAGGTGGATACAAATATACACGTGCAGAAGCATTAAATAATTCATTTGAAACGGATATAAATACTATTTTTATTAGAAATATTCTGAATTTGAATCAACTTTTAAAATTAAATAAAGTTACTTCATCTTTTAACCCTTATCTTTCTGCCGGAGTTGGGTTGGATATATTTGATTTTGACTCATCTCAGGAAAGCTTTAGTGATGTTGATGCAAGTTTCAATATAGGCGCCGGCCTGTATTATAACCTGTCTGAAAGATTTGATCTTTTTTCTCAATACGAATACCAGTTCTCTACAAATTCTCTTGATAATAAGCCAACGGGTTTCGGTTCAGATGTGCTTGGAACTGTAACAGGTGGAGTACGTATTAATTTTGGAAAGAAAGGAAAAAAACACCTTTCATGGAGTCCGC
>CAYPZI010000017.1:0-371 GCA_964415185.1 uncultured Balneolaceae bacterium | reverse complement strand
TGAAATTCCTGAAGATGCGTACAAAGAATTGGTTGCTGCAAGTAAAAGACTGAGAGAGTTGGAAGACGATTATCAAAATCTACAAGATTTGCTGGATCAAAAAGAGCAGGAATTTTCAGAAAGTCAGCGTGTGTCCCAAAGACTCATCGACAGTTTGCAATCAGATGTTGACAGTCTGGAAAATTATATCGCCGGTTTAAAAGCAGAAAATGATAGCTTGAGGCAAGAAAATGAAAAATTAAAAAAGGATTGTGAACAGACAACCGAAATTAAGACTGGTCATTATGTCCAAATATTTGCATCTATTGAATTATCCAATGCAATTAATGTCCGCAGGGATGCCATTTCAAGAATATCAAATAAACTTTCTT
>CAYPZI010000016.1:0-33456 GCA_964415185.1 uncultured Balneolaceae bacterium | reverse complement strand
TAGGACAAAGAGTAGCCACATTGATCAATCAAAATATGACCGCCGGCAGCCACCGGGTTGATTTTGATGCTTCGAACCTGAGTTCCGGTGTGTATCTCTACAGGATTACAGCCGGAAATTTTGTGCAGAGCAAAAAGCTGACATTAATCAAGTAGTTAGTGTCTTGTCAATTCATACCTGTCAGTTGAGTAAAGGCCAGCCAGCATTCCCGGTGCTTTTCTACCGAAGCGTCGGGATGGGTGCTTATATGTATTATCCAATATTCCATATGTGACGCAACCCTACAGTTCTTCCAGTATTTTTTTATGGACTTCATAGTCTGCGTTACTCCATAAAACCATCCGGACCCGTTGGAGATGATTCAAGTCCGGAATCCGGCTTTTAATGGTTTTGAGCGCAATACCTGCTGCATCTTCAATAGGATAGCCAAAAGCCCCGGTTGATATTGCAGGAAAGGCGATGGATTTGATTGTGTTTTCGTCAGCAAGATTCAGTGCATTCCGGTAGCAATTGGCAAGCAGCTTGTCCTCCGGCTTGTCGCGTCCGTAAACCGGGCCCAGGCAATGAATCACGTAATTGTTGGGCAGGTTGGGAGCGGAAGTAATTACAGCCTGACCCGGCCGGATGGGCGCAAGCGGTCGGGTCTCTCTTTCCAGTTCGGGGTCGCCTTTGCTGTGAATGGCTCCTGCAACACCACCGCCGATACGTAGCTGGGCATTTGCTGCATTAACGATCGCTTCAATATCCATTTGCGCAGAAATGTCTCCTCTGGTCAGTTCTATCTCTTTTCGGTTAAATTGTTTTTTCATATCCCTGTGATTTTGATTTTAATTCTGTTATGTAAAACGTCTGAAATCTGTCCGATCTATTCAAGTCACGCACAAAAATTTATTGCTTCTTCTGCCAGAGTGTGAGTTAATTTTGTTCTGAAAAAATATCTTATAGAGATTCATAATAAGACATATAGATTTTAAAAATTGAAAAGTGCATTTACAGGCTACTAAAGGTGATATATAAGTTTTAAATGTAAAAATTGTGGAAGCGTTTTTTTAAAAAAATGAAAACAATAATGAATATTTGTCAGGATAATTTGAAAAATTGACTACTGTAGATGGAAGCGGTTTTTTAGAGAATAAGAGCATAAAAGCGCTTTTTTAAGATAAAATGAAAGATTGATTTATTTCTAAATAGATATCAATGTTAATTAATTGTAAACATTTAGGTGATGGAAGGGATTTCATTAAATAAGTGTGAAATTATGACGTGTAAATGATTAAAAATTAATATCAAAATCTTGAGAAACACTTGATTTGTGAATTGATACACTCTTAACTTTGTATCGAATCAAATGAACGACATGTTCATGCGAATTCATAAATCAAATAATCAATCGATCAATCATAAGATGAAAACAATAAAACAATCAATAATAACCGTACTGCTTATAGCAGGATTTATATTTGCAGGTAATGCAAATGCCCTGGATACTAATTACCAGTCAGACAGGAACGACACCGTAAAAACAGTTCAGGCTGATAAAGATCTCTTCAAAAAAATGGAAGAGGCTATCGTTTACAGCCTTAAATCTGAAAACTCCGGTGTTTTAGAATCGATTATCTACAATACAGTTGAGTTTAAGGTAAAGTATCCTGGATTCAAATCTGTGGCCGTTGAGAATGCACTGATTCAAACGGTAAGGGAAGGCAATAATCACACTATCAGGTATAAAGCTTTTCTGGCTCTTTCTTATTTGAAAAACCAGAACAAGTTTGACACACCTGAAAAGCTTGCCGAGTACTTAAATGTAAAGCAACCGAACAGGATCTTTACATACATAGATGACAAGCTTCGTGCCGATCAACTTGCTTCCCGATAAAGTTAATTAAATATCATCTGCAATAGTACAGTTATCTTCAAAAACTGAACGACTGACTCCTAATCAATAGAGCCGTATGTCATTGTGAAATGACAACGCCTATCTAAAAAATAAACACCATACTCGAAACCCGGCTGACGGATCACATTACTTCAATGGATCTTCGGCCGGGTTTTTTATTTATAACTTAATTTTCAGGAAATCAAAAATTTATGAAACCTCTCTAATTTATTCACGTAGCCAGTTCTAACCCTTAATTATTAACATAACAATAGGTAATTATGAAATACAAAATCCAAACCGGACTTGTACTTTCTGTTATATTGCTGTCAGTACAATTTATTCCTTCAGTTGTGATGGCAGATCCGTATAATGGAAAGGAGCTGCTGGATGCTGTGAAAAATTCAGATTTGACCCTCGTGCAAAACATTCTTAAAAGAGGTGCAGATGTAAATTACACTGATAAAAATGGTAATTCAGCTCTTATCTATGCTTCAAAAATCGGGGATTCACCCACTATTGGTATTCTGTTAAGGCACAAAGCAGACGTTGATCATTCCAATAAAACGGGCACTACGCCTATGATGATAGCAGCCAAGTATGGCCAGCTTCATGTGGTGAAAGCGCTGGTTGAGGCTGGAGCCGACCCTACCATCAAAAATAATAGTGGAAGAACAGCAGCTGATTTTGCGAACATATACGAGCATAATGAAATCACTGAGTATCTTTCGGATGTTGTAAAAAACCGGGATTACTCATGAGACAGACTGTCTGTTTTTTAAATTTTAATCCTTTAAATCAATATAACAGGGGCTGATAGTAAACTTAAAACCAAAGACATAAAATGAATAGTAATGACCAATGAATGGCCGGTAACTGGAAAGAACCGGCCTTTTTTTTGCGTTATGTCAGTCATCTGACAATCCGCAACATTTATTTCAAAGCTGTTAAAAACTTAAGGCAAATTAGTCATATATAGTGCGAATAATATGACAAGCAGGCACAAATTCAGGTTCGGTACAGTATTCGCAATCTTATAAGCAAACAAAAAATCAATTTGGAGATTATGAATCTGAATAAATTTACCTTAAAAGCACAAGAGGCAGTTCAGGCGGCACTTGAACTGGCACAAAATGAAAATCACCAGGCTGTAGAGCCTTCTCATGTTTTAAAAGCTCTTATAGCTGATCCTGAAAATGTTGTGAATACAATATTGGGCAAACTTGGAGTTCCATCTGAAAAAATCAAAGGAGATCTTGAGAAGCAGATTAAATCTTTCCCGGTTGTGAAAGGCTCTTCTGTTTCCGGCCAGTATTTGTCGGAAAACCTGAAAGGAGTTTTTGATAAAGCACAAAAGCAGGCTGCTGAACTTGGCGACGAATACATTAGTTCTGAGCATATTTTAATGGGAATAGCTCTTTCAAACAGTGAAGCCGGTAAAATTCTGAAGGATAACGGAGTTAAGAAAGAAGAAATCCTGAAAGTGCTGAAGGATGTCAGAGGGAGTCAAAAAGTGGATGACCCCAATGCTGAAAGCCGTTATAATGCATTGAAAAAATATGCCCGTGACCTGAATGAACTGGCAGAAAAGAATAAACTCGATCCTGTAATCGGGCGCGACCAGGAAATCCGCCGTGTAATGCAGATCCTGAGCCGAAGAACAAAAAACAATCCTGTTCTTGTTGGTGAGCCGGGAGTCGGTAAAACTGCCATTGCCGAGGGTATGGCCCTTCGAATTGTGAGGGGAGATGTACCCGAGGGACTGAAAACAAAAAGAATTGTGGCTCTCGACATGGGTGCCCTTGTTGCAGGAACCAAGTTCAGGGGAGAATTCGAAGAACGCCTGAAAGCTGTTGTAAAAGAAGTGATTGATTCGGATGGAGAAATCATCCTTTTCATTGATGAAATCCATACGCTTGTCGGCGCCGGTGCAACCGAAGGATCCATGGACGCAGCAAATATCCTGAAACCGTCACTGGCCCGCGGAGAGCTGCATGCGATCGGTGCAACTACACTTACCGAATACCGCAAGTATATTGAAAAAGACAAGGCACTTGAACGGCGGCTTCAAACCGTTTTTGTAGGGGAACCGAGTATCGAGGATACGGTTTCCATCCTGAGGGGTTTACAGGAGCGTTACGAGGTTCACCACGGAGTGCGGATTACGGATTCGGCCATCGTTGCTGCTGCCGAACTTTCGCACCGCTACATTTCGGACCGCTTCCTGCCGGATAAAGCGATAGACCTGATTGATGAAGCGGCATCCAGGTTACGTTTGCAGATCGATTCCATGCCCGAAGAACTGGATAGTATCGAGCGTCAAATCAGGCAGCTTGAAATCGAGCGCGAGGCATTAAAGAGGGAAAAAGATCAGAGTAAACTGAAGAGTATTGAAAAAGAAGTGGCAGATCTTGAAGAGCAGCGAAACACGATGCGAAACCAGTGGAACCTTGAAAGAGACCTCATTCAAAAAACGCGTGAACTGAAGCAGGCTATTGAAACGACACGCAACCAGGCCGACAAGGCCGAACGGGAAGGTAATTACGAAAAAGTTGCCGAACTCAGGTACGGTACAATCGTACAACTTGAAAGAGATCTTGAAGAAACCAAGAACCGGCTTTCTGAGATTCAGGAAGGACGTTCCCTTCTCAAAGAGCAGGTTGAAGCCGAAGAAATTGCTGATATCGTTTCCAGGTGGACGGGAATTCCGGTTAGTAAAATGCTGACAAGCGAACGGCAAAAGCTGCTCAAATTGGAAGATGAGCTTCATAAGAGGGTCATCGGACAGGATCAGGCAATTGAAGCGGTTTCAGATGCCGTGCGAAGATCACGTGCCGGCCTTCAGGATGAAAACAGGCCGATAGGCTCATTTATGTTTCTGGGCTCGACGGGTGTCGGTAAAACGGAGCTGGCCCGCTCACTTGCTGATTTCCTTTTCAATGATGAAGATGCAATGATACGAATCGATATGAGTGAGTATATGGAAAAACACAGCGTCAGCCGTCTCGTTGGAGCACCTCCCGGCTACGTCGGGTACGATGAAGGCGGGCAGCTTACAGAGGCTGTAAGACGAAAGCCGTATTCTGTTGTATTGCTTGATGAAATCGAAAAAGCACACTCGGATGTGTTCAATATCCTTCTGCAGGTTTTGGATGACGGACGCCTCACCGACAATAAAGGGGTTACGGTTGACTTTACAAATACCATCATCATCATGACCAGCAATATCGGTTCACATCTGATATCTGAAGAAATTGAAAAAAGCGATGGTGATATGGATAATACAACCTACATGGAACTGCAAAATAAGCTGATGGCACAGCTGAAAAAAGCGATCCGCCCGGAATTTCTCAACCGGATAGATGATGTTGTGATTTTCCATCCGCTCGACAGGCAGCACATTCGTGAAATTGTGGATATACAACTGAAACGGATATATCGAATGCTTGAAAAAAACAATGTAAAACTGTCAGTCAGCGATAAGGTAATGGATTGGCTGGCTGCACGCGGCTACGATCCCGTTTACGGTGCAAGGCCGATTAAAAGGGTGATACAGACTCAAATCGTAAATCCTCTTGCCAAACAATTGATTAAGCGTGAGGATGACAGCCAGAAAGTTGAGTTCGAGGCAACCGTGAGTAAGGATGGTGACCGTCTTGAATTTGCTGAAGTTTACAAGGATGCGGAGGCCTGGGTAGAGTGAGGAGTTTACTCTCCGAAACCTTGGTGCAGGATGGGTCGATATATAGTAGGTAGTAGGTAGTAGGTAGTAGGTAGTAGGTAGTAGGTAGTAGGTAGTAGGTAGTAAACTAAGATTTGACCTTAATATTAAGGCTTTTAAAATTAAATAACAATTTTTAAATAATTGTTTTTAAACGACTTGCATGTTATAAAATTTGCAACCAACAACCGATTGTCAAATTAAATAAACGGTTCCACGCATAACTGCTATCGTGCTTTGCTCTCCGTTTTTGATCGTGATATTGTAAACACCTGATCTTTTGCCGTGGTGAATTTCCTCTGTTTCGGCAGTCAGTAAATCACCCGTTTTAGCCGGAAGCAAAAATGAGATGTTATTGTTAAGAGCCGGTGCAGTGTCACCATGGGTTCCTGCTGCAAAAGCCAAAGCGGTGTCGGCCAGTGAAAATATGATGCCACCATGAGCAATTCCGTAACCGTTGGTCATCTCTTCCCTGACTGTCATCTGCAGCTTCACGTATCCGGTGTCACATCTTACAATTTCAATACCCAGCCACCGGCTGAAGGCATCGTTGCTGAGCATGTTTCGAATGTTTTCTTCTCCCGTTTTTGAACCCATAGTAAGTATAATTCTCAGGATGTTTCTTTTGCTTCAACAATTTCACCAACCGCCTCTTTTTTGGATGCTGATTCTGGCCTGTGAATACAGGTAAAGGTTATGTCATCGGCCGGGTCGGTTTGACCGATAAATGATTCTACCGAGGACTGAATTTTAAGAGAAATGGTTTTCGCATGGAGCGATCCGTAAATCGACATGATACCGTCAATTCGTTCAACCCCGTATTCTTCACCAAAATCGTTCCTGGCTTCTGTAAGGCCATCGGTATAAAATAAAATACTGTCGCCCGGCTTGAATTCGAATTTTTTTTCTGTGAGTTGTTTTTTCAAAGCCGCCCGGCTGGTCATTCCAAGGGCAAAGCCGTCGGTTTTAAGTTCAAATGTCTGGTCATGTTGCTTGCTGTATTGAATTGGCTGATTATGCCCCGCCCTGGCAAACAGGTAATACTCTTCGTCTTGCGGAAAAAAAGCAGCACACGACGTAATAAATGTTTTGTCATTTTTATCCGATTTTATGTAATCATTCAATTCCAGGTAGAGCTCTTTCGGAGTAGGCTCTGTCATTTTGATAAGCATGTGAACAAGTGCCTGAATTCTTACCATGTAAAGGGCCGCGCTCAGGCCCTTGCCGGCTACGTCAGCGATGATCACATAAGTTCCTTTTGTTCCCTCTATGATATCTACGTAATCACCTCCAACTTCATGAGCCGTAGAGGCAAAGGAGTATACTTCAAGATTTTTTTTAGTATACTGAGTCATCGGTAAAAGACTTAACTGAATTTCCCTTGCAAGGTCAAGTTCCCGCTTTACGTCAGCTTTTTCGAGGAGTTCAATCAACAGTAAAACGTTAATGCCAATAAATGCCATCGGCATCAGAAGAGGATAAAAAATCAATCCGGTTAAGCCCATTAATGAAAAAATGTAATGACTCACAAAACCCACACACGATATCCCAAAAACAAGCCGGCGCGTCGGGTTTAACCTCTGTGTCATTTCAGAAAAAAAATGATAGAATTTTTGAATGCCGGAGAGTTCGCGCTTTTTATCACTATGGCTTTGAATCACCTCCTGGTATAATTCTTTTAATCTCTCGGAGTCTGCCTGAAATTCCCTGCCAAGCCGTTCCCTCGTCATATCGGAAACATATTGCTTGTAAAATGTTTTGGTATCGCGAATGGCAGTTTGTGCTTCGTTTTTTAAACCCATACTCTGCATCTGTTACGATTATATACTATCATTACGGAATAACAGGAAAAAAGTTGGGATTTCAAACGAAAACGTATTTCAAATTTAAATTTTTAACCACGTGAGTAAAAAGAAACTTTATCTATTGGATGGAATGGCTCTCTCATACCGGGCTCATTTCGCTTTTATTAACAGCCGTTTAAAAAATTCCGAAGGCATCCCAACCGGCCCCATCCTGGGGTTTGCCAATACCCTTGTAAAATTACTGGAGGAAGACAAACCGACTCACATTGCTGTAGTCTGGGATACGCAAGAACCAACGTTCAGGCATAAGATGGATGAAGACTACAAAGCCAATCGCCCGCCTCAGCCCGAAGATTTGCGTACCGGTATTCCCCTGATTAAAGAAATGGTTGAAAAATTCGGAATTCAAAACCTGGAACAGGATGGTTATGAAGCGGATGATATCATCGGAACAATTGCAAGCAATGCCAATGCGGACGACGTAAATGTATTCCTGGTAACGCCCGATAAAGATTTTATGCAACTGGTTCACGACCATATCACCATGGTGAAACCGGATAATAAAAACGGCGGCTTCAATTTTATAGACAGGGAGGGTGTGAAAGATTATTTTTCAGTATATCCCGAACAGGTTGTTGATGTTCTTGCCTTGATCGGTGATTCTTCTGATAACGTTCCGGGTGTACCGGGAATCGGGAAGAAAGGAGCACCTGACCTGATCAATGAGTACGGGTCAATAGAAAATGCTATTGAACATGCCGATGAGATCAAATCGAAACGTCAGAGGGAAGGCCTCAATAATTACGCCGATCAAGCCCGGCATGCAAAGAAAATGGTAACCATTAAAACCGACGTACCTGATACGGTTACATGGGCTGAACTGGAATGGGAGGGCCCCGAAAAAAAGGAACTTGGCCTCTTTTTTAAAAGGATGGAGTTTAAAACGCTTACAAAAAAATACCTTGGTATTGAGCCGGGCGGGCAGTCGGACCTGTTCACTTCCTCAGAGGATTCGGGGAACGGGTTTGAATCCCTTCACGATACCTATGATGAAAAAAAGACAGAATATGCTCTTGTAAATGATAAAGAATCAGTAGAAAAAATTGTAGAAAGGCTACGCAAAACAGACGCTTTTTGTTTCGATACGGAAACGGATGACAAGGACCCCGTAACTGCGAATCTTGTGGGAATTTCTCTATCTGTTCAGAAAGGGGAAGCATGGTATATACCCGTCAATGTGGAAGGAGCCATGGACCAATCTGAGGTCTGCAAATTATTGCAGGCCCCGTTTGAAGATAAAGGGAAGCTAAAAATTGCTCACAACCTGAAATTTGATTATTTGTTGCTGAAAAGAGCTGGCCTTGAGATGAAAGAGCCTGTATTCGATACAATGGTTGCCGCATACCTGCTGGATGCCAATCAAAAATTGAAAATGGATTTTCTTGCAAAAAAGTATTTGGACTATGAGCCGATCCCGATTGACAAACTGATTGGAACAGGCAAGAAACAGAAATCCATGGCGGAAATTCCGTTTACTGAAATTAAGGATTATGCATGTGAGGATGCAGATGTAACATTGCAGCTCTGGCAAGTACTCAAAGATGAACTCGAAAAAGATGAACTGCTCGATATTGCATCAAAAGTCGATTTCCCTCTCATCACAGTTCTTGGTGATATGGAACTAAACGGTATTAAGATTGATGCCGGGCTCCTGAAAGAGTTTTCGGAGGAGCTGGAAAAAGACCTGGAAGAAACAGAGCAGAAAGTTTTTGAAGAAGCCGGCGAAAAGTTTAATATCAACTCGCCGCAGCAGCTCGGTAAAATTCTGTTTGAAAAACTTGAAATACCTTCATCTAAAAAAACGAAAACCGGCCAATATTCAACTGCTGAAAATGTCCTTACTGAGCTTGCAAATGAATACAAGGTTCCGGGGCTGGTGCTCGATTACAGGAGCCTTAGCAAGCTGAAATCAACCTACGTGGATGCACTGCCAAAACTGATCAATAAAGATACCGGCCGTGTTCACACAAATTTCAACCAGACAGTAGCAGCAACCGGCAGGCTTTCATCCTCAAATCCGAACCTGCAAAATATTCCGATTCGAACTGAGCGAGGCCGTGAAATCAGGAAAGCTTTTGTCCCGGATTCGGGTTTTAAATTAATGTCAGCCGATTACTCACAGGTTGAACTCAGGGTAATTGCCTCAATTGCTGAAGATGAGGCAATGATCAGGGCATTTGAAAATGACGAAGATATCCACTCTCGGACGGCAATGGAAGTTTTCGGGATTGATTTAGCTGAAGAAGTAACCCCCGATCACCGGCGTAAAGCCAAAGAGGTTAATTTTGGAATACCGTACGGTGTGAGCGCATACGGACTTTCTTCAAGGCTTGGTATCAGCAATTCCGAAGGCAAGGAGATGATCGACCAATACTTTGAGCGCTTTCCGGGCATCAAGAGCTATATCGATGAAACAATTGAATATGCAAAAAAACATGGCTATGTAAAAACAGTGATGGGGCGGAGAAGGTATATCCCTGATATCAATTCAAGAAACTGGAATATTCGCGGGTTTGCAGAGCGGATAGCTATCAATATGCCCATTCAGGGAACCGCCGCCGATATCATAAAAATTGCGATGAATAACATCCATTCCTGGCTGTTGCAGAATAACTTGAAATCAAGAATGCTGCTGCAGGTCCATGATGAACTTGTATTTGAAATTCATGAAGATGAAACCGGCCATGTTCCGGATAAAATCACAGATATGATGGAACAGGCTTTTGAACTCAAGGTGCCGCTCAAAGTTGAAACCGGCCTGGCAGATAACTGGCTGCAAGCGCATTAGAATAGAGGCAAGTATGTAGTGAGTAGCGGTCAGGAGTCAGGAGTCAGGAGTCAGGAGTCAGGAGTCAGGAGTCAGGAGTCAGTGAAAATTGGCTTAAAAGTTACGGTTTTTTAATTTAAATAAATAATCTAAGTTAATGTTTATAAGTAATTTGCATGTCATAAAATTTGCAGGCAAATTTTTCCTACTACCTACTACCTACTACCTACTACCTACTACCTACTACCTACTACCTACTAAAAACTATTCACTCCCGCAGGCTAACAAAGCTGTACGGCTTTATCTTGCAGCCTGTTGCGGAAGTATAAACCTGCGTAAAAATAGCTCCGAAAAGTACAACCTGCACATTGTAGTAAACCCAAATGATAAAAATTACAAGCGAACCGGCTGTCTTGTAAGTTGCTGTTATCCCAGCAGCTGCAAAGTAATAGCCAACCAGGTATTTGCCAATCAAAAACAGTATTGTAGTAAAGAATGCCCCGATAATAATGTTGATCCAACCGGTATGTATATCAGGAAGGATTTTGAACAGAATTGTAAAAAATAAAACGGCAAATACAATGGTCGATATCTTCGAAAAAACCCGGAGAGGGATAATTTCTTCGCCAGGTAAAAGCTGCTCTATCAGGGGTACCGCAAAGGAAAATATGTATTCAGCTAAAAGAGATGTAAGAAGCAGAAGGCTGATCAGTAAAATAACTCCGAATGAAATAAGCCGGGTCATTAAAAATTGCCAGACAGAATGTATATGAACTACTTTTACTTCCCAGATTTGGTTCATCACAGTTTTTAGCTGACTCATTACAGTAGTTGCTCCAAATACAATCACACCGATTGCAATGATTGAGGAAATTACACTTCCTGTTATTAATTTGCGGTCGTTAAGAAACGATTGTATCCCTTCGGTTAATTGCGGGCCAATGTAAATTTGCAACTGTTCATAAAGCTGCTCTGTAATATACTCCTGGCTGTAAAAAATTCCGCCTACGGAAATTATAAGTATAAAGATCGGCGCTACTGAAAATATCATGTAAAATGCGATAGCAGCTCCGTGCGTAGCAATATCACAATCAATGGCTTTGGAAATTGATTCGCTGAAAATATTTTTTATTCCCGTATAAACGGATTTTATCTGATCAGTCGGCATATTGTTTCGAATGCTGTATCGATCTCTTCATTTGTGTTATAGTAATGCGGTGCAATTCTCAGAAAACCCTCGCGATGTGAAATGGATATTTTTTCTTTTTTGAGTCTTTCAATAAGCAAATCCCCGTTAAATTCTTTAGCCGGTTTAAATGTCACTATTCCCGCCCGTTCCGAATCATAATGGCTGGTGTACAAAGAAAAAGCGGGGTGGGATTGAATCGCTCCGATCAGATGTCTTGTAAGATATTGTATTCTTTTAGAAACTTCAGGAATCCCGGTATCAAGCAGATTTTCAAGGGAGGCGCGCATTCCTGCAATTCCAAGCATATTTGGCGTACCTGCTTCAAGGCGAAGGGCATTCTGAAGCCAGGGCTGATTATAATTGAGCAGTTCCCACGGCTCGCTTACGGAAAACCATCCGGTTCGCACCGGAGTGAGCAGATCAAGAACAGCTTCGCTCAGGTATAAAAATCCGGCACCGAGGGGAGACATCAGCCACTTATGCCCGCCCGATGCAAGTACATCAATATTGCACTCTATGACATCTATTTCGATGGCACCGAGTGCCTGGATTCCGTCAACAACAAAAAAGATATTCCGTTTTTTGCAAAGCTCACCGATTTTTTTTAAGCCGGCACGATATCCGCTCAGAAACTGGACTGCACTGATGGCAATCAACCTTGTGCTATCCGTAATATTTTCTTCGATCAACGAAACAGGAATTGAGCCATTAACCGTTTTGATAAACTTTAATTCCACACCTTTTCTTTTCTGCGCTCTCCAGGGGTGGACATTCGAGGGGAACTCCATGTTGTTCAGCAAAATTTCATCACCCGCGTCAAGAGGCAAACCTTCTGCAGCTAAAGAAAGTCCGTCGGATGTGTTTTGTGTGAAAGCAACCTGTTCGGGAGCTTCGGCGTGAATTAGCTTTGAAATCAGTTCTCTGCAAGAGGTCATAATCTCACTGCCCTCCTCAAGATTTTCGATTTTGGAGTGGTGGCGCTGTTCAATGAATTCCGCTATGGCGTTTTTAACTTTTAAAGAAAGAGGGCTCACGGAAGCATGATTCAAATATATAAAACCATCCTGAATGTGGGGAAAAAGATCTCTGCCGCTTTCTTTTAAAATATCTTTTTGTTGAATGGAACGGTTCATTGTGCATCCAGTTGTTTTACCTGGTCTATTTGGGTGACTCCGGCCGAAATGACAAATTTCATCACATCCGAAGGATTTTCTTCAAGTATATGAACTTTACTTGGATGTACGATATAAAGATTTCCCGAAAAATTATAAGAGTGCGGGCAGTAGACAGCCACCCTGTCGGCAATTCCAAGGTTTGAAAGATGCTCTTTCGTCAAAAACCCGAATCTCTCAACGCCCTCCGAAATTGATACAACTACAGGTTGATTGAATTTCTTTTTATCACCTACAAATGCCTCGGTCAAATCTTTAATGGCCGAGTAGATAAATTTTATAATGGGGGTTTTTGACAAGAGACCCTCAAAAAAATTGACAATCGGCTGGGTGATGCAAAGTTTGAATACAAACCCTAAAAGGGAGAGCAGTAAAATAACGGTTATTATGCCCAGGCCGGGAATGTCATACTGAAGCCAGTTAAATAGCAGATTATTCAAAGATATATTCAACCAGTTTATCGTTACATAGATTACATAAAAAGTTGCAAATACGGGGAAAAATAAAAGCAGGCCACGGATAAAGTAATTGAAAAATGTTTTCATGGGATTTAAATCTTTTGTTGCCGGTTTGAAGTTATATTAGATGTTTGATTATCTAAAAATACACACAATTAAGGAATTCATTTTAAATAGTGTCTCCAAGAAAACGCCAATCTCTGCGTTCCACTCGCCCCAAAAATACTCATGTACACGTAGTACACTGCGCTTTTTGGGGCTTCGCGCGCCTTGATCTTGATGTTTTCTTAGGACACTATGAGTTTTCTTACAAACACTAAATAACAGGATTCCTTATTACGTGTGATGTTATCCTCATTTTTTTCTATTTTTATAAAACTTTAAAAAATTGAATAATTGACTTAGTATAAACGCTTAATGCCAGTTAAACCCTCGGCCCAAATACGCAATGAATTCCTGGAATTTTTCAGAAAAAAAGGGCATATCATAGTTGAAAGTGCTCCGGTTGTTCCGGAAAAAGATCCGACTCTTCTTTTTACAAATGCCGGAATGAACCAGTTTAAGCCGATATTTCTTGGAGAAGAAGAGGGCTACAAGTTAAAAGGTGAGATAAAAAAAAGAGCGGCCGATACACAACGCTGTATCAGGGTGAGCGGTAAACACAACGATCTCGAAGAAGTCGGCCATGACACCTATCACCATACCCTTTTTGAAATGCTGGGCAACTGGTCGTTCGGTGATTATTTTAAAAAGGAAGCTATAAGTTGGGCGTGGGAGCTGCTGGTGGATGTTTGGGGGCTTGAACCTGACCGGCTGTATGCAACGGTATTTGAAGGTGATGCCGAATATTCACTTCCGGCCGATGAGGAAGCCGCTTCATTATGGGTGAGTGAAACGGGAATTGATCCTTCCAACGTTTTGAAATTCGGGCGAAAGGATAATTTCTGGGAGATGGGTGAGACAGGGCCATGCGGGCCCTGTTCGGAAGTTCACATTGACCTGAGATCCGATGAAGAAAGAAAAAAGCAGGATGGCGCTGAACTGGTAAACCGTGATCATCCCAGTGTGATGGAAATCTGGAACCTTGTCTTTATCCAGTTTAATAAACATGTTGGCAGTAAGCTGGAAAAACTACCGGCCCAACATGTGGATACCGGAATGGGTTTTGAAAGAATTTGTGCTGTACTTCAGGGGAAAAAATCCAACTATGATACAGACGTATTTACCCCTCTGATCCGGAAAATCGAAGAACTTTCGGGAATCGATTACCGTGAAAACGTAGAGACCGATATAGCCATGCGGGTCATCGCCGACCATATCCGGGCGGTCAGCTTTGCTATTGCCGATGGGGCTTCGCCTTCAAATGAAGGCAGAGGGTACGTAATCAGGCGTATTCTCCGGCGTGCAATCCGCTACGGATGGGATAAACTCGGTTTTAAAGAACCGTTTTTCTACAAACTTGTACCGGTATTGGCCAAACAATTTAAGGATGTATTCCCGGTGCTTGAAGCCCAGCTTGAGTATGTTAGTAACGTTGTAAAGTCGGAAGAACAAAGCTTTCTGCATACCCTGGGGCAGGGCATAGAACTTTTCCAGGATATGATCAGCGGGAAAAAAGAAATCCCGGGAGAGGATGCATTTAAATTGCATGACACTTACGGATTCCCGATTGACCTTACGCAGTTGATGGCAAGGGAAAAGGGGATTTCGGTTGACGTGGAGAAGTTTAATAAGCTTATGCAGCATCAAAAAGACCGGGCAAGATCTGCCGGTAAATTCGAGGGGAACGGATCGGAAAAAAAAGAGTGGAATGTTATTACTGAATCCGAAGGGACGGAATTTACAGGATATGATCAAAATGAAACTGAAACGGAATTGACTGCCACGTTACGCCGCGGCAAGGAAAATTTTGTGATTTTAAAGAAAACGCCGTTTTATGCCGAAAGCGGAGGACAGGTAGCGGATACCGGAAGCATCAAAAAAAACGGAGAGATATTAAAGGTTACGGATGTCAAAAAAACGCCGAAAGGATATTTACACCGGGTCGACAGGCTGCCCGAAAATCCCGGCGGCACCTGGATTGCCGTTATTGATGCTGAAAGGCGGGATGAAATTAAGAAACACCATTCCGTAACACACCTGATGCATGCCGCTCTCAGAGACGTTCTCGGTACTCATGTTGTTCAGAAAGGGTCGCTTGTTGAACCGGACAGGCTTCGTTTTGACTTTTCTCATTACGAGGTGGTAAACCGGGAACACCTCGACAGTATTGAATCTTTGGTAAATGAAAAGATTCAGCAAAATATTGCATTGCAGGAAGAACGGAATGTTCCGATTGAAGAGGCTAAAAAGCGCGGCGCCATGATGCTGTTTGGTGAAAAATACGGTGAAAATGTCCGGGTAATTACATTCGACCCCGATTTTTCGGTTGAACTTTGCGGAGGGACTCATGTAAATGCCACCGGCGAAATCGGTTATTTCAGGTTCACCGGCGAATCTTCGGTTGCTGCAGGTATTCGAAGGGTCGAGGCCGTGGCGGGTAAAAGTGCGGATAGCCTGCTCCGGAAAGAAAAGCATCTTCTTGACAATATCAGGGAACTGACGGGCAGTCAGCAGGCACTTGCGGATGATATTAAACGGCTGCTTGATGAAAAAAAGGATCTTGAAAAGAAGTTAAAACAGTTGAAGGAACAACAACTGGCTGAGAAACTGGGTAAAATTTTGGAAAATCCGGAGGAAGTGGAAAAGATAAGGCTTTATACCGGACAACTTGAAGATGCCGGTATGGATGAGTTAAAGCAGGCCGGCTACGATGCATTGAACAGGATTGATGAAAATGCATTGATTGTGCTGGCGGGAAGTGACCCTGAAGTGGATAAAGTATACCTGATGGCCGCTGTGACAGATGACCTGGTTTCCCGTGGAATAAAAGCGGGTGCCCTTGTTGGTAAACTCGGTAAAATTGTCGGCGGCGGCGGCGGCGGTCAGCCAACACTGGCCACAGCCGGCGGCAGGTACCCCGATAAGATTGATGAGGCCCTGACATTCACGAAAAAGTGGATTAAAGATGAAATTTCGGCTGTCCGGGAATAAATTTTTTACGCTATTGTGATCAGCCAAAAATGGTTTCTTTCAAAATGTTGGCTATATTATAAATCTTAATTTTATACATAAAGAACAGGATTAGTTTCATGTCGAAGACAAAAGAAAAAGTTTTTTTTACACCCAAAGGGACATCGACAAACAATAAGGAAAGAAAAATTCAAAAGGTTGTTGATCTCCCGGAACCTACCGGTAAAAACCACAAGGATTTGAAATTAGGCAAGGATCGGGTGATTGAAATGTTCAAAACCATGTATCTGCAGCGAAGATTTGAAGAGCGTGCCATGCAGATGTATCAAAAGGGAAAATTCGGCGGGTTTCTTCACCTATATATTGGCCAGGAAGCGATCTCAACCGGTACCGTTGAGGCACTGAATGATGATGATGATATTATCACTGCTTACAGAGATCACGGCTGGGGGCTTGTAAAAGGTGTAACGCCAGAGGAGGGAATGTCAGAGCTGTTCGGCAAGAAAACCGGCTGTTCGAAAGGCAAGGGAGGCTCTATGCATTTTGCCAAAGTTGAAAATCATTTTTGGGGTGGCTTTGGAATTGTAGGCGGACACATCCCGCTTGGTGGCGGAATTGCATTTGCCAACAAGTACAAGGAAAATGACAGGGTTACTGCCTGTTTTCTTGGCGATGGTGCCGTTCACCAGGGGGTTTTGCATGAAACTCTGAATATGAGTCAGCTTTGGAAGTTACCATGTATTTATGTAGTGGAAAATAATGGCTATGCAATGGGGACTTCTGTTCCAAGGCACAGTGTAGGTGAGCTGCATGAAAGGGCTAATGCTTATGGAATGAAGAACAGGGTGCTCAATGGTATGGATGTTTTTACCGTCTATGAAAATATGAAAGAAATTGCGGATGATGTGAGGAAAGAAGGCATGCCCTGGTTTGTTGAAATCCGGACTTACAGGTACCGGGGACATTCAATGTCTGATCCGCAAAAGTACAGATCGAAAGAAGAAATGGAAGAATATCAAAAGGTAGATCCGGTAGAAAGAATGAAGCGTTATCTTGCTGATGAAAAACTGGCTTCCGAAGACAAGGTTGAAGAAATGCAAGAAGAAATCGAACAAAAAGTGATGGATGCGATTGATTTTGCAGATAATGCAGAGGCACCTGACCCGGATGCATTGTATGAAGATATGTTTACGGAAGACAATCCTGTATTTCATTCATGAAACCGAATCAATAATCAGTAAAATATTTTAACCGGCTGGAAGAGGCCTAAAATTAATTTTCAGAAAATGGCAGAATTACAATTCAGAGAAGCAATCAGGGAAGCAATCGACGAAGAAATGGCTCGTGACGAGAATATATTTGTGATGGGTGAAGAAGTTGCCGAGTACAATGGTGCCTACAAGGCAACCGAAGGATTGCTCGATAAATACGGTTTTAAAAGAATGATCGATACCCCGATTTCGGAACTTGGGTTTGCAGGTATCGGTGTAGGCGCGGCAATGAATGGACTGAGGCCAATTGTTGAATTTATGACGTTTAACTTTGCCGTTTTAGCGGCTGATCAGATTATCAACCACGCATCCAAAATAAAATACATGCTTGGCGGGCAGGTGGATATCCCGATTGTATTCCGGGGCCCGAATGCTTCTGCAGGCCAATTGGGGGCAACTCACTCCGTAGCCTATGAATCCATGTATGCCCAGTTTCCGGGCCTTAAGGTAATCTATACATCTGAGCCGGATGATGCCAAGGGGTTGTTGAAGTCGGCTATCCGGGATAATAATCCTGTTTTGTTCATGGAATCCGAGCAGATGTATGGCCTGAAGGGAGAAGTTTCCGAAGAAGAAGATTATACAATCCCGATCGGAAAAGGGAAAATCAAGCGGGAAGGTGCGGATGTAACGGTAGTTGCTACGGGTAAAATGTATCACATCACCAAACAGGCGGCATCGCAACTGGAAAAAGATGGCGTGGAGATTGAAATTATAGACCCGAGAACCATCAAACCACTGGATATCGAGTTGATTGTGGAATCGGTTAAAAAAACCAACCGGTGTGTTGTTGTAGATGAAAACCACCCCTTTGGGGCATTTGCCTCCGAAGTTGGATTTTTAATTCAGCGTGAAGCTTTTGATTATCTCGATGCACCGGTTCGAAGGGTATGCCTGCCGGATGTGAATGCGCCTTTTGCCAAAAACCTTTTTGATCTTTGGCTGCCAAATGCAAAAAATGTGATTGAAGCTGTGAACGCAGTTACCTACAGAAACTGATATTCTAACTAAAAACGACTTAAAAAAAATGGCTATAAAAATCGAAATGCCCAAGCTGAGTGACACGATGGAAGAGGGTGTCATTGCGAAATGGAACGTAAGCGAAGGTGACCAGGTGGAATCGGGCGACATCATTGCGGAGGTTGAAACGGACAAGGCTACGATGGAGGTCGAGGTTTTTGATCCTGGTACGATTTTAAAACTTCTTGTGGATGAAGGAGATGCCGTTCCACTCGGTGAAACGATGGCTATCGTCGGTGAGGAAGGTGAGGATATCAGTGACTTGCTGGAGGAAACCGGAAGCAAGGAAAAAGAAGAGAAAAAGACAGAAAAAGAAAAAGCTGAAGAAACAAAAAAAGAGGAAAAGGAAAAACCTGCCGGAAAGAAAGATTTTGACCCGATACTGGATGATATAAAAGGGAACGGATCGTCTGAACCCAAAAAAGAGACTGTAGGTGAACACGGAAGGATTAAAGCTTCTCCGTTGGCTCGCAAAATGGCTGAAGAAAAGGGAATTGAGCTTGCCAATGTAAGTGGCAGCGGCCCTGAAGGAAGAATTATCAAAAGGGATATTGAAGAATATAAAGAGAAACCGGAACCTGCCGCAACTGAAGTTCGGTTTGAGAGTGAAGACAGTGAAGAAGTTCGTGTCTCTCAGATGAGAAAGACCATAGCAAGAAGGTTATCAGAGAGCAAGTTTACTAGCCCGCATTTCTATGAGACGATTGATATTGACATGAAAGCCGCAATAGATGCACGTTCAAAATTGAACGAGATCAGTGATGTCAAGATCAGTTTTAACGATATCGTTGTAAAAGCCTGTGCTTCGGCACTTCGAAAGCACAGGGATGTGAACAGCTCCTGGCTGGAAGATAAAATCCGGCTTCACGGGGATGTGCACGTTGCTGTGGCCGTAGCTATTGAAGAGGGGCTTATGACACCCGTAATTCGCCATACAGACAAGAAAAGCCTGAGACAAATATCATCGGAGACAAGAGAGCTTGCCGAATTGGCCAGGAACAAAAAATTACAGCCCGAGCAGATGGAAGGAAGTACCTTCACAATCAGTAACCTGGGCATGTTTGGAGTAGAAGAGTTCACAGCGATCATCAATCCGCCAAATGCATGTATACTTGCCGTAGGAACAATCAGGGATGTGCCCGTTGTTGAAAACGGTGAGATTGTTCCGGGCAAGAGAATGAAAGTGACGCTTTCAAGTGATCACAGGGTTGTAGATGGCGCCAAAGCAGCCGCATTCCTAAATACGGTAAGGCAGATGCTGGAAAATCCGCTTTCAATGGTTCTCTGATAAAATCATTGAGCAAGAGTTATTGGTGTTGATTTTTTGAGTGTTGTTCGTGGTTTGTGGTTAAGCTAATCCAGGGATTGACAAACTAACAACTGACAAAAACAGCTTCCTGTTTTACTGAGTAACCTGTGTAACCCCTTGCTTTATTATATGGAGACGGGTACTCTGAGCTTATATATACGTCCATTAACCTAATTGTAAAACATTAGAAAAATATGAGTAGACTGATAAATCGATTTAGGTAATTAAATTCTAATTTTTGTAAAAAACACCATTTATTATCAAATAATCAAGAAATAAGAGAATTATAGAAAGGAATTAAAGATTAAAATTTTCATTAACTATTTCTAATGTTAGAAATTTATAATATTATGACAGTAAAGAAAGTTTACTGTCATGAAGAATGTCATATTTACAATTTGGCTCTTTATTCTGGGGTCTGGATCTCAAAATCTGCTTGCGCAAAATTCAGCAAGAGCTGTTATGGAAATTCGTGTGGAAGTCATTGAAGGGAGACAGGCAGAGCTTATTGTGAGTGATATATCTTTTAATGATACGGATCCAATTGGCCGCAACGGCTATTTATTTGGAACAGTCGATCTGAATGTTTCAGAAACAACCGATTGTATTGTTTCAGCTAAACCACAAATAAAAATCAAAAACGTAGTTGGTGAAACTGCTGCACTTGGTTCTCAATTGGTTATGAATCAGTTGAACTCGGGAAATATGAGAATTGAAATGTATGGACAGCTTGCAAAATCCGGTTTGTCCGCCCCGGGATTGTACCAGGGCTCACATGTTGTTGAAATAGAATATTTTTGAAAATTACCGCTTCTGATATACTGGTTCACTCAATATATTCAAGAAGGTGAATCACAGGAGTAAAGGAAGTGTCTTCGCTTTTTAATAAAATTTCATAAAGAGATAATAACTGCTCCCAAATTTGAGGTGTTTCTGAAAGAACCACGTAGTAATATTCATCTTCATCATAAAAAATCCTGGCTTCAAGATTTAGGAATTCCCGAATAAATGAACGATTTTCTGATGCCTCCTCGTAAGATTTGAACATTCCCGTCTGAAGTAAATAGTCAAATTGTATATGTTGTTTGCCGGCTTCATCAATCTTGTATCGGATGGCCTCAATCCCTTCATATTCCAAAAATTGCTGATGGTATCTCAGAGCATCCTCTTTGTCATTAAAAAATCCCGTAGTCAGCCGGTTACGCGGGCCGTTTTTTACTGTTTCTACATTAACTGTCGTAACTTCTTCAAGTGATCTTAGTAAAGGCTTTGCTTTCGGGAACTTTTCTTCAGATTCAATCTCCAGAGCAAATTTTGCCGGTATTGGTTGAGCAGGTTTTCCATCCAGGTAGCATTGGTTTATTATGGCAGGTGTGGAAAGGTCCAGTTTTTCTTTTAGCTCTGACATAAGCCTGATTGCCTGATTCAGATTCATAGAATTCTCCACACGGATCGCATTTAAATCGTATAGGCGGTTGGGAAATACCTGAAAATTATAACCGCTGTGTTCTTCGGCTTCAAGCGCTACCTTTAGTGAATAGGAGTGAGTGCGGTAACTGCCAATCTGAACTGTATATTTACAGTCATTTTGATTAATAACTCTATCTTCATCCTGAATCTGATTGAAGTAGCTTGAAAAACCGCCTCTGACTAATGGCAACTCAGTCACATCGGATGGAAATTGTGTTTTTGTGCTATCAGGGTCTTCAATTTTATTGTCGGTTTCGGTATCAGCGACCGGCTCCTCTTTTTCTGGAATTTCTTGTTCACTTTTATTTACGAGAAGGATTTCCTTGCCTTCTATTATATCTCCGTCTGCAAGGGCTCTAACCTCAAATTCAAGCTTCTCAGGCAGGGTTTCAGCATCAAGGAACTCAAGCTGGGCGGAATCAACTTCAACTTCATATTGGCCAGGCGGTAATTCATAAGTATAAAAAGATCCATCTGAAAACGTTCGTAATTCATCCCTGAATAATTCCCGGTTTTTACCAGACGGTTTTTCGGTGATTTTTAATCTCAAACCGCCCACACCTGTTTTGTTTCCATTGGCATCCCTCAGAACCCGTCCTTCCAGCACCCCCGACATGTACATAGGGATATCAATTTGTTTGTAGCGGTTTGGATCGGTTACAATTGAAAAGGATTCGAGTGACGGAACGAGCAGCGGATCTTTAAGGACATTCTTATTGATTTCAAGGTTATAACGGTTGTAAGCGAGTAACTGTGAAAAATAGGTGATATCACCACGGGTAAATTGAGCTCCTGCAGACCGGCCCAATCTTGCAGCCTGTTCGTTCAGTAACTGGTCATCCTTATCAAAAACTCCGTTCTCGTTATTATCCGTAAACAAACGCACAGCAACACCCGACCTGCCAACCTGTTGACGGTTTGTTAAAAGGAAGCGCTCATTGTCAGAATCAAACCCAACGGATCCCCGGACGCTTTGAGTAAAACTTGCATCCCCGCGAATATTGCGGGTTGTGGTGGTTGATCTCACTTTATTAAAATCGAGAGTCAGGCTCATCGAAAAAAGATTGAAATCCCCGATGAAGTTTCTTCCAAAGTTGAATTGCACCCGCCCGTTTCTCATAATGCTTCTGGAGAATTGAATTTCAGTTTCTTCAACCCTGGAAGAAGAGGGGAGGAATTCAAGCTGTGCACGTAAAAAAGCTCCACGCAGATAAACCGGTATTCCGGAATGGCGTGCGAGAGTATAGGTAGCTGAAGTTGTAAGCCGGGCAAGAGGGGTGCTTTCAAAATTCAATTTCCCGATTTGAGAATCCTGGTAACCAATTCGCAAATTTAAACGATCCAGCCTGGAATTCAGGTCAAAATTGTAACGGGTTACATTCGCAGTTTCCCGCTGTTGAACATTTGTTGTCCATCGGAAGAAGAATGGGCTGTCGAACAGCGTAAAGGGTGTGAATATTCTGCCGCTTATGGTTGCATTATTCCGTCCGGGATTATAAAGGCCGCCGTCTTTAAGAAAATAGGTATAATCCAGGCTGAAATTGGATGAAGAAGGGAATACCGCACTTGAATTAAAACGGACAAATGCACCGTTTGCAGCTTCAACCGTAAAAAGATATTTGGTAAATAAACGGCTTGACAAAGAACCTGAAAAGGTTGGTGTTGAATTATATTCATCAAAATATTCAATACCGGCGCCGGCAGTAAGCCAGTTATTGATACCGGCCCGCACATTGTTTTGTGTCATGAATCCGCGGTCAACGGTACCAAAAATCGGATTATCCAGCCGCCCGGCGTTCACGGTGTAATTAATTTCACCCGGGGGTAGAAAATTGAAAGGGACTTGCAGGCGCGTAAATTCCTGGCGTACCTGGCCTGTCGGACTGAATATTCTAACATCATATTGGGAGGAGCCGTACGATAACGGCACCTGGAAACGGTAATTTCCAAAATCGTCAGCTCTTTGAAAATCAACAAGACTGTTATTCAAATAAAGCTCAACTTCCGATTCGGGTGTTGTTTCACCCTGTAAAATAAATTCATCATAGATAAACCTGGGTTCAACCGGTTCATTGGTAAGTTTAACACCGGTGAAAGCGAGGCTTTGAAGGCCGTTGGAAATGGATTGGCCGGCTGTAGCTTGCGTCATGTAGAGATTATCGCGTAAAACATACCTCCATCGGGCATTATTTGTATTTAGCGAGGTAACCTGGCTTGAGATAGCTCCCGAAAATGTGCCCTGAAAGTCACCACCTGCAACTTCAATTCCCGTGCTGGCGTTGTAAAAAAACACATTTTCTCTTTCCGTCAGGCTCGTGCTAAAATTATAATCCAGAAATCCTGCATCCAATAACTTGCGGTCACGATCAAATTGTAACGGATAATATTCTCTGAGTATGGATGATTGGTTCCGGAGCATGCGCTGGCGCCTTGACTCCCTTTCCTGCCGGGCTACAACCGGTATATTATATTCTGTCTGTAGGCTTAGCGTAAGATTATTGAAATCAATTGAGAAATTAAGACCGAGTAGCTCTTCAAAGATTCTTGGGTGCATGAAAAAATCTGTTTCCCTGACCAGGTAATCTTCGGCATTCATTGAGATTCTTTTTTCACCCAGTCGTGCATTGCCGCTGCTAAAGTTAATTTCATATTCCAGTCCGGTATCTGTATAGATGCCGGAGAGGGAGAGGTTTTGCAGATTGATATTATTTTCGATCTGAAGCAGGTTCAGGACTTCGCTTGCGGCAATGTAAAATTCGCCGTCTTTAAATCTTGCCATAACGTAATTGGCAATCACACCCCTGTACCTGAAGCTCAGAAGCACCTCTTGTTCATCCTCATCCTGTAAGGCTTGTGCCTGCAGATTTGGGGGCTGTACTATAATTAATAAAAGCAACAGTAGTACCGGCAGACCTTTACTCACTCAAAGTAAACCTCTTTGATTCAGTTACGGTTTCACCCTGGACCAAATCTTCATTCCTGATGTCACGACGTGACGTTTCGAAGCGGATGTTAAATGTATAATCACCAGGATCGAGGGCCGATATATCATGTGTATATCGATAAATGCCGTCGGTAAAAATGGTAGTGGTGCTTAATTGCTCATTGATTAGAGAGTCGGCTCGACTGATAGAAGTTGTAACAGTACCTATAAAAGGGGAGTTACCCGTTCTGGCTAAATCCACCAAAGCATTCAAGTTGTTTTCTTCCTGGTGCAGGCGTATTTCATTGACTTCAATTCCGGTAGCGACATCTCCGCTTTTTAGATATATACCGGTAATCTGATCAATTTTCACATTGATTCTTGCTGTCAGGGCATCTTGCGACTGTTCTTCTACGGGAGTTGTCAAGGGATTTGAAGAAGTGCGGACCCTCGCCCAATAGGTTCGGTCCTCAAGATTTGAAGGCGGATTGGCCCGTATCCTGACGGTTTGCCTTTCACCGGGCTGCAGGGTAAACGTCCTGGGAAAACCGCGAAGCCAGTCTGCCAGTGAAAAATCACTGGCAAGGTCTTCATCTTCACTTATAATCTGGCGATTGCCTGCATCATCGGTCTTCACATATCCGAAGAAAAAACTGACTGAAACTTCCTGGGTTTCTTCAGAATTGTTGATAACCAAAAAATTTGCAATTCTGGATCTTTCAGTAAGAAACAGGGTAGTGGGAGCAATGGTAATCTGGGCAAGAGCCTGTTCTGCCAGAAGCACGCTTAAAACTGCTGACAATAAAATCAGAGAGGGGATTTTTGGATTAACGTGCAGCATAATTGTTGATTTGATGATTTTAAATTTCTATATAATAAAAAAAGCCACGGTTTTAGCAAACCCATGGCTTTTTAAAAACAGAGGTAAACTTGTTTTTTTTAATTATAATTTACTTCTACCGTGTAAGTATTTGAGTATGCACCTGTAGAAACACCATTCGGTGAAATTTCACCTGTAAAAAAGAGATACATGGTAGCCGCAGTAAGAGTTAAAGTCTCCGAGGTCGTTGTCTCATCTAATAAAGCAGCGCTGCCTGAACCAGTGTCGTTTTGACTGCTTGAAACCGCAAAATTGTCAATGGTGATATTATCAGTTCCATTGGTTAACTCGTTAATGGTTCCAGAAGCAGTAAGAGTAATGTCAACGGTTGCATTAGGCTCGCCGCTGATTGAGACGCGTCCGTTGTTGGTAGAAAGTGCGTCAACTGTACTTGTTGATCCTAAGGCAACCTGGCCGAAGTTCAGATCACGGTCTTTGGTTACACTCAAAGCTGCTATCACATCTGCTGTTGCTATAACATCAGCATTGCCGCTATTTTGAGCATTGGCTTGATTTTGAAATGTAAGCAGTAATACTGCTACTGTAGATAATAATATTAATTTTTTCATTGTATTGAGTCATTAAATTAGGGGTAAATGAGCCATAACTGTTGTTTATAACTCAAGAAAAAGATAGCCACTCCTTAAGGCTGAACCAAGTTATAAAGCTTTAATTAAGACTCTGTAATTTTTAGAATTGGCCGGGGTAAAAGCCAAAAGAATTTATTCATAAGTAATGTTTAAAACAAGCTCCCCTGAATAAATTCCTTCGGGAATGTTTCCCACATTGATATTGCCATAAATATAGATGTAAGCTTTAGACCAGGCACCGGGCCTGTCGTCGCCGGGTAAAGATTTTAAGGTCAGCTCTTCCGGGTTGTTTAAAATCGGTTGGGCCAATTGTACATTATCACGATCATATTCCATAAACGAAGCATTGATTTCTATAGGAATCGATGCCTCGCCCGCTTCATGGTTCAGCTTTTCAGGTTTTTCAAAATGCAGCAACAACTGTTGTGTATTTATGGATTCAATAGTGAAAACGCCCATGCCCGGTTCACCCGGTAAAATCGATGTGGCTCCTGAATTGGTAATAACCGTTCCAAAATCGAGTGGCTGCAAGACGGATACGGTGAGTTCGGGTTCTACTTCGAGCTGCAATTCCAAAAACTGCCCCATGGTTAAGGAAGGCTTCAACATCAGAATAAGTAATAATTGAAAATAAATCGGTAATAGCCTAATCATGTATAACAGTAACCGTAATATTATTCACATACCTTCCGCCATCAACCAATCCGGCGTTAATGGAACCAAAAATATAGATATAAGCTGTCTCTTCGAATCTTTCGGGATTTCTGAAAGCGGGTGGCGGGATGTTATTTCCACCGCCTTCCCGGATTCGAAAAGATGCAACAGCGGTATTTCCGTTAATGGTAAATGGTTTGGATTGAGCAGGATCATTCTGGCCTTCATTGGCATAAGCCGCATCAAGCGTAAAAGGAATACTGCACGAAGGGTCACCCGAGCAGGACGGGTTATTGTCGAGCAGCAATTCGTTTCCAGCCACGATTTCAACAAGCACATCCAGGAATCGGACTGCTGTTATGCCAAGCACCTTTGAATTGTTAATATCAACGATATGTAAGCCCGAATTTGAAAGAATTTGGCCGAAATCGAGATCCGAGTTATTTAATTCAGAAACAGTGATTGGCAGGTCGGATGGATCGCCGCCTCCCGGTGGCTGTGCAAATGTATTTGCCGGTATAAAAAGGAAATACATTGATATGAAAAGGATAATGCGCATGAAAATTTTAAATATATTCAATTTCGAGTGTGAATTCTCCATCATAACTGCCCGGAGAGGCATTTTGCAAACTGACTTCTCCGCCTACCCATATATAAAACCGGCCGGATTCATTAAACCTGAACGCCCGGTTATCATCTTCAAGCAATTCAGAACTACCCTGGTCATCTTCTTCGTTTCCGGATACCATATAACGGAAGAAGAGGACTTCACCGTTGCTGCTGTTTACCAAATCCCGTTCACGCAGAAAGGTTATCCTGAAAGCTGCATCCGGTGCTCCTTGAGCAATCATTTTACCTGCCCGGCCGCTGTTAACAGGATTGATAACAACGCTTCCGTCTCTTTCTGATCCCCTGTCGAATTGTATCGTTCGCACGGTTATGAGTTCAATTGAGCTAACCACTTCAGCTGAAATAGTTACATTAACTCTTGTATCGGATGAAGATTGAGCATAGGAGAAACAGGAAATACAGAGATAAAAGGAGAATAGGAATAAAATTCTGGTATACATCAAATGGGAGTCAAAAAAATGATTGTTTATAAAAAGTAAACGTCGAAGATTAAAGATGCAATATAAGCCAATATGTCGGTTACGCAGGAAAAAAAATGCCGGATTGATTCAAATCCGGCATTTATTGTTGTTTACTCACTCCTAAATTTTTCTTGTTTATTTTAACTATGTACCGTCTGTAGATAAAATTTCAAGCCTGTTTATTCCCTGATACTCAGGGCGTTATATTTATTCCCAAGGCCATTTACATTGGCAGAGGCCATTTCAGCGTATTGCTGGCCAAGGCAGCTGTACCTGAATTTGGGTGTACCGTTTAACTGAATGCCAATTTTATCTTCCCAGTCATTTGTTGTACCTACAGCCACAGATCCATTTATGGCCGGGGTACCACTTGCTTTTAGGGACCAGGCATTTTCAAAAATCACAAGCCCGTTGAAATCAAATGTACCGGCGATATCCAGGGAACCGTCGTCTCCATAGGAAATTTCACCTTCATCGCCGTCACCATCACCATCGCCATCGCCATCACCATCACCATTCTGAAAATCTATTGTAGCGTTTTTTCTGACAACCATAATACCAAATCCTTCCGTATTGCCTCTTATTTTAGTATCACCGGTTACAAAAAAGACACCAGGGCTATCTGCAGATCCCAAATCGCCCCTGTAATTACCACTTGGCAGGTACCGCGTTCCCTGTTGATCTTCAAGTAATTTGATCAGCTTGCTGATTTCATCGAAATTTGATTCCGGATTGACATCAATTTTGGGATCACCTGTAATTAAATTGTCATAGGGGTCTACCTTGTTTTTACTTATATCGCTGGGTACGGAAATACCTGGCACAGCGGGGCAGCCATTTTCGGTTGAGGTACCATTGATTTCGGCTGCATTACCATTTACATCGAAATTAAAAAGGTCTGTCATGATATCAAGCGCAGCTTTAAATTTGGGAACAAAGTGTTGTTCCTGTTCCCTGAAGATGGTTCTTACGGTATGATTGCGGTTATTAACCACTGCGGTTGCCGTAACGCTGAGCGTCTCGGGCCTGACGGTTTCCACTTCAACATCTGCAAATGCGCCATCAACCTCTACCTGCCAGGGATTGCCGCCTGTTCTCCAGTCCGGGTCATCCCTGAGACGGTCAACGGCCAGGTCGGTAGCGGCATGCGCCGTATTTACTGCCTGTACCCGTTCAGAGTAACTTGCACTGTGATTGTCCATTGTTGATAGCCTTCCAAACATTCCGGCTTGTGTGATTCCAACTGACACCAGCACACCGGTTACGATAATTAACATTGCTCGTCCCATATTCTCACCTGTTTAATTTAAATTAATATTTGCCGGCACAATCACTTTCCTCCATGAAGAGGTGGGAAAGTAGGTTCCGCCGCCGGGCCTGGGCAGCCCTTCCTTCGGTTGTGTTTCAATGATTACTTCGATTCTTGCAATATCTTCGAGCTGTGACCCGCTGATAGGATAACTCATCGGGGTTTCGCCTGTAGCCGTATAGTAGTTTAGCCTGAACCGGGAAATTCCAACTGTGATTTCAGTTTCATCGCCGTCTACATCGCGTTCCAAAATTCTGTGGTTCGGATTATTGGTATTGGGGGGAACATCATCAGTGTATTCCCATCGAACGGTTCGCCATGTTCCCATACTTTCATCATAAAGATTGGAAAGAAATTCTATCCGGTTTGAATCAGCCACTGTAATTGGATTTTCAATCGCCAGGCTGTCGTAGCCGATCTTCTTGAAATCGAACTCAATGGTTTGATAGACAGCTTCAATGCTTGATTGACTCATACCATGAAGCGTCAGTTCGGATGAATGCTGGCCCATCCGGATATTGAGTGTGAGGATCATGATCATCAGCAATCCCCCGATAATAAAACTTGTGGTTAATCCGAGATTCATGGCTTGTTATTTAAAAGTTCTTGTATAATTGATAGAAACAGGATTGTTTAATGACTCGTGTGTTACAGTCACAGTCATCCGTTTATGCGGGGTTTTTGAATTGGTAATCACATTTAAATTCCCCGGTTCTACATAGTTGACTTCAGCACTGATTGTAAACTCTCCAAATCCGTTTGTAATGATTTCAGTAAAACCGTTGAACCCTTCAAATGATTCTATGGTTTCGCGGGTTGTGTCGGTGGCGGTTGCAAAGGGAGCCGGGGCAAAATCATCCGGTATATTTGTTATTACATTACCGCCTGTTTGAGCAGCGTCAAAAAATCGCAGTTTGCTTTCTTCGATTAAATCCTGGCCAAGAGTCACGGCTGTTATTTCAACTTCAGAACCAACCTGTCGCTGAGTGTGACTGAGCATATAGCGGTTGGTAGTTGTTAAAATCAGGGAGAAAATGATGGTGGCACCGATTACCTGTAAGACTTCTACATAGCCTGTCATAATATAAAAAGTTTATTATTGTTGTAGATCTCCGGGATTTTATCTTTTCCGGAGAATCTGAACTAAAGATTCCACTTATTTGATTGGGGTACAATTAGAATGGGACACAAGTAAGTTAGATTTGATTAATGGTAAGAGGGCCGGTCTTGAAGCAAGTGATCACCAACTTTCAATCATCGAAATCTTGATGCAGGTGATCACTAACTCATTATCTCCAGCCATGCCACCGCTTCAACGCTGACAGGAGCTTCGCACGCTGTCAGGTTTACGCTCTGTCAGGTTTTTGCTCTGTCAGTTTTTCGTTTTTTTACCCGAATACATCTTTGATTTTATCGAAGAAGCTTTTTTCGCGGTGTTCGGCATTGGCGGCGTCGAAATGGTCACCTTTCTTCAATGCTTCCAGGTGTTTCCGTTCTGAATCACTCAGGTCTTTGCTTTTCGGGATATAGACTTTCACTTTAATGAGCTGATCACCGGTACCCGAATTATTGAGTCCTTGAATTCCGCGGTCTTTCATTCTGAGCAGCTTGCCGGGCTGGGTTCCGGGTTCAATTTTAACTTTGGCCTTGCCTTTTAAGGTCGGTACTTCGACATCCGTTCCAAGAATGGCATCCGGAACACTCAGCATCAGGTCATAATAGATGTTATTACCGTCTCTTTCAAAATGCTCATTTTCTTTTTCTTCAATGACGATGATGAGATTGCCGGGTTCTCCGCCCCTGATGCCGGCATTGCCCTGTCCGCGCATAGTAATATAATTGCCATTGGCGACACCGGAAGGGATATTGATTTTTACTTTATCTTCTCCTCTTACCCGGCCTTCTCCATTGCAGTTGCTGCATTTGTTTCTGATAATCCTTCCTTCACCCTGGCAATTGGGACAGGGCTGCACGTTAACAAACTGTCCGAACATTGTTTTGGACACCTGCCGCACTTCCCCCATTCCGTTACAGGTGCTGCAAGTTTCAAAGTCGGATTCCGTCTCGGCACCTGTTCCGCCGCACTGATCGCATTTCACCTGCTTTTTTACTTTCAGTGTTTTTTCGGCGCCGAATGCAATTTCTTCAAGTGTAAGTGCTACCTTCAATTTCATATCCGAACCGGGCCTGCCTGTGGATCTTCTGCGCCTGCTTCTTGAGCGCTGGCCACCGCCGAAAATGTCCCCGCCAAAAAAGTCGGCTCCAAATACATCACTGAAATGGCTGAAAATGTCTTCATATGTGGCATTCTCAAACCCGCGGCCGGAACCGCCATTTACTCCGGCGTGCCCGAATTGATCATAACGCTGACGTTTTTGAGGATCGCGTAGAACTTCATACGCTTCGGAAGCCTGTTTGAATTTCTTGGCGGCCTGGTCATCCCCCTTGTTTCTGTCAGGATGATATTTCATCGCCATTTTACGATAGGCCTTCTTGATTTCATCTTCTCCGGCTGATTTATCAACACTTAGAATTTCGTAATAATCCTTATTCGACATATTATTATGGCTGTAAGATCAATATTTATTCGCTGACAATTACTTTTGCGTGACGCATTGTTTTATCATCTATTTTATAACCGTTTTCAACAACCTGAAGTACAATATCACTTTCAATGTTTTCATCTTCAGATTTTTGGCGGAAGAGAGCATCATGCAAATTCACATCAAACGGCACACCGGTTTCATCGATTCGTTCCACACCTTTCTTTTCGAGCACCGTATTAAATTTATTGGCAATCAGTTGAATTCCTTCTACAAGTGATTTATCAACATTCGATTCTTTAATTGCATCAACAGTTCGTATCAGGTCATCATTTATTGGCAGGAAATCTTCAAGGGCAGAAATTTTTGCCTGTTCAAATATTTGCTGCTTTTCTCTTTGAAGCCGTTTACGCAGGTTGTCCATCTCGGCGGCACGCCGAAGGCTTGCATTCCTGGCCTCATCGAGTTCCGCTTCAAGTTCATTCACCCTGTTTTGCAATTCCAGAAGTTGCTCATTTTCTTTTTCTGCAGTTTCTTCGCTCAATTTCTTCTCTTCAACATTTTCAGAACCAGGTGATTCGATATCCTGATTATTCTTATTCATAACTTGCTGTATAAAATTTTCTTTCTTTGACATTTCACTTTTTTAGTTTTGTTTATATTGTGCAAATAACATGCCATAAACATGCATACGATTGAATGGTGACATTTTGCCAAGATGTTGTTGTATTATGGTTTCAAGAGGTATTGGCCCGGACGCTGCGGGGTGCTCACTATGTTCGCACGCCCGGAGGTCCTGAAAGGTTCAACTTCTAAACCCATAAACCTCTAAACCGATTCATCAATCCTCTTCATGGAAAAACTCAATCATATTGCCGTCGGGATCGGAGATAAATACAAACCGGCCTCTTTTCCGGTTGGCCGGGCCGCTCAGTACCGTTACTTCATTTTCCCGGAAATATTGTGCCATTTTATCAACTTCTTCATCACTATTGAGATAAAATCCGAAATGGTCCATTCTGAAATCGCGGGAATTGGGGTCGTAGCTGGTTTCGGCTTCTACAACTACAAGAGTATCTTCTTTTCCAATCCGGTAAACAACCATGCTTTGCCCCATTTGCCGGATAAGTTCAAAGCCGAGAATATTTTCATAGAATTCGCGTGACCGCTCTATCTTATTCACGCGGAGTGTGATGTGGTTTATCCCGGACGGTTTAAAATTCATGTTTATGGAAGCATTTGAATTAATAAAAAAATGTGAATGCCGAAGATAAGAAATTCACTCCGGAAATGGATAATTTTACTTGAGGCTGTTCGAAACGATTTCGATATGGGGTTGGATCGCAGTTTTGAATCGCGGATTTGGCGGATGACGAGAGGTTCACGGATTTTTTTTAGTGATAATTCTACAATGGACTTATGGTGGGGTAGCAACTTGGAATATACATTCAAAATTTTGTGCCGTAACAGGCAGTGTATTACATTTATATTTTCAAGCAATTGTTAATTTAAAACCGGTCAGATTTTGTCTATTCTTTACATCGTAGCTACGCCTATTGGCAACCTGGATGATTTTTCCCAAAGAGCTGCGGATGTTTTAAAATCCGTTGATAAAATTGCTTGTGAAGACACCAGGACATCATCGGTTCTGCTCAGAAGGTATTCGATCGACAGGCCTCTTTTTTCATTTCATCAACACAATGAACACAAAAAAGTTTCGCATATCATAAATCTGCTGGACGCCGGCGAAACGGTTGCGATTATCAGCGATGCCGGCATGCCGGGTATTTCCGACCCCGGTTTTTTAGCCGTGCGCGCGGCTCATCAGAATGGGCATGAGGTACAGGTTATTCCCGGTCCCGATGCCTGTACCACCGCTTTGGTGGCAAGCGGCCTGCCCTGCGACCGCTACCTGTTCGAGGGTTTTCTTCCACCTAAAAAAGGCAGGCAAACCAGGATCAGGCAAATTGCAGAATCGGAAATTACCGTTGTCTGTTATGAAAGCCCGCATAAGCTGGTTCGGCTTTTGGAGGAGCTGCATACCTATTGTGAGGGAAGCAGGCTGATTTGTATTGCCCGTGAACTCACCAAAAAATTTGAACAGGTCCAAAGGGGAGAACTTGAATCGCTGGCCCGGTATTGGTCTGATAACAAACCGAAGGGTGAATTTGTAGTTGTAGTTTCGGGCAGGGGATATTCGGATTAGTGCTGGGGTTTAAACAATAAGCCGCGATCATTGCGAAGTCCCCCGCCTGGTGGACGACACGACAGTACCG
>CAYPZI010000015.1:1768-35847 GCA_964415185.1 uncultured Balneolaceae bacterium | reverse complement strand
AGAAGGAAAAAGAGCTGTTTAAAAAGCTGTCGGATATCAGGAAAAATTGATTTTAGGAATAAATAATCCCTGGCCTAAATACAAAAATAAAATTATCAGCCAGCGGTAGAATTCAAAACTTGCAGATAAATATCCATTTAAGTATTAGGGTAAATTTGAACGAATTTTATAAAGCTCGATTGTAGCTCTGTCTATCTCATGCTGAGTTGATTCAGGCCTTCAGCCTGATTTATAATGGCTGGATCTGTAATCGCGAATATTGAAATAAGACGAAGTTATAAAAGCAACTGCAAAAAAAAGTACGGTCAACAAATCTACTAAATAAGGATCCCAATTCATTCCTGTAAAGGTATCAGCCAGAAATTTAATATATGAGGCGGGCATTTCATGCAGGCCGAGTTCTCTTCGAACCTGCCAGTGCCAGTCGGTAACAGGACAATAACCCCAACCGTATATCGCTCCGGCAGCAATCCAGGATATCAGAGTTAAAGAAAGAGCTACAATATTCAGAAAACGTGTTTTTTGGAACATCCAGCCCAACAGATTGAATAAAATCAGGAATGTATGGAATACGAAAAAGAATATGTTCAGAATTTGATACATCAAAATGTGAGTTGAAATAATATTCGTTTTTTAGGCGAAAGATGGTAATTATTTCTTAGTTTTAATTACACACTTTCAAAACCTGAATAAAAGATAAAAACTGGTATGCAAATATTTATTTTTGCTCTTGTCCTGTCGTTTTCGGCAAACAATATAGACGTTTGGGGACAGATCGGGCATTATGTAACGGGACACATTGCCAAGGCTCATCTTAATAAAAAAGCCGAAAAAAAAGTTAATGAAATTCTTGGGGATGAATCACTGGCACTGGCAAGTGTCTGGATGGATGATATCCGTTCGGATGACAACTATGATTACACAAATAACTGGCACTGGGTTACGATTCCGGATGGCATGGAATATGGTGAAACTGAAAAAAATCCGAACGGCGATATTATTTGGGCTCTTGAGACAATGATAAAGGAACTTAGAGAGGGTGGACTAACAATAACTGAAGAAAAGGAAAAGCTGAAAATGGTGATTCACTTGATTGGAGATATTCATCAACCGCTTCATGTGGGTACAGGGACAGACAGGGGAGGCAATGATGTCAGGGTTCAGTGGATGGGTGAATCATCAAATATTCACCGAGTTTGGGATTCGGATATGATCCGGTCGAGAGAACTGAGTTATACTGAGTTGGCCGAAGAAATCAATCATCCCACAAAAGAAGAAATAAACGAATGGCAGGCATCAGGCATCCGTGATTGGGCAAATGAATCAATGTCTTTGCGAAACCGCGTATATGATTTAGATGGGAGTAACCGTTTGGGGTATGAGTACAGATACAAAAATTTTGACCTTGTTGAACAACGGCTTTTGCAAGCAGGAGTCAGACTTGCCGGAGTTTTGAATGAAATCTACGGAAGATAAATTGAAGCGGAAAAAAGTACATTACGAATTTTCAGCTCGTTCCAAACCTTTGTATCTTAAGTTTCCGAATATATAGTAAATGATGATTGAAAGACGCATTGCCCGAGAGGTAGTTTTACAGGCTCTATACGCACAAGAAGTTGGAAGGAATAACCTGGAGGAAGTCCGGAAAAATATTGTTCGCCCAAGACTTGAAGACAGGAAGGAACTTCTCGTATTTGCCGAAAAATTATTGATTCGCACTCTTGAAAACCGCGAAGAACTCGATTCGGTTGTAAAAGACCAGGTTAAAAACTGGAAAATGAGCAGGCTTGCTGTTCTTGATAAACTGATTCTCAGAATGGCTGTCTGCGAATATATTTATTTCGAAGAAATTCCAACAAAGGTAACTTTAAATGAATCTATTGAACTTGCAAAAAAATTCAGTACCGGCAAAAGCGGTACATTTGTAAATGGAATACTTGACGGAGCCCTGAAAACATTGAACCGGGAAGGACGCATTCAAAAGAAAGGGAAAGGATTAATTGAAAAAAGCTACAGAGAATGACCGGTTCTGATAAAATTGTAGCCATTGGGGATATACACGGATGTCTGAAATCTCTGAAGGCAATGTGGAAAAAACTTGAGCCATATAATGATTACAAACACGTATTTGTGGGTGATTATATTGATCGCGGCCCCTCGTCAAAAGGGGTTATTGATTTTTTAATGGAAGTAAAAAAAGAAAGGGAATGTGTTTTTATCCGCGGGAATCATGAACAAATGCTGCTTGATGCGGTAGATAAAGGCCAAATGAAACTATGGCTGATTAACGGGGGCAAAAGCACGCTTGAATCTTATGATTCGAGCGAAGATAATTATTATCTGCCTGATAACCATCTCTATTTTTACAGAAAAACGAAATTATATTATAATACCGAGAATTACTTTTTTTCTCATGCAGGTGCTCCCCCTGAAGTGCCGCTATCCGAAAGTACCCAAAACCCGGAATATTTCGACTATTTTTTGTGGGGACGCGAACATCTGAACGTATTTGAAACCAATTGGGAGAAAACAGTTGTTTTTGGCCACACGCCACGGTCTCATCCTATCCAAAAAGAGAAAATGATTGGAATCGATACCGGATGTGTTTACAACGAGTTGGGTTACGGTAAGTTAACTGCAGTGGTACTGCCTGACGAAAAGTTTATTCAGCAGTTATCTCTTGATTAAAATGCTTTGTGATCATTAAATGCTGCCAAGCTGTCCAGAACGCAACCGGAATGACTTTCTGTTCCATCCTTAATCATGCTAAGTCAACCGTAAACCCGCAAAGTTTGATCTTTCTATTGTTGCCATTTTATTAATACAATGCCATTTAGGAAAGGAAACTTTGCGGGCTTTATCCGGCATTTATGATTAACACAACACTTATAGAGTTGTCACAACTTAAATCTAAATTTGAAAATATATAAATGAGTTTAAAATGCGGAATTGTAGGTTTGCCGAATGTTGGCAAATCCACTTTATTTAATGCGTTAAGCAATGCAGGTGCGGAATCAGCCAACTTTCCATTTTGTACGATAGATCCCAATGTAGGGCAAGTGCCTGTCCCGGATAAAAGGCTTGACAGGCTTACAGAACTTGTCCAGCCGAAGCAGACGGTGCCGGCAAGTATCGAATTTGTGGACATCGCCGGGCTTGTAAAAGGTGCATCGGAAGGAAAGGGAAAAGGCAATGCATTTCTTTCCCACATCCGGGAAGTGGATTTAATTATTCATGTTGTCAGGTGTTTTGATGATCCTGATGTCATTCATGTAGAGGGTTCTGTAGATCCCGAAAGAGATATCCGGATTATTGAGGACGAGCTCATTTTAAAAGATCTCGAGTCGGTCGAAAAACGGGTGGAAAATCTGAAAAAAAATGCAAAAGGCGGGGATAAAGATGTATTACGGCAACTCAATAAAGTAGAAAGGCTGAGGGAATATCTTGAAAATGGCAACTCTGCAAGAACATTTAAAGAGGGGGATGAGGAAACATTCAGGGATCTCTTTCTTCTGTCTGCCAAACCTGTGCTCTATGCCTGTAATGTTCCGGAAGAAGATGTGAAAAGCGGAAACAAGTTTGTAGATGAAGTAAAAAAAATAGCTTCCGTACATGAAGATGAAGTGGTGATGTTTTGTGCCAAAATTGAAGCTGAAATCGCTGAGCTTGATGAAGAGGAAAAGGAAATGTTCTTGAGTGAAATGGGAATAGAAAGTGCCGGGCTTGACAGGCTGATTCAGGCAGCCTATAGTGAATTGGGATTAATCACTTATTTTACAGCCGGGCCAAAGGAAGTAAGAGCCTGGACTATTGAAAAAGGCACAAAAGCTCCCCAGGCCGCAGGGGTTATTCATTCTGATTTTGAAAGAGGTTTTATCAGGGCAGAAACAATTTCATTTGAAGACTATTCTACCCTTGGCTCCGAAAAAGCAGCAAGGGATGCAGGGAAAATGCGTCAGGAAGGAAAGGATTATGAAGTTAAAGACGGGGATGTGATGTTGTTCAGATTTAATGTGTAGTGTGGCCAAAAATACTAAACAGTCTCGTTACATTATATTTTTACCGGATTCGCAGGTTTGTTGTGTGTTGTTTGTGGTTCGTTGTTCGGTTATAAAAATTAAGGTCATGGTTCTTTAATAATTAATAATTTTTTTTATACGACTTAAATTTATAAAGTATAGTGATTCTGAAAGCGCTTCTAAATATAATTTATTTAATTTAATTAAAATAATTTCGTTTATAATTTAGAAAAAAACGATTAATTAAATTAAAATATTTGTATTTATTTTAAATCACTTTATATTTGTTAGGTCATATAACTCCATAACCTTACAGTAAATTTAAGATGTCTAAAACAACACCTACGCAACGATATGATACGTTGGCCGCCGCCAAGGCGTGGCAGCCGGGTCCAAACGGCCAAAATCAAATGCATATAACAGAGATTTTTGGTGAAAATACCCTGACTCTCGACGGCTTAAAAGCACGATTGCCAAAAGAAGCCTGGAAACAATTAAAAGGTACGATTGAAGAGGGGGAACCTCTGAACAGTGCAGTTGCGGATGCAGTGGCAGTAACCATGAAAGACTGGGCAACTGAAAAAGGTGCCAGCCACTTTACTCACTGGTTTCAGCCGTTAACAGGATTTACGGCTGAGAAACATGACAGCTTTATCACCCCGAACCAGGGAGGGGGCGCAATTGCTGAATTTTCCGGCAAAGACCTGATTCAGGGTGAACCGGATGCATCGAGTTTTCCAAGTGGTGGCCTCCGGCAAACTTTTGAAGCGCGGGGATATACGGCATGGGACCCAACTTCCCCCGTATTTATTATTGAAAACCAGAATGGATCTTACCTCGCAATTCCCACGGCTTTTGCTTCATGGACGGGTGAGGCACTCGATCACAAAACACCAATTCTGAGAAGTGTTGAGGCTTTAAATGCCCAGGCCTTGCGGGCTCTGAAACTTTTTAACGTGGATGCCGGCCGTGTAATTTCCACAGTTGGATGTGAACAGGAATACTTTTTGATTGACCAGGAATTTTTCTATCGCCGGCCGGATTTTATGACCTCAGGACGAACACTTGTAGGTGCCAAACCTCCCCGGGGACAGGAACTGGATGATCACTATTTCGGGTCTATTCCGGAAAGAGTGCTTTCCTTTATGCTTGATGCTGAACGGGAACTTTACAGGCTTGGTATCCCAGTGAAAACACGACATAATGAAGTGGCGCCAAGCCAGTTCGAAATTGCTCCCCTGTTTGAAACATGCAATATCGCCGCAGATCATCAGCAATTGATGATGTTAACCCTGAAACGTGTTGCAAGAAAGTATGGCCTTGAATGTGTGCTTCATGAAAAACCATTTGATGGTCTTAATGGCAGCGGGAAACACCTGAACTGGTCGATGACTACAAATACCGGCCTTAATTTGCTGGAGCCCGGGGATAATCCGCATGATAATATGCAGTTCCTTTTCTTCTTTGCCGCTGTGCTGAAAGCGGTTTACAAGCATCAGGACTTGTTGAGAATTGCCATTGCAAGTGCATCTAATGACCACAGGCTGGGGGCCAACGAGGCGCCACCTGCTATTCTATCCGCCTATATCGGGGAACAGCTTGAAGATGTGGTGAAGCAACTGCTGAACGGCGGCCTTAAAAATTCAAAACAGGGTGGGTTGCTCGGACTCGGTTCTCCCGTATTGCCGGATCTTCCAAAACATGCCGGCGACAGAAACAGAACCTCTCCTTTCGCTTTTACCGGTAACAAATTTGAATTCCGCGCTGTAGGTTCAAGTCAGTCGGTTAGCTTCCCGATTGTGGTTCTTAATACCATCATAGCTGAAGCCATTGATGAACTTTGCACTGAACTCGAATCAAAACTCAAAAGCGAGAATTTAGAGGAAAGCTTACGGCTTGTGTTAAGATCAAGCTTTAAGGATTCTGAAAAGATTATTTTTAACGGAGATGGTTATTCTGAGGAATGGCAAAAAGAAGCTGCAGACAGGGGCTTGCTTAATCTCAAAACGACAGCAGATGCACTTCCGCTTCTCAGTGATGACAAGAATATCGAGCTCTTTGAGAAGTATTCCGTTTTAAAAAAACGCGAGCTGCTTTCCCGCCAGGAAATCTGGCTTGAACAGTATATTACGACTCTGAATATTGAAATTGATACGACCGAGTCAATTGCAAAAACCATGGTATTTCCGGCTGCCGTGAGATACATCAATGAGCTGACAGAGACCGTTAAAGAAACCAAAGCGCTCGGGCTTAAAAACAACGGCTCCGAGCATATGCTGAATACGGTAAACGAAGCTCTCAATAAACTTGACGCTGCACTTGTGAAGCTGAGAGATGTTCAAAAGGGCACGAATGGGGAAGATATTGAAGTGAAAGCGACTTATTATAAAGAGAAGCTGATCCCTGTTATGTCTGAAATCAGGGACGCCATCGACTTCCTTGAAAGATATGTAGCCGATGACTATTGGCCGCTTCCAATTTACAGGGAAATGTTATTTGTCAAGTAGTGTTGTGTCAATTATAAAATGTCGGATAAAACCCGCAAAGTTTCCTTTCTGTAATGGCATTGTATTAATAAAATGGCAGCAATAGTAAGATTAAACTTTGCGGGTTTATGGTTGACATGACAATAGTAACTTGATTAAAAAATGCAGTTTAAGCTCGGCTGAATGAAAATTTCAGCCGGGCTTTTTTTTATAATATCCAGATTTTCCTGCCTCCAAAAATTCATGAAAATCTTCATCATATTTTTTTCTTACATTTGAACAGACTGGGTTGTGTATCAATTTAATTATGTAATTCAAATGTTAAAATGTCAGTATATGAAATCTCCGTTCCTTAACCTTTCTTTCCTTTTGATTGTAACTTTTATGTTTAATTCCTGCACAAAGGAGCAGGACAGTTCCGGCGAGACGTTTTCCCTCGGTGAGCCTGAATTAATTTCGGACGGATACAGGTTTACGGAAGGGCCTTACTGGCATCCCGACGGATTTCTGTTATTTAGTGATATACCTGCTAATCGTGTTTACAAATGGCACCCTGAAGAAGGTTCAGAGGTATTTCTTGAACCATCCGGCAATTCAAATGGTATTTCTGCAGATAAAAACGGCAATTTGCTGCTTGCCCAACATGCAGGCAGAGTGAGCCGGGTTACGGAAGAATTGCAAACGGAAGTTCTTGCAGATTCCTATAATGGGAAAAGGCTGAATAGCCCGAACGATCTTACTGTGCATTCAAACGGCACTATATATTTTACCGATCCTCCTTTTGGAGTGAGCGATGAGGAGCGGGAACTTGAGTTTAGCGGTGTTTATAAACTGACTCCGGGTGGAGAACCGGATTTGGTATATGATGAATTTACCCATCCGAACGGCATCGTTTTATCACCGGATGAGACAAAATTGTATGTAAATGATTCAAGAACCGGTGATATTATTGTATTCAGTGTAAATGAAAACGGAGAACTATCCGGTCCTGAAAATTTTGTGAACATTGGTGCCATGGGCGACAAGGGCGGAGCCGATGGCATGAAAGTGGATTCAAATGGATATCTGTACACCACCGGGCCTAATGGCCTTATTGTATTTGACCCGGATGGAAACCGGATTAAAACAATTGAATTCGAGGAACAAATCACCAACCTGGCCTGGGGAGGGCCTGAAAATACGCATCTCTTTTTAACGGCCTCGTCAAATGTGTACAGATTTAATACTGAAATCAGGGGACACAAGAAATTCTGAATTTTAATAAAATGATACATTTGGCATAACCCGAATTGCTTATCTTTATGCCTGAAATCAGTTTGGTGCAGGTGTTATTTATACATTCAGGACTGAATTATTCATCATGACCGGAATGTGGAGGCAGGAATAACCCACCTGATTGGTTAAATATTTGATCAATTTCATAACTTAAATATCACTAACATTCGTATGAAAAGAGTCGTAGTTACAGGTCTTGGAGCCTTAACCCCCATTGGAGACACCGTAGATACTTTTTGGGAAAATCTTTTAAAGGGCAAATCCGGTGCTGCAAGAATAAAAAACTTTGATCCATCCAAATTCAAAACACAAATTGCGTGTGAATTAAAGAGTTTTGATCCTACGGAATATCTAAGCCATTCGGAAATTAAGAGAACAGATCCCTTTACACGCTATGCACTTGTGGCAGCAGACCAGGCGGTTCAGGATTCAGGGATTGATTTTGAAAAAACAGACCCATATGAAACGGGAGTGATATGGGGAACAGGACAGGGGGGTATGCTGACTTTCGAAGACGAAGTAAAGCAGTATACAAATAACGAATATAATCCGCGGTTCAATCCGTTCTTTATACCTAAACTGATTTCAAATCTTGCAGGCGGTCTTATATCCATAAAATACGGATTAATGGGAATCAACTTTTGTACGGTCTCTGCATGTGCAACCTCAAATTCAGCAATCATGGATGCACTTAACTATATCCGGCTTGGAAAGGCAAGTGTCATAGTTACCGGGGGATCCGAGGCACCTATAACGGAAGCCTCATTTGGAGGATTTTCAGCAATGAAGGCAATGTCTAACCGCAATGACGATCCCGAAAAAGCATCAAGGCCTTTTGACATAGAGAGAGATGGTTTTGTAATGGGTGAAGGAGCCTGCGCATTAATCTTGGAAGAGTACGAGCATGCCAAAAAAAGAGGTGCAAAAATATATGCTGAAGTTAAAGGAGCAGCTATGACTGCCGATGCCTATCATCTTACTGCCACGCATCCCGAGGGTAAAGGAGCATGTATGGCCATGATAAAAACACTTGAAGACGCATCATTAAATCCGGAGCAGATTGACTATCTGAATGCCCATGCCACTTCAACACCCATCGGGGATATCAGCGAGCTGAAAGCCATCAAATGCGTATTCGGAAATCAACCTGATAAACTTCATATCAGTGCAACCAAATCAGTTACGGGGCACCTCATGGGAGCTGCCGGTGCAGCCGAAGCCATCGCCTCCATTAAGGCAATAAATGAAAATACCATACCGCCTACAATCAATGTGGGAAAAATTGACCCGGTAATACCATCAGAACTTCAAATAGTACTGGATGAACCACTTGAGAAAAAAATTGATGTAGCTATGAGCAATACTTTCGGATTTGGCGGACACAACGCCATTGTTGCTTTCAGCAGGATTTAGACGGGTGCAAGATTTAATGTTAGAATTATCCGCATAAACCGGCAGGCTAATAGGTTACCTGTTATCTACAGGGATCCAATCAAGGTTTTTCTCACCGATATAATGGGCTCTTGGGCGTACAAGACGATTGTTATCACTCTGTTCGAGATAGTGTGCCGTCCAGCCCGTGATCCTGCTCATTGCAAAAATGCATGTGAAAAGATCCGGCTGGATACCAATAGAGTAATAAACCGTAGCAGAAAAAAAGTCGACATTCGGGTCGATGTTTTTCTCTTCTTTCATAGTTTTGAGAATGGCTTCCGACCATTCATACAAAGTCTCATGGCCGGTTTCTTCCGATAATTGTTTCGACATGCCTCTGAGTAATCTGGCCCGGGGGTCAAGCGTCTTATATACTCTGTGGCCAAAACCGCTTATTTTTTCTTTATTGGCAAGTTTTTTCTTTGTGAAATTGACGGGATCAGCATTGTCTGCCTGTTTCTCAAGTTCAAGCAGCATGTTCATAACCGCGGTGTTTGCGCCGCCGTGCAGAGGTCCTTTAAGAGCACCTATGGCACCGGTAACAGCCGAATACATGTCGGACTGAGTGGAGCAAATGGTGCGGCTTGTAAATGTGGAGGCGTTCATTCCATGTTCGGCATGTAAAATCAGGCAGAGGTCCATTGTTTTTTCAGCCGCTGTACCGGGTTCGGAAGCGTTGAGCATATAGAGGAAATTAAAAGCAGTACTTCCCACTTCGAGAGGTTCAACTATGTCTTTACCGTTTCTGGCCCTGTTGAAAGCAGCAACGATACATGGCATCTGTGCAGTCATGGCAATTGCATGGTTCAAATTATCTGCTTTTTGATCACCTGTTGGTTCAGGAGCGTAATCGGCGAGCATCGAAACAGCCGTTCTCAACACAGCCATCGGTTCGGCTTGCTTATTTGTATTACGAATATAGCTTAAGACAGGTTCTGGCAGCCTGCGTTCTGCAATAAGTTGCTTATTCAGCTCTTCAAGCTCTTTTTTGTCGGGCAGCCTGTCATGCCAGAGTAAAAAACATACTTCCTCAAATGTGGCATTTTCTGCGAGTGTGTCAATATTGTAGCCTGAATAAATCAATTCACCTTTCTTACCGTCTATAAAACTTTTGGTAGTAGTAAAGGCTACAATGCCCTCAAGCCCTCTGTTGATGTATGGAAATTCTTCTGTGTCGATTCCAAGTTCTTGTAAATTGTGTTCAGCCATTGATGCTTAATTTGAGTTAGTAAGTTTAAATTGCCGGTTAAATTTGTATCACCCAGTGTATTAATAGAACCAATATTTCAAGCCTGACGTATCTTTAAGCCGGCAGGTTGTAAAACCGGAATCCGGTTAAGCCATCAGGAATTCATTTACTCCTGATTAAGAATGAATACATTGAAAACAAGTAATCTTAAAGGTAAGAAAAGTGTGAATATTTATGAAGATTCCATGCAGGGAACATGTTCATATTTTTCTAACAAATCCATTCAATCAAATTTTTTGGCTTCATTCCAAAGCTGATCCATCTCTTCCAGGGTGGAGTCGGTTATTGATTTCTCTTTTTCGTTCAGTTTTTCTTCAATGTATCTGAATCTTGTGTCGAATTTTCTGATTGATGAACGAAGTGAAGATTCTGCATTAAGTTCCAGCAGCCGGCCTACATTTACAAGAGAGAAAAGCAAATCGCCAAATTCATCTTCCTGTTCTTCCTTTTCCTGTTCTTCAACGGCCATTTTCCATTCGTCTATCTCCTCATCCAGTTTCTCCCAGGCAAGTTTCCATTCAGCCCAGTCAAAACCGACATTGCCTGCTTTTTCCTGCATTCGCTGAGCTTTGATCAGTGCCGGCAGATGTTTGGGTATTCCGTCAAGCACGGACTTTTTTCCTTCCTGCATCTTGATGGCTTCCCAATTTGCTGCCACTTCATCATCATCCGAGACGTTCACATTTTCAAAAACATGGGGGTGCCTCCGGATCAGTTTTTCGGAGATGCTTTCAATTATATCGGCCATGGTAAATTTGTTTTTTTCAGAAGCCATCTCCGCCTGAAATACTATATGGAGAAACAGGTCACCCAACTCTTTTTTTAGTTCATCAAAATCTTTTGATTCAATGGCTTCCACTACTTCATAGGCTTCTTCAATTAAATTGTCTTTGAGAGAATCATGTGTCTGTTTTTTATCCCACGGACATTCTTTTCTTAAAATTGAAACAAGCTTTAAAAACTCTTTATATGACGAACTTGGCTGCATGGTTTATAACTAATTGAATTTGTAAAATTTGGATTTATCAAAATTTACCGAATTCCGGAATCAGGCTGAAACTTACCGATCAGGAAATCAGCTAAATATATGACTGAGAGGAGGACCAGGATCAAACCCAGGCTGACAGCCGGCTGCCAGATCACAAATCCGCCAATGGTACCCAAAACAGCTCCAAGATATTGAATATAGCGTAACTGCTCATTGGTTGCACCACGGATCATATTTTCGAGCCTGCCCTCATCATAATTTTTGAGATTATCTTCAACCAGGGCATGAACATCGAGCTGATTAACCAGCTTATAAAGCAGAATTGTAACCATCTCCTCAATGGCTTCTGCCTGTTCATCGATTTTTTCAGGAAGTTTGTCTAAAACATGATCCAGGTTATCCAGCCCTTTTTCGACGGCAGCAGGTATTTCAGCAATTGCATCTTCGATGATATCCTGCATTTCCCGTCCCCGCAAGAAGGTGTAGGTTTTCAGTGCGGCTTTTTCGAGTGAACGGTTTACCAGTGCCTCATCTATTTCGCTGATTGCCTGCCGGGCAAGATTCGAACGAATATCGGGATCTGCAAGAATATCATTCGAATATTCAACCACCCAATTTTTTATATCTGTTCTGAAGCCGGGATCATCAATAATATTTTTGAACCAATCCAGGGATTTTTCACGATAACGTGTGATAATACCCGACTCATGTATTTTTCTCTTGATAATTTCAGGATTGATCAGATCCTCAGAAACAGCGGATGCCAGCCTGAATGCAATTCTTTCCTTATGAGCCGGAATCAGTCCGTGTCCGAGCAGAGGGCGTTTTTTTGAGGGACGAAAGAGCATTGTTATTGCTATCCAGTTTGTCAAAAAACCGATCAATCCGCTGATGCTGATGATTCTCAGCAGACCGTCAAGCGGGTAACGGAAGCCCGGAATGCCGACTGCATACCCATCGAAATCCCAGATGAAAGAGACGCCAAACAGGAGAGCTAAAAGCCAGGGTACAAGCTGTAGTATGAATAAGATAAATGAGTGTTTTGCAGGAGGTTTTACCGGCTTAACAGATTTCTCCTTTTTGGAATCTGCTACAAGTTTATCAAACCCGGTATGAGCTGAAACTATCTTCCAAAGCTTTTTAAATTGACGCCGGGTTGTATTCGCAGCATTTTTCAATGCACGGGATCCATTGTTACTGTTTTGTTCAAGCTTCTCCATACTTATCAGATTCAATCGTTTTCATATCGTTTAATCAACTCAAATGCGTGCATGGCAGACAATGTAACCAGGGGAATACCTCCTCCGGGGTGAGTGCTGCCACCCACTAAATACAGCCCGTCTATCTCCCTGAACTTGTTGCGCGGCCGCATAAAAGCAGACAGTACCGAATTTGATGAAGTGCCGTAGATGCTTCCTTTATTTGAACGATATTTGTTCAAAAAATCCAAAGGTGTAATAACATGCCGGTATTCAATATGTTTACGAAGATCATCAAGCCCGCATGATTCAAGTTTTGATATTATGGTTTCGGGATATTGCATAGCAAGGTGCTGCCAGTTCTGTTCCTGGTCAACATACGGAGCATTTACCAGTATGAATAAATTGGAGTGGCCTTCAGGTGTGTGGCTTTTATCAGTGAATGAAGTGTTTGCGATATAAATTGTCGGATCATCCGGTAATTTTTTTTCAACAAAAATTTGCCTGAACTCACTTTTGTAATTTTCAGGAAAAAAGATATTGTGATGGCGCAGCATATCGTAAGATCTGCTGACGCCAAGTAAAAGCACAAATCCGGAACACGATGGTTCCAGTTTTTGGTGCTTGTATCTTGTTGCCGGGGATACGGAATGAGCAGGTAAAAGATTCAAAAGTGTTTCGGTCGCATCGCTGTTGGCAACAACGAGGCCGGAATTTAAAGTAGTTCCGTTTTCCAAATGCACGCCGGTCACTTTTCTGTCTTCAGTATTTATTTCTTTTACAGTATTGTCATACATGATCTTAACGCCAAGTTCCGTAGCAAGTTCTTCTAAAGCCGAGGCTAACCGGTAGATACCGCCTTTCACATAATAGGCACCCATAGATATTTCAACATGTGGGATTACGTTAAGTGTGGCAGGAGCCTGATAAGGTGATGAGCCATTGTAGGTGGTGAAACGTTTAAAAAACTTGCGAAGGTATTGCGTTTGGAAAGATTTGTCAACTCGCTTTGAAACAGTTGTAAAGGCATCGATCCCGAAAAAATCCTTCAGTTTAAGCTCGCCAAAATCAGATGTATCATAAAGGGGGTTGAACAGAAAAGCACCTGATGTTTTTTCGAAAAGCCCGGCGGAATAATCCAGAAAATTTTTGTAGGCTCCGGTTTCATCCGGTGCAATTTTATCGAGTGACTCATTGTTTTTGTTCAGGTCGCTGTAATTGTCAAATATTTTACCATCGGGATAGAAATATCTGCATAACGGTGATACCGGTTCGAATTCAATAAAGTCAGTCCTCTTTTTCCCGCAATGTTCGAAAAGTGTATCGATCACATCGGGCATGGTAAGCAGGCTGGGCCCGGTATCAAAGCGGTATCCCAGAGCTTTGTGCAGATTCATTTTGCCGCCGGCTCTGCTGTTTTTTTCAATTACCTGAACGTCAAAGCCATTTTTGGCAAGAAGTGCGGAAATTGCCAGTCCGCCAATACCTGCTCCAATTACGATTACTTTTTTCTTCATGATAAGCAGAACGAATACGGCTGAATATTCACATCTGTACGATTCATTGAACTTTTTTGGTTGTAAGCCGGGCAACAGCTTCAATGTGATAGGTTTGAGGAAACATATCTACAGGCTGCACCTCCTCAATTGTGTATACTTCATTAAGCTCTTTCAGGTCACGTGACATGGTTGAAGGATTACAGCTAACGTAAACCAATTTGGATACGGCAAGTTCTTTTAGTCTCGTAACAACATCTGGGTGCATGCCGGCCCGCGGCGGATCGGTAATGATGCAATCGGGCTTGCCGTGTTTTTCAAGAATCGATGCGTTAAAAGTGTCTTTCATATCACCGGTAATAAAGGATGTATTTGGTACTTTGTTTTGTTTGGTATTTGAACGGGCGTTTTTTATGGCTGTATCCGAAAGTTCAATTCCTACAGCCTGGCGGCATTCATCAGCCAGAAACAGGGTGAGCGTCCCAACTCCACAGTAGAGGTCAAATAACAATTCATCCTCAGATAATTCGGCAAATTTGCGGGCTGTTTCATACAGAACTTCAGCCTGTTTGGTATTGGTCTGAAAAAATGCATTTGCATCGATTCTGAAAGCATGCTTTCCGATTTTATCGGTAATATAACCGGGCCCGAAGATCGTGTGTTCTATCCTCCCTGTTGCCGTAGGGTTCGGCTGGTCGTTAATATTATTTACTATTGTTGTGATCTCACCGAAGTTACCTTTAAGTTCGTCTGAAAGCCGGTGAATCAGCTCCGGATCATCTTTATAAGTAACGAGGTTGACCATAAGATCATTGGTATAATATGAGTTTCGAATTACGAGGTGCCTCATAAAGCCTTTGTTTTTTATGGTATCGAAAGCAGGAACACCGTTTCTCATGCACCAGGATCTTACGAAATCCAGTATTTCAAATGAGATTTTGTCTTGAAGATGGCATTCCTTCAGGTCAAGTATTTTGTCAAAACGTCCGGGTGCATGAAGGCCGGCAGCAAACCCGTAATCGTCGATAAATTCATCGCTTTTTATTTCTTTTTCCGTAAGCCATCTCCGTATGCCGAAGCTGTACTCCATTTTGTTCCTGTAATAGAAATGACGGTTGCAACCGATAATAGGCTGAACGAGATCAGGCGAGAGGCCTGCAATCCGTTCAATATGATCTCTTACCTGTTGTTCTTTGATTTTCAATTGATCTTCGTAGGAAAGATATTGCCAAGTGCACCCGCCGCATACCAGTGCATGCCTGCATCGGGGAGTAATCCTGTGGGGTGAAGGATCGGTAATTTCCACCAGTTTGCCCTCACAGTAATTTTTCTTCTTTTTGACTATCCGGGTCTTTACGGTATCGCCGGGGGCAGTATTTGGAATAAAAATTGCCAAACCGTTTGCCTTGGCCAATCCTTTTCCCTTGAATGCGGCGGATTCTATATTTACCTCAAGCAAGTCTCCTTTTTTAACATTCATTCAAGATCGTTATCCCGGTTAATACTGTAATATGTTTCAAACTGTATTGAAAAAGCCGTTTTGGTATCGGCTGACTCGCACAATTTTCTCATTGTCTTTTCAAGCTGCATCATAGCAATGGTTGAAATTGTCTCTATAAATTTAATGGCTATTTCAGGATGGCGCTTTTTTAGTGTTTCAAAATCGGGTTTAAAAAAACCGAGCAATGTGCAATCGGACATACATTTTGCCGATGACATTCTTCTGAGCTCATACCCGATCGACATTGCCCCGAAGCTTTCGGGAGGTTCCAATTCGTGAGTTGCACTGCCTTTTTCAGGATCATTGATGTTGTTAACAACGCTAAGCTCTACTCTTCCTTCTTCAATAAAATACATTCCCGTGCCGGGATCATTCTGATAGTAGATATACTCGCCTTCATTGTACTTTCGCCGGTGGCATAGCTGTAAAAATTCATACCTTTCAAAAACACTCAGGTTTTTCAGAAAGCGGGATTTAAGAAGTAATTTGGACTGATTTTTATATTTTCCGAGCAACTCTTTATTAGCCATAAAGCATAAACATAAATTGATAATTAGTGATAAGTCAACTATAAAAAAAAACAGATATCCTAAAATCCGCAAGAGTAATTATAAAAGATTGATTTTAAAATAAATGAGTCATCCCGAAAGCGTTCGGGGCTTGCGGTTATTGGGGATATATTACTTACTTCACAGAAAGGCCGAATTAAGATTGACATAATACCGGCAACTATTCACCTGAATATAATTTATTTATTACTGATTCGGAATTTGAAGTATGTTTGAATGAGTTGCTAGTGTTGTGTAAATTATAATCTGTCGTAAGAAACCCGCAAAGTTTCTTTTCTGAAATGGCAGTACGTTAGATAAATAGAAGCAACTCCGAGATAAAACTTTGCGGGTTTACAGTTGACTTAACACTAAAATGAGTGCCCGATACCAAAACTGAAAAAAGCATTCTTGTTTTTAAACCATCCCTCTTGCAGATCGTTGATTCTGAAAGCAAAATCAAAACGCACAATCAGGAACTCCCAGTCAAGCCTGATACCAAGCCCGCTGGAGACCGGAATCTGTTCAATGAAATTTTCGAACCTGAATTTACCATCTTCAAGTATATTGCGGTTCTCTTCGTCCCTGAAATTATTACGCGGTCCGTACCAAATGTTTCCGGCATCCGTAAACCATGCAATTTGCCATTCTGCTGATAACAGGTTCTCAATAAAACTTTGCCTCATTTCAGTGAAAGCAGCCAGTTTAATTTCCCCCCCGTTTATGGTTACGTCTTCGGGTGCAATCGCCCCTGGCCCGAGCCTGAAAGGCGCATAGCCTCGAATATCGTTACTTCCACCTGCAAAGAACCTTCGGTTTAGCGGAATGGTCCTGCTCTGCCCATACGGATGAGCATATCCGGCAAATAAACGGTAGGCAAAAACAGAATTTGAGGCAAATGGTATGTATCGCCTGAAATCGGCTGTCAGTTTAAAAAACCGGCTGTAAGAAAGATCATTGGATGAAATTCCGAAAGGAGAGGGAATGGTTTCTTCCACTTCACCGGGAGTAAATACAAAACGGTCGAGCAAAAAGGGGAAATTTCCTCCTACAGAAACGGAATATTCGCGAAAATGGCCAAAATTTCTTTTCAGGATATCGGTATCGGAATCGCGCAGCGTGTACCTGAAGATTGACGAGAATTGCGGACGGAAATCTTCTTCTATTCTTTCAAGTTCAAATGACCCTTCACCGAATTCATCGATAAGGTTTTGCCTGAATTGGGAAGAAGGGTTTGTATCTACAATATCCATTTCAGGTTGGTCAATAATGCTGGTAAACCTGTCTGAATGCGAAACTTCATATCTCAGGTTAAACCGAAGGTCGAAATTAACATCAAAAAATAATTGGTCGGATTGGCTGTATGTAAGGGTATATCGAGTACGTGAGCTTCTGAACGGGTCTTTCCTGTTTAATGAGGCAAAAGGAAAATTAAGCCTTGGAACGGAATAGTCGACATTGGCTTCAAACGTTCTGAAAATTGTGGGATTTACATCTCTTTGATTTTGATCATCGGGCGGTACAATCTCTCTCAATGTTCCGGGAGTTACAAACTCAAAATTGCCGTTTAATCCGATAGTCAGGTTTTCGGCCCTGCCAAATACATTGTTATTGGTGTAATTGATGCCGGCTCCCGAGCCGAAACCGAATCTCCGCATTCCAAACAGCTCTGTTCTTACAGAATGTTTTGGAACTGTTTGAAAATCGAAATAAACGGGTATCTCCTTTTTTGAAAGGTCGGGTAAAGAGCTCTCTTCGTTAAGCCCGAAACGGCTAATAAACAGCATACCAAGGCTCTGGAATTCGTTGACACTTTCAATGTATTTCGATTGGTTAAATATATCACCGGCTTTAAACCGAAGTACATTAGTAACGAGTTCGGTTTTGGTTTGCGCAGATTCCTGCTTTTCAACGAGGATTATTTTATTATTTTCTGTAAACTCACTGCTCGAGATTGTATCGGCCACCGGAAATACAGCTTCGTCACCCGGGCCTTTTATAGTGACAAAGACATTTCCGAACTGATATATCCGTCCCGGATTCATAGCAAACAGCACATCAAGGGTGGTGCGGTTTTCAGGATCTCTTCGGATAAGAGCCTTTACTGAGTCGCGCTGAACAGACGCATAACCATGATCTTTTAGAAAGTTAATAATCCTGGTTTGTTCATTCCTCAGGGTAACAGCGTTATAGTCTTGATCATAACGGAAAGTAGAATCGTTGATGGCCTTTGCTTTGAAATTACTTTGATCATAGAAGTCCTGAATTTTTGATTCTGCTTCGAATTCAGGCAGTCCGGAGTACATCACGTCTCTGATTTTGGAAACCTTTCCCTCTTCAATCAAAAACGAAACCTCAACTTTGTTTTCCCTGTATTCAACAATGGTTGTATCAACAGATGCGTCAAAATAGCCGATATTTTCATAAAAAAGCAGAATTCTTTCCATATCACGCCCAACTTCCTGGCGGTTCAGAAGTGAAGGTGGTTCACCAATGCCACCGAATAACTGCCAGACATAATACCAGGGAGTGAAACGGGGTATGCCGAGAAATTCTCTGTTGGTCGAGGTTCGAATCAGATTCTGCAGGGTTGCATCTTTTACATTTTTATTTCCGGAAAACCTGATAATCCGGACTACCTTGTCCGTATCTGTGTCAATTTCATTTGTATCCTGACCAAATGCCTTATTTGTATATAACAGGATGAAAGAAAATGATATCAATACCCATAGAGTAAAAAATAGAAAATAAGACCTGATTACAAGCACCTTGGAGATTGATTTATATGAAAAACGGCTGTATGGCTACCCACACAACCGTAATCCGGAAAGATAATATGAAAATGAGTTAAACAGAAACCTTAAACGTCGTCGTAGTCAAATCCCTCATCTTCTTCGCCATGGAAAAAATCTTCTTTTCTGATATAATCAGGCCATATGTCTTCAATACCTTCATATATCATGTCTTCCCCTTCTTCGATTTCATCCAATTCGTAGAGATTATCGATTACCTGTTCAGGCAATCCGTTTCGTTCGGCCCATTCAATTAACTCTTCTCTTGTTGCGGGAAATGGTGCATCATCAAGTGCTGCCGCCAGTTCAACTGTCCAAATCATAGTTATTTATTAATTTTTAAGATTTATAAATTTAAAGAATTCGTTCGAATGCTAATAAACACAACTTTATGACAAATGCAAATTTTTACGGAATATTTTGTGAATTTATTTTCATTGCATGTCTCAAGGTGATAAAAATATTTTATATCTTTCCATTCCAAACATATGTTGTAATTTAAGTTCAGATAACAATTTTAAAATTCATTTAGTATATGGGAAGCATAGGCGGATTTGAATATGTGATCATCTTTCTTGCCATCTTGTTATTGTTTGGTGCAAAAAAAATACCTGACCTTGCCAGGGGCTTGGGGCAGGGCATCAAAGAATTTCGCAAGGCCTCGGACGATATAAAACGTGAAATCGACCGCGGAAAAAAAGAGATTACGGATTCAACAAAATACGATCAAAACGAGACCACCAAAACTGAATCGGAAAAGACATAACAGCTATTTATGAATGACCTGCTCACTTTGCGCGAGCAACTCAAAGAAAAAAAAATCTCACTGCCCGAAGTCGTCAAATCTTATATCGAGACGATCGAAAATAAAAACCCCGAAGTAAATGCTTTTATAAGCATCGATGAAGAAAGGGCGCTTGATGAAGCTGAAAAAATTCAGAAAAAAATTAATGACGGCACCCACGGTAAGCTTGCCGGTGCCGTAGCTGGAGTCAAGGATTTAATATGTGAGAAGGGTAAAATCACATCCTGCGCATCTGAGATGCTTAAAAGGTTTAAAAGCGTGTATGATGCAACCGTGATTCAAAAGCTGAAGAGTGAAGATGCCATCCTGATCGGGCGAACGAATATGGATGAATTTGCAATGGGTTCATCAAACGAGAATTCGGTTTACGGTCCGGCAAAAAATCCATCTGATACAAGCCGCGTTCCCGGTGGTTCAAGCGGCGGCAGTGCAGCAGCAATAGCAGCCGGGATGTGCAACCTCACACTTGGTTCTGATACAGGGGGATCGATCAGACAGCCGGCTTCATTCTGCGGGGTTACCGGATTGAAACCTACCTACAGCAGGGTTTCAAGGTATGGCCTTGTTGCATTTGCCTCATCATTCGACTGTATAGGACCGCTGGGAAACAGTGTAAGTGATGTTGCCAGGACGTTGAATGTGATTGCGGGCTTTGACGAAAGGGATAATTCATCTGCCGATTTGCCTGTTCCCGATTATCTTGGAGAAATCAATAAATTCAAGGGAAAGATGAAAATAGGAGTGCCTGAAGAGTACTTTGGCGATGGACTTGATGATGAGATAAGAGATGGAATCAAAAGTATGCTCAATCAACTTGAAAAAGAGGGCAGGGCAGAACTTGTTCCGATTCATCTGCCTCATATGAAATATGGTATTGCCACTTATTACATCCTGGCAACTGCCGAAGCCTCAAGTAATCTGGCACGGTACGACGGAATACGGTATGGACACAGGGCAGATTTTGAGCAGGTGGAGAAAGACCTGGCAGCCGAACAAAAAGCACTTCAGAAAGAGTTGGAGATTGCCGTTGGAGAAGACCGGCAAAGGGTACTGGATCAACTTGCCGGGATTGATACTCCGCTGATCAGGCTGTATAAAAAATCAAGGACAGAAGGATTCGGCACGGAAGTTAAGAGAAGAATTATGCTTGGGACTTATGTATTAAGTGCAGGGTATTACGATGCATATTACGCTAAAGCTCAAAAGATAAGAAGGCTGATAAAACAGGATTTTGATGAAGCTTTTAAAAATGTGGACGTGATTGTATCGCCTACAGCTCCGACTACAGCTTTTAAGCTTGGTGCCAACCTGGATGATCCCGTACAGATGTATTTGAATGATATTTATACAACATCAGCAAATCTGGCGGGAATATGTGGTGTTAGTGTGCCCGCAGGTACACACTCTGACGGTATGCCTTACGGAATCCAGTTTATGTCAGACTCCTTCCAGGAAAGCAGAATACTTGCTGCAGGACGGCTTGTAGAAGAACTAAATGGCAGATCCTGAGTCTGATGAATAACAGGAAAGAAAATAAATGGGTTTGCATAACCGGGGCTGCTTCCGGCATCTCAGTCATCTGCAACCATGGTATACAGAAAAAATGAGGAACAGCGCCTTTTTTCTATTATTCATTTTTTTAAATTTGGGATTTATATCCTGCCGGGCAGATCATCCCAATCTGAATTTCACGGAACAGGGCAGGAGCGTGCCTGCTTTTGCAGTGGATAGTGCCTATTCGTTTATTGAGAAACAAGTGGATTTAGGCCCGCGAACGCCAAATTCGGAAGCACATAAATTGGCTGAAAAATTTATCAAAGAAAAGCTGCAAGACTATGCAGGAGAAAGAAATGTATTTGTTCAAAAATTTACTGAAGTTGTGTACGGAGATACTCTGAATCTGAGTAACATTCTAGCATCATTTGGTACCCGGTTTAACGACAGGATAGTATTGGCTGCCCACTGGGATTCAAGGCCAAGGTCGGAAAAAGATCCTGAAAATCCCGAACTGCCGGTGCCGGGTGCTGATGACGGAGGCAGCGGGGTTGGTGTGCTTTTAGAGCTGGCGAGGATTTTTAGTGAGAATCCGCCCCCTGTGGGTGTCGATATTGTGCTGTTTGACGGTGAAGATTATGGAAAAACTTCTGATTTGGAATACTATTTTTTGGGATCACGAGAATGGGGCAATAACCCGCCCGTACCGGGATACAGCCCGAGATTTGGAATTCTGCTTGACATGGTTGGGGGTAAAAATGCCCGATTTCCAAAAGAAGGATACTCCATGAATTACGCCCCTTCGCTTGTGAATGAAGTTTGGGAGATTGCCCGTCAGAAAGGATATGGAAATTTATTTTCTGAAGAAGAGGGCGGCCCTGTTTCAGATGATCATGTTGTTGTTCAGCGCCTGACAGGAATCCCGATGATTAATATCATTCATTACACAACAGGCGAAGACGGGAAGGTGATTTTTCCCGAATACTGGCATACACAAAATGACAATATGGATATCATCAGTAAGGAAACACTGAAAGCAGTTGGCGATGTGCTTCTTGAATTGATTTATAACAGAATTCCCATTTGACTTACGTTAAGTGTACCATTCATGTCCCTGACCCATATCAGGAATTTTTGATTGCAGATTTGATGGATCTGGATTTTTACGGATTTGAGCAATTCGATGATAAGCTTGTGGCATATATTGACCGCCAAAGATTTGACGATACAAACCGCGAAACTTTAGAGCAATTGCTGATAAGTTTACCGGGGCAAAGCGGTTTTGAGATCGAAGAGATTGAGGAGGAAAACTGGAACAGCAGATGGGAGAAAGGGATCCTGCCAATCTCTGCCGGTGCTTTTTTTATCCGGCCTACCTGGAACAGATCCGAACCTGAAGGTGATCAAATTGTAATAGAGATAGACCCGAAAATGTCGTTCGGAACCGGTTACCATGAAACGACAAGGCTCATGCTCCGGAAATTGTCAGAGCTTGATATGCAAAATAAAAATGTGCTCGATGCCGGTACCGGCACAGGTATATTGGCTATCGCAGCATGCAAATTGGGAGCATCCGGCGTATTTGCATTTGATATCGATCCCTGGAGTATCCGCAATGCCGAAGAGAATTTCGCACTTAATAACGTTTCCGATAAAATTCAACTAAGGGAGGGAGGCGGGGAACTGTTAGAAGAACATCAAATGTATCACTTGATCATGGCAAATATAAATCGAAATGTACTGTTACAAATGCTTCCTGTTTTTGAAAAGATGGTAACAGTTGACGGATCTGTTTTGCTTTCAGGAATTTTAAATAATGATATTCTATTGATAGACAGTAATTTAAAAGAATTAAATATGAAAATTATAGATAATTTGCAGGAAGGAGAATGGATTTTGCTGCATCTGGAAAAAGAGATGGATTTATGATAAAGGCCTCGGTTGATATTGGCAGCAACACCGTTTTAATGCTGATTGCAAAAAAAGATGTAAGCGGACGATTAAAACTACTGGATGATTTTCAGCGAGCACCTCGTTTGGGCAGGGATGTAGACAAAAAAAGAATGCTTTCTGAAGACGGAATTAAAAGAGTATTGAAAGTGCTTCATGAGTATAAAGCCATATTAAATGAGAAGTATCCGGAAATTTCATCACCTGTTGTTACCGCTACAAGTGCTGTCAGGGATGCAGGAAATGGTGAATATTTTATTGACAGGGTGAACGAGGAAACCGGCTGGAAGGTCCGGCTGATATCCGGAGAAACGGAAGCAAAGCTGACTTATAAGGGGGCTTTATCTTTATTAGAATTGCCGGGTAACGGGAAAAACATTTCAGTAATTGACATTGGCGGCGGAAGCACGGAATTGATACTGGGGAGTTGTAGTGGCAGAATTGCAAAGTTGATTTCTCTTGACCTGGGCTGTGTCAGGTTAACGGAAAGGTACCTGAACAGCAGCAGTATCAGCGCGTATATGATTAGACAGGCCGGAAATGAGATTCAACGTAATTTTGAAGATATCCCATTTCGCAAGGATGATTTTGAATATATAGCGGGTGTTGCGGGCACGGCTGTGTCTCTTGGGGCAATCAAATCGGGACTCAATAGTTATAATGCAGATAAATTGAATGGACTTGAATTAAATACCGGCGATATTGAATATTTTATGTCTGAACTTGCTCAAATAAGCCATCAGGAAGCTAAATCAAAATATTCCCCGTTTCTGGATGGCAGAGAAGATATATTTTTTGCCGGGTGCCTGATCCTTCACTCTTATCTGAAATGGGCGGGCAAGCAGGCATTATATGTTTCAACCGGTGGCTTAAGACATGGTCTGCTTGTTTGTAATGAGACTGAAAAGTTGAATTTCTGATTCTATAGATGTAGTATTTAAACGGATTCAATTACAAAATTTTTGGAAGAAAAAAATAATACATATACAGGCCGCGAAAACCCTTCGGATAGCAGTATCGAAGACGAGAAGTTTGTGAGTAATGCGGTAAAAGGTGATTCGGACGCGTATAAACAACTGGTGAAAAAGTACAGGGAACCGCTGCATTTCCATGTCAAAAAAATGGTAAGAGAAAAAGAACAGGTTGAGGATCTTGTTCAGGAAGTATTTATTAAAGCTTTCGATAATCTTGCTTCATATAATTCTAATTATGCGTTTTCTACATGGATTTACCGCATTGCCACGAATCATACCATAGATTACCTTCGCAAACGAAAGCTTCAGACACTATCTATTAATGAGCCTGTTCAGACCAAAGACGGAGAGATGAATGTCCAGATACCGGATCAAAATTATGAGACCGACCGGAATATTATTCGCAAGCAGAGAAAAAAAATAATTCAGAATGAGATTGAAAATCTCCCGGAAAAATATAAGGATGTAATCAGAATGCGCCATATGGAGGAGATGAGTTACCAGGAAATATCCGATCAGCTTGACCTGCCCCTTGGGACAGTCAAGGCTCATATTTTCAGGGCAAGGGAATTACTTTATAAGGCATTGAAAGACAAAAAAGACCAGTTTTAATTAGCTGATTTTCATACTGAGGATTTGTTAAATTCAATCTGTTTGCTAAAATTGGAATCTAACGAATCTTTTTTAAGGATATAAAATTGAAACATGGAGTTCATGATGAACGCAAGATTAAAAGGGGTGGCTGTACTGGTCGTAATAGGCATGATATCTGCACTGGCCGGATTCATTTCATGTGATGAGCAGGAGGTAAGGGATTTAACCATGTCGGTCAATCATGGTGAAAAAAATATACTTGTATTTTCTAAAACAACCGGCTGGAGGCATGAATCAATTTCAGCGGGACAGAAAGCACTAATGAAACTTGCTACAGAGAATGGATATGGAATTACAATGACGGAAAACGCCGGTTATTTTACTCCTGAAAACCTTGAGAAGTACAAGGCAGTTATTTTTTTAAATACAACCGAAACCCTTTTTGATGATTCACAAAGAACAGCTTTCCTGAACTATATTCAGTCCGGTGGCGGGTATGTGGGCATTCACTCGGCTGCTGATACAGAATATGACTGGCCCTGGTATAATAAGCTTGTTGGTGCGTATTTCGATAATCATCCCAACAATCCAAATGTTCGGCAGGCAGAAATGATTGTGACCAATCATAATCATCCGGCGACCGAAGATCTTCCCGCCCGCTGGGTCAGAGAGGACGAATGGTATAATTTTCGGGATTTTAATGAGGAAATAAATGTAATCATGGAACTGAATACTGACAGTTATGAAGGAAGCGATCATCCGGGCGACCACCCTGTGGCATGGTTTCATGAATATGATGGCGGCAGGGCCTTTTACACGGCTCTTGGTCATACCTCCGAATCTTTTGAAGAGGCGCTGTTTCTGAAACACCTGTGGGGAGGTGTCGTTTATGCAGCCGGCGAAGCTAAACTGAAGGCTGAAAATGATAAATAAATCCACGTCACAACTCCCGGTTTATAAATATTCCGTGAACGCCTTATGAAGTGATTCTCCGGGAGCAGAGGAATCATGAATAATATTCCGGCAGGCTTGCATCAAAAGAAAAGCTTTGTTCGCCAATTCAGGATCTGTTTCTGAAAATTTTTGGGCTGACAAAACCGGCCCGTCTGCATACAGCTTATGTTCAGCAATCCATTTATCAAGAAGCTTGCCATAGTTGGAGGGGCGTACAACACCCAGATCCGACAATACTTTTCCTGCAGTTCCGGCAGTCCAGACTGATGAGACCCCGTTTGTATCTGCGTCAAGTGATTTTTGAACCGGCAAGATGGAGGTGTTGTTTAAATCATCTAATTTCAGGGATTTTCCGGACGGACAGCTAATGCTATCTGCAAATCGATTGCAAATAATCGCATAGATTTTGTATAAGTTCCGTTTTAGTTTTCCTTTCAGGATCATGGGATCTGTTTGAAGGCAGGAGGGGCGAAGGCTTTCATGAGCCGTATCATTATCCAAAATATCCCGGTAAGGCGGAGGCCGTAATCCTTCAAATTCCCGGTGCATGATCCTTTTTTTTTCAATTGAATCCCAGGTTTCCTTGTAATAGCCGTTTGTAGCCGTTCTCGGATAACTAATTGGATTCAGAAGCTTACCGTTCAGGCGGGCTGTAAACAGTTCAAATAATTGGCAGGAAATCCGTTCAAAACCTGTTTCAGAATTTTCCAGTGCAAAGGCATCGAGCAGATCAAAAAGGGAGGGAGGCGTGGCAAGCCGGTAATCATTACACGGTTTTTCGCATTTAAACTTTGAATTGAAAGAAGTCATTACAGGCTTATCTGAAAAAAATAAGTTGCCATCCGAGCTTCTGAATGCTTTAAAGGACAAATTATCTTTAAAAAAGAGGGCAGACATCAGCAAGTTTGCTGCCGGAACCCCAAAATGCTTTTTCCAGAGATGATGAAGCAGAAATTGCTTTTCGAGTTTATTTTTAAGTGAATCAGCCGGGATTTCAATTCTGTTTTCAATACTATTAGTAATTGCTGTTTCTGTAAGCAATTGCAGATGGCAGCGCTCAATTCTGTTTTTCCCAAGGAAAGCGGCTAATGTCCAGGCGATAAAATCACCGGATGCATCGGCATCTGTTGCAATTACCGTTCGGACAGCCCAGGGCGCTTTTTCTTTGATTTTTTTTCGGATTTCCTTCTTATCGGGATCTGCTCTTTTGGAGAGGGTTTCAGTTGATTTGTTGAATTTCGGATGCCAGCAAAATCCCTCTGTTGCGATCACTTCAAGCCAGGGAATCCGGAGTGTTTGAATACGGTGGGCTATAACCGGTGATTCTACAATAAGAAGGGTATATTCATTTGTGAATGGCATTTGGTCAGACCAGGCCGAGGTAAAAATCTTCTCGTCCCGTCATTTCGACTTTCTCAGTTTCCGTTTGATCGTCGTATCCGGCAAGGTGCAGCAATCCGTGTATAAAAACCCGGTTGAACTCATTTCGTGGATTTTCTCCATACTCATCAGCCTGTTCCCGAATTCTTGGCGCACAACAAAAAATAGTGCTTTCAATCCTGTTAAGGTGTTTGTGCCCATCGTTTCTGAACGTGATAATATCGGTAAGATAATCATGATCCAGGTATTCACGATTGATTCTTAAAATCTCTTCTTTGTCAACATAAACGAGTTCTACCGAAGAAAAAGAGACATTCTCGTTAGTCTCAACTGAAGCCAGTATATTTTTCAATTCTATCTCAGATACAGGAAGTTTTTCTTCTGTGAGTTTATTCAGAATTAATTTTTCATCGGTTTGATCACCATCCTCGCCGGGGAGATCAGGAAAGTTTATCATCATCAAAGCTGAAATCATCAAGATCGGGAGATTCGGTAAGTGACAAGGCTACACCACACATCATCACATCTTCAGGAAGTTCAGTAAAATCACCCGATAAAATGGCTTCGTCTACATTTGCATAGAGGCTGCACCCGGCTCCCTGTTCCACGATGAGCCCGGATGTGATGTCGCCTGTTTTACCGAAAAAAGTTACCTGTTTTAACAATTGGCTGGCAATAAATGCTGTGCAATTATGCAATTGCAGAAACGTATTGTGAGCATATACAGAAACCATATTCATCCGGCTACCCTTAACGTCCAGTCCAAGGTGAATTTCCAAAGCAATTCTCCGGCTGTCATTGTCTCCGGTAATTTCAAATCTGTAAACATCATTTCCAAGTGGCTTAGCCTGTGCAAGCAGTACCTGGCTTATCGTGTCAATATTTTCTTCTGTAAATTGGTGTATCATAGAATTGGTTGAATACTAATAGAAAAGGTAAAATCAGGATCAACATGTGAGCCTGATTTTACCATGATGGTATTTAAATATAAAAGAAATAATAGTATCAATAAAAAAATGCGGCAGGTAAATCGGGGAGTTAATCAGATCCCCAGATTAAACCGTTCAATTTGCTGATTGCTGGCTTCCTCCGAGTCGGGCAGGGACAGAAGTCCTTCGGTGATGGTATTGACCTCCATTGCCAATTCTTCAGCTTCAGAGTCGTTTTGAGCAAGATAGAACACGTTTTGCAGAATTGTCAGACGGCTTACACTCATCGAGATATCTTCTACTATATTTTCTCTTCTTCGAACTAATTGCTCTATTTGCCTTCTGATTTGCTGTTGCCGGTTTATTTTAGCATTAGCCCTGGCTTCTCTCGCATCGGAATCAAGTTCTGAAATCCTGTTTTCGAGAGTTTGAAGATCTTCCATATAGTACTGCACTTCCTTCACAAGTTGTTTGCGGACAAATGTTGCCAGATTCTCGGCTCTTTCCAGTTCATTTACCTTTGCATAGCGGTACGAGTAGAGAGCAGGTATAGTCCAGTCAACTTCCTCCGGCCTGAATGGCACCTTGTCCTCACCGAATTTTAACCAATATGCAGCTTTTTCCAGGTCGCCCTGGTTGATGTATACATCGGCAAGCTGTGAAAATCCATATCTGTAATTGCCAAGCATTCTGCGGATGTTTTCATCAAAGTAGACATCAAGTTCATTCCAATTTGTAAATTTAAATTTCTCAATCCTGCTGGCATGCACATCGGGATCAATAAAACCGAACTGTTCGACTTCACGTTCTTTGGGTACAACCCTGTAAGCTTTTCCTTCATACTGAAAATAATTTTGAAGGCCAAGCTGTCCGGTTCTTGAGACGGTATTGGCAAAATAAACCGGACGAAGCCACTGGTTAGACTCAAGAATTTCAAGTACCATCTGATCCTGAACCTGTAGATAGTGTCTTCTGTTGCCTTCCGAATCGGTACCTGCATAGCGCCCCTCAAGATACCATGAAACCTCATCATCCAGTGAGTCGACAGGAATTGAATAAGGAACGGCGCTTCTGAGCTGGTACTCAAAATTGCCGGAACGGTCAACATCAGGTAGCTCTTCTAACTGAGAATTACCCTCAAAAGCGGTTTTCAGCAAATTTTTATTCACCGGGATTTTGATAGTCTGCGGATCATAAAAAGTAAGTCCCGAGGTCATTTCATCAATTTCCCTGTCAGTCAGGTCAATTGGCAGGGGCAGGGATTCATGTGTTTGCTCGTCCCTGAGCTGCCGAATATACCAGTCCGTATTTAAAAGGCTGAGTACAACCACACGGACATCGGTTCTAACGCCTTCAACTTCTTGCAGGTACCAGAGCGGAAAGGTATCGTTATCCCCGTTGGTGAAAATAATTGCATTTTCTTCTACCGAGTTCAGCAGGTTATAAGCATAGTCCCTGGCAACATAACGCTCACTTCGGTCGTGGTGGTGCCAGTTTTGAGCTCCCATCCAAACCGGAACGGCAAACATTAAAATTCCAAGTGTTCCAAATGAAACATATTTGTGGTTCAGCTTTTCTCTGACAAGTTCGATAAGAGCCGTTCCGCCCATTCCAAGCCAGATACTGAAAGCAAAAAAGGAACCAACGTAAGCGTAATCTCTTTCCCTGGGTTCGGCGGGGGTTTGATTCAGATAGACAATAATTGCCAGGCCGGTGAATAGAAAGAGGATCAAAACCGAGAAAGCTCTTCTCCAATCGTTTTTAAAATGATACAACATTCCCAGCAGCCCCAGCAAAAATGGAATATAATAAAAGCCTGTATGTGCCGGATTTTCAGAATATCGGGATTCGCTAAAACCTGAATTCCACCCCGTATCCTGTATATCGGCTTCCCTGCCAATGAAATTCCAGTTGAAGTAACGAAGGTACATGTGATATACCTGGTACTTCCAAAAAAATTCCCAGTCGCTGTCGAACTGTGCATAATACTCAAGATGGTGTGGCTGTGCAGAATGTCGTCTCGGAAACAGTACTTCATTTTGCCTGTCAATATTGCCCGTTTGCGGATCGTATGTAGCCCCCATGATTAAAGGCGTCTGTCCGTATTGTTCCCGGTTCAGGTATTCGACAAAAGACTCTATATTTTCGGGGTTGTTTTCATCAATGGACGGATCGGCTTGTGAACGAATAAAAACAAGTGCATAAGATGAGTACCCGATGATGATCATTGCATAACATATTGCAACAATGTTGGCAACCCTGAGCTTTTTCTTGTGTGTATAATAGACAGCGATTGAAACAATTAGCGGAATCAGAAAAATATAAAGATATGGGCCTATCAACCCATATGTAATTTGATTGATTTCATCCGCAAGAGTGGGAATTGTAATAACGGTAAAAGGGTAAATGGTCAGAAAAACAAAAACAGATAAGGTGCTCACCCCTAAAAAAGAAGGAATGGAAAACTCCATTTTTCTGAAATAAACAATAAGGGTTACAAAAAACAAGGCTAACAAATTGAGAAGGTGAACACCAAGAGCAATTCCAAACATGTAGGCAATGAGAACCAGCCATCGTTCCGAGCGTGGTTTATCGTGATTCTCAGACCAGCGAAGAGCCATCCAAACCACAGCAGCAGTGAAAAAGAGAGATGTTGCATAAACTTCGGCTTCAACAGCATTAAACCACATCGTCTCGGTAACCATAAATGTAAGTGCTCCAAAAATAGCTCCTCCGTAAAAACCGGTTTTATCCGTCAGATCCATTCGGTCAACAGGGCCCTGCCATTTTTTCAGCAGAATGATAATAATGAGATACAAAAACATAATGGTAAAGGAAGAGGCAAGTACACTTACGAAATTGATACTCATGGCCACATATTCTGCCGGCATAAACATGGAAAATATTCTGCCTGTTAATGAAGAAAAGGGCGCTCCGGGCGGATGCATGATCTGGAGTCCGTGGGCTGCTGCTATACGCTCGGCAGGGTCCCAGAAATCCGTGGTTGGGGTCATGGTTGAAGTATAGGTCACCAGTGCGGTGATAAAAACCAAAGCAGCAAAAAAAATGTTCGTGGTTCTGTGTTTACTGAACACCTCGGATAGGTTCATCATAGAATGTTATATTTCCCTTTTGGCAATATTTTGATCAAAGCATCAACGGAATTAAAGTTTGGATAGTACGACATTTTTCAAAATCGTACCTCTTTTTCCCGCTTGTTTGCAAAGCGAAAAATATACCGAATGTGTAGCTGTTTGCCTAAATGAATTTTTATATTAATGAATAATGGAAATAATTTCTGATTTTAAAAAAGATGGTTCCCATCCCGTTTCAGCGCGAGGCAGTTACGAATGGTGGTATTTTGACGCCATTTCTGATGACAACTCAATTTCATTCGTAATTATATTTTACCGTGGGAACCCGTTTTCGGGCAGGTACGTAAATGCATTATCCGGAAGTAAAAAAGAGGACAAGGACTCGGGTGATTTCTATCCTGCCATCAGCATTTCTGTTTATGAATCAGGAAAAACCATTTATTACGGATTCAGGGAGTTTAAAAAAGAGGATTCATATTTTGATTCAAATTTCCCTAATTGCAAAATCGATAAGAATGAGTTTTGGGGTGAAATCCGGAACGGTAATCTAATCTATAGTTTAAAAATTGACCAAGAACTGCCCGGAGGTGATTCAATTTATGCAAGCCTGTCTTTTATCTCGCCTTATAATAAAATGAATTTGGAAACTGATAAATCAAAAGACGAAGGTCATACCTGGAACCTGGTTCAGCCGGCCGCCAAAGTAAAAGGGGTGCTGTCTGTCACCGGCAGGGTTAAAAGAAATATCAAATTTACGGGTGACGGATATCATGACCATAACAAAGGGGATGAGCCAATGAAAGAGAGTTTTAAAAACTGGTACTGGGGCAGATTTCACTTCCATGACAAATCTTTGGTTTACTATGTAATGGACCATGATTCACATTCAGAAAAGAGAGCCTGGCTGATTAATGATGACGGTTCAATCCTTTCTTTAAATAACAAAATTGAACTCATCGATTATGGATATAATGTTTTTGGATTGAAATCTGCACGGCAAATCGAACTATCGGGAAAAGGGGTTGAGCTGTATGTCCAGCAAGACAGAATTTTGGATAACGGGCCTTTTTACCAGCGTTTTTTCAGCAGAGCTGTTATGCATCAGCAGGATGAAGTTGTAGAAGCACATGGTATTTCCGAATACATTTATCCATCCAGAATTCACAACAAGCTCTTCCGCCCCCTGGTAAATATGCGTATTGCATACCCCGACAGACAACACTGGGTGCAAAAAAGCCCGTTGCTTTATCGTTTGACCTGGTAAGTAAATTTTATTTTTTGGGAAAGAAATAAGTTGAATATAAAATCCAGGTCTTTGTTTCACGCGAAGATCGGAAAGATCCGCAAAGGACGCGGTTTTTGATTCATCTTCAGCAACCTACTTACTTGTTTTTTCCACGAGTCCGCCAGCTCATATGTTTGACAATGTAACCAAATTATTAAGGCATCCCCATAAATCAAATATATCCTTTTGGACAGATGTGGCCTGCTTTCTAAAAAATATCTTATTAGTTATCAAGATGTTCAGCGAATTTGATAAGCTGATCAGTAGTCCAGAAACCTCTTCCTTCACCCGAACATTTTCCATTATCAAGAACTATTTCCGGAACTGGAGTTTCATCACAAGTTGAGAAAAGGCTTTTCTCACTGTTAATGGTTTTATTTAACTCGTTAAATCTCTCAACTAACCCGGAAAGTCTTTCCGAATCAGTTCTTTCCTTTGAAAAAACAAGAAAACCCAAAGGCCCGCCACATGGTTTGGCACCAATCTCGATGATACTGCATTGAGAAAGTTTTGATGCTTCCGAATCTCCGATAAGAGCAGATATATCCATTGCGATTTCTGTAGCAGAGTCGGGAGTCACTAACGGCTCATCAAGACTTGTACAAGCTTTAAAGCTAAACAAAATTAAGAGAGTGAAAAAAAAGTATTTGAATTGTAGATATCTCATGAGGGCGAAACTGAGTGTGTTTTTTATTTTTAGAAAATATCATGAACATCAATCAGAAAGTAAAGCAAAAAAAAAAGAGGCAGCCCGTGACTACGAGCCGCCCCTGTTTTGGAGCAGAGGAGATATTATAAATTCTCCGGTATTAAAACTGAGTCAATCAGGTGGATTACACCGTTTGTTCCTTCAAGGTCAACATTGGTTACAGTAGCCGATCCTTCAACGGTTACAGTTTCACCATCAACGACTATCTCGATTTCTTCGCCATTTACAGTTTGAACTGTTTGCTGCGAAGCGAGGTCGGAAGACAAAATCTTCTGTGGAACTACGTGAAAGGTCAGCACATCTTCTACCTGTTCGGCTGTGAGTGTCTCAAGTGTTTCTGAGATATCATCAAAAGCTGAATTCACAGGCGCAAATATCGTAAACGGCCCATCGGATTTTAAGGTCTCAACCAAGTTTGCGTCCTGTATCAGGGTAACAAGTGTGGATAAATCGAAATTTTTACTGGCGATGTCGACCACATCAATGAATTGGTTCGGAAGCAGAACTTGATCAACTCCATGGATGGTACCATTTATTGCGTCTATGTCAGGCGATATAACGGTCGACCTGTTATTAACGGAGACTTCTCCATTGCTTACAGTCACAAATACGTTCTCGTCACTTAATGCTTCAGCAGCTTGTTCAGGCTGAAGATCAGTTGATTTGATATCGGCGGGAAGCACATGATAGAGAAGTATTTCGGTAAGCTGCTCGTTTGATAAACTCTCAAGCAGGCCTGATGGAAGGTTGGCAAAGGCTTCATCTGTAGGAGCAAAAACAGTAAAAGGCCCTTCACCGCTGAGCGTTTCAGCAAGCCCGGCATCCGTAACTGCACTTACCAGCGTTTCAAAGTTGAAGCGCTTAACAGCGTTGTCTACAACAGTACCGAATGCATCCGGGATGAGAACTGCATCAACAGCGTG
>CAYPZI010000015.1:0-1668 GCA_964415185.1 uncultured Balneolaceae bacterium | reverse complement strand
CATCAACAGCGTGGATCACACCATTAGACGCTTCTATGTCGGCCTCAGTGACATTTGCACTTCCGTTAACGGTTATGCCGCCACTACTCAATATAAGAATCCGTTCACCCTGAACAGTTTCAAGGTCTTGCTGAGCGCCTAATTCAGAGGAAAATAATGTACCTGCAACAAGGTGATATCTTAATATTGACCTCAATTGGTCATCAGTCAGATTATCAACTGTGCCTTCTGGCAGTTGGTCAAAAGCTGCGTTTGTCGGAGCAAAAACAGTTAAATCATCTTCGCTTGTCAGGGCATCTTCAAGACCTAAATCGGATACCAAAGTAGTAAACGTGCTGAATTCATCATTTGATGCAGCTACACCGACTATGTCCAATTCATCAGCGGGTTGGTCAGAAACGGGATCATTGTCATCGCCGCATCCTGCTATAGTGAGTACTAATAGGAGAGTTAACAGCTTTGTAAAGCTGAGTTTGTTTGTATGTTTCATTGTATTATTGGGTTAGGAATTCTGAAGATTCTAAAATTGTATTAAGTTTTCCGATACATATAGCATCATCACTTCATCAATTCACTTATTTAAAATTTTAAAAAAATGTTTATCGTTCCATATGAAAGAGTTTTCATGATATTTTAGGCTAATGATAGCTTTGCCCTAATTAAATCCAAACTTACCCTCAATCCCGTTATACTTTTAGCATGTTCAGAACTGCAGATAATAAAAATTTACCTTTTGCCTCAACTAAACAAATACAAGAGATTGACCGGATAGCAACAGAAGAAACAGGCCCAAATTTATACCAGATGATGGAAAATGCAGGGCGAAATACGGCATTGATGGCAATGGAAAAGCTTGAAGATAAAAAAGATCGAAAAGTTATTGTGATGGCCGGAAAAGGGGGAAATGGCGGAGGGGGCATTTGTGCCGGGAGGCATCTCGCAAATCATGGCTTTAACGTAACGGTTTGTTTACCTGAGCCAAATCAACTAAAAGATGTAACAAGATACCAGCTTGAGATTTTACGCTGTACTGATGCCAGCATTTTGATTCAACAGTTACCAACTGAATCTGAAAAACACGGCTTGATTATCGATGCGGTTTTGGGATACAGTTTAAAATCGGCTCCGCACGGTTTTGCTTCCGATTGCATCAAATGGATCATGAATAAGAATCAAAGCCCTGTTTTGTCTCTTGATATTCCCAGTGGTATCGATGCAGACAATGGTTCACATCCGGGAGTTTATGTGATGCCGGATTATACTCTCACATTGGCTTTGCCTAAACATGGGCTGAGCCACTGTGATTGCGGAGAACTTTTTTTAGGTGATATAGGCATACCCCCAAAAGTTTATGTAAAGGCAGGTATTTCTGTTGATACTGTTTTTAATGGCAATTTTATTGTGAAACTGAAAATCGTCTGACGACTGAGGGCAGGAAAACAGCCAGGGGCTGGCAGCCGTCAGGTCGTCTGAATTTGCAAGCGTGATTATCCTGCCCCCGACAGCGGTCGGAGTTTCACGCAGAGGGTGCAATTCGGGATTTGATCCGGGCCTCGTCTGACGACTGCTGGCAAGAAATCAGCTATGAGCGTTTAGCTTTCAGGTCGTCTGACGAATTAAAATGGCGGTAACGAACCAAAAGTATCCCGGGCATGGTGCCCGTATTGA
>CAYPZI010000014.1:30408-36443 GCA_964415185.1 uncultured Balneolaceae bacterium | reverse complement strand
TTCTGTATACGCAGAAAGCTGTCAGCCGACGGCCAATAGCTATAAAATCCGCGAAATCTGCGGGAGATTAAATCAACAGAATCATTCCAGGCTGTATATTGTTTCAAAGTTAAAAATTCATTCCAAAGTCAATGTCAAACCAACTCGCAAACGAAAAAAGCCCTTACCTACTGCAACACGCCGATAACCCGGTGGACTGGTACCCCTGGAGCAATGAAGCCTTCGAAAAAGCAAAAACCGAAGACAAGCCGGTTTTTCTCTCCATCGGTTATGCCACCTGCCACTGGTGCCATGTGATGGCTCATGAAAGTTTTGAAGACGAGGAAGTGGCGAGGCTGATGAACGGGGCTTTTGTAAACATCAAAGTAGACCGCGAAGAGCGTCCCGATATCGATAATACCTACATGACCATCTGCCAGATGATGACCGGTCAGGGCGGATGGCCGCTTACGATCATCATGACGCCGGAAAAGGAGCCGTTTTTTGCAGCGACTTACCTGCCAAAACAATCGAGGCAAAACCGTATCGGAATGCTCGACCTGGTTCCGCAAATTGAACAGGCCTGGAAAAACAGGCGTGGTGAAATAAAAAAATCCACCGGCAAAATCCTGGAACATTTTTCTCAGACCCTGGAACTCTCGAAGCAGGGCGGTAAACTTGAGGATGATATTCTTGAACAGGCTGTTGATGAACTGAGCCGGAGATTTGATTCCCAATATGGCGGATTCGGCACCTCCCCGAAATTTCCGTCACCCCACAACCTTATTTTCCTGATGCACGCTTCTCGATCAGGCAGGGATGACAATGCTTTGAATATGGCCCTGCGCACACTGGAATTTATGAGATACGGGGGCATATTTGATCACATCGGCGGAGGCTTTCACCGCTATTCCACTGACCGAAAATGGCTGCTTCCTCATTTCGAGAAAATGCTCTACGACCAGGCGATGTTGATTCTGGCTTACACTCTCGGATGGCAGCATTCTAAAAAACCACTCCTTAAAGATACGGTTTACAGGATAGTTGAATACATTGAACGGGACCTGCTGTCTGAATCAGGTGGATTTTATTCGGCTGAAGATGCAGACAGTGAGGGGGAAGAAGGCAAATTTTATGTGTGGGAAAAAGAAGAAATTGAATCCATTCTGGATAAGGAAGATGCGGATTTTATCAGCCGGCTGTTCAATGTAACGGATGATGGTAATTTCAGGGAGGAAGCTACAGGTGAAAAAACAGGTGCAAATATTTTACATCTTTCTTCCCTTCCGGGGCAAAAAGAGATGGAAAAAGCTGACTCAATTCTTCAAAAGCTTAAACGGGAACGTGAAAAACGTATTCGGCCGCTGCTTGATGACAAGATACTGACCGACTGGAACGGCCTCATCATGGCCGCACTGTCTAAAGCCGGTGCTGTTTTCGGAGATAAAAATCTTATTGGCCTTGCGGAACGCGTTTTTTCGTTTATCGATCAAAAAATGACTACGGAAGACGGCGGCCTGCAACACAGATTTAAAGACGGCGACGCTGCAATTGGAGGCATGGCCGATGATTACGCATTTGTTATCTGGGGATTGATAGAGCTTTACGAGGCAACATTCAACTTAAAATATCTTCGAAAGTCTATTGAACTCAATCGTCACTTTGAAAAACATTTCAGGGATGAAAGCCATGGCGGATACTATTTCACAAGTGAAAAAAGCGAAAAACTTCTCGGAAGGCAAAAAGAGATCTACGACGGAGCCATTCCCTCCTCAAATTCGGTGCAGGTTCTTAACCAGGTCCGGATTGCACGCTTGACCGGCGATACCTCTCATGAAGAAAAAGCTGTTAAAGACCTGCACGCATTCGCTAAACAGGTCAACCATACGCCAGCCGGATATTTGCACGCACTGCATGCACTCTTTTTAACCGGTGGTGATTCTTATGAAATTGTGATTACTTCAGAAAAGAAAAACGAAGTGACCGATCACTATCTAAAAATCATCCGGACAGCTCCCCTCATTGAACCTGCTATTCACCTCAGGACATCTGATAATCATAAGAATCTTGCAGAACTGGCTCCATTTACCGGGGATTTTAGTATGAAAGAACAGGAACTTGTGTACGTTTGCAAAAATTTCAGTTGTGATTTACCTGTCAAAAGCAGTAAAGATCTGAAAAATAAACTGGAATTTTAAACAGCCAGCAGATACAGCTTTCACTTCTGAGTTTATTCTGCGTAAATCTGCGCAAAACTCTGCGAACATCAGCGAGAACAAAAAATTGAGGTATTGTCTCTCGCAGAGTTCCGCTGATGGTCACGCTGAGTTTCGCAGATGCTTTACTATTTAGAGAGAGGAGTTTAAAGAGCATTTTCAGTAGGCCAATCAGAGTGTTTTATTTTCCCATTATCATCGTCAAACCTCTAAAATGGAAAAAAATTAAAAAAAAATTTAAGAATCGGAATTGCCTCTACGATAACTGAATCAAATGCGTGCAAGCCATGCGTAATCAAAATCAAACGAGGTAACTCATTATGTCTAACATTAGTCAAATTAACACCAACCTGCAGGCGTTGCAGGGACAGAGCTCGCTGAACAAAATCAACAACCAGCTCGGCGACACCCAACTCAAGCTTTCCACCGGTTTGAGAATCAACAAGGCCGAAGATGATGCGGCCGGTTTTTCCATTGCTTCCAAGCTTACCAGCCGGATAGAGGGCCTCGAGCAGGCTTCCCGGAACATCGGTGATGCCAAATCCGTACTCGATATTGCCGAAACCGGCATGAACTCGATCATGGATATCCTGGTAGACATGAAAGCCAAAGCCGTTCAGGGTGCCAACGATACTTTGGGCGATACCGAACGTGGTTTTATACAAGATCAGATCGAAGCTCTTGCTACCGAAATCGATGACATTGCAGGATCAACTACCTTCCAGGGGATCCAGCTTCTTGATGACGGTACAGGAGACGTCACCTTAACATTCCAGGTCGGTGAAGCCAGCGGCGACACCCTTGATGTCACCCTGACCCGAACCAATGCCACCGAACTTTCCGTAGATGCAACATCGGCAGCCCTGGATGCAACCGACTCTGGTACCTTCAATACCTTCATTGACGGTATTGACACAGCCATTGAATCCCTTGCCGGACAGTTCAACCAGGTTGGTATAGATCAGACCAAACTTTCCATCCGGGAAGAAAACGTTGACCAGGCGATCAACAGTAACAGCGCGGCCCGAAGCCGGATAGAGGATGCCGACTTTGCCAAGGTGCAGAGCGAATCGATCCGTCTGCAGATCCTGCAGCAAACTGCAACATCTGCGCTGGCCCAGGCCAACTCAAGCCCGCAGTCCGTACTCGGATTCCTCGGCTAATCCCGGTAATAATGCTGACAGCAACATAAAGCTGCTGTTCAGGATTCACCAAATGCACAAACCCGGTTCCGGTTTCAAACCCGGTTCCGGGTTTTTTTATTTACTCCAGAGAATCTTTTTTCCGGCATCCAGGTAGGGTCTGAATCTTGAATTCATAAAGATTGATTATATTTTAGATTGATCATTAATTAAAAACCCATAGACAGAAAGAAAGGTAAACAGAAATTAAATATTCGCCTTATCCTTTCTTATTCTAAGATGGATGTTTAAAAATCCCTGTAAACCGATAACTAATTTTGTCTTATGACAGACTATTATCATAATAAAAAAATCCTTGTTACAGGTGCAGCAAGCGGAATCGGAAAAAAATTTGCTGAAAAAATCTCATATACTGAAGCAGTTACATTGATCTTATGGGATCGTAACCCGGATGAACTTGACAATTTAAAAGATACGATCGGGGAACGCGCATCCGTGATTGTAACCGATATCGATATTACCGATTTCGATTTGTTAAGTGAAGAATCCGGAAAATTAATTCAACAGAATCTGGTGCCGGATATCATCGTTAACTGTGCCGGAATTGTAGTCGGAAAGTTTTTTCACGAGCATCCGTTTATAGCCATAGAACGAACCATTCAGATTAACACAACTGGGAGCATGTGGGTAGTCAGGGCCTTTCTGAATAAAATGATTGAAAGGGGATCGGGACATATCGTAAACCTGGCCTCGGCTTCCGGATATATCGGAAACCCGCGTATGAGTGTCTATGCTGCAAGCAAATGGGCCATCATCGGCTGGTCGGATTCACTGAGGCTCGAAATGGAAAAACTGAATACGGGTGTCAATGTCACTACAGTGATACCGAGCTATGTAAAAACAGGAATGTTTGCCGGAGTTAAACCGCCGTTTATGGTTCCCCTGCTTGAGACTGAAGAGATTGTAGACCTCATGATTCGGGGAATTGACAAAAAAAAGAAAAAAATCGAAGCTCCGTTTATGGTACGCTTCGTACCGTTTATCAGGGCACTCCTGCCTTACGCCCTGTTCGACTGGTTTGCCGGAAACCTGCTGGGTGTTTACAGGTCGATGGATTCATTTACCGGAAGAAAGCCTAAATCGTCATGATTGAACAACAAATCGTAGATAATCAAAAAAGATTTTTCATTAGCGGAGAAACGCGGCCTTATGATTTCCGGATGCAGAAATTATCTGTTCTTGAAAAGTTACTGTCCGAAAACGAAGCACTTTTGTGTGAAGCAGTATACGAAGATTTTGGCAAGCCTTACTTTGAGGCCTGGTCTGCCGAAATTGCCACAGTGCTTCATGAAATTAACTTCCATAAAAAAAACCTCAAAAACTGGATGAAGCCGGAACCGGTTTCAAATTCACTGTTTACCTTTCCTGCCAAAAACCGGGTTCAATACCAGCCTTATGGCACATCCCTCATTATCGGGGCCTGGAATTACCCCATTCATCTTTTGTTACATCCACTGGCCGGAGCGATATCAGCAGGTAATACGTCTGTTCTGAAACCTTCCGAGCTTTCACCGCTCGTGGCAGACACCATTCAAAATCTGGTCAATCAATACTTTTCACCTGAATATCTAACCGTTATTAAAGGAGATGCTGATACCGCACAAAACCTGTTAAAGCAGCCTTTTGATAAAATCTTTTTTACCGGCAGCTCACGCGTCGGAAAAATAGTAATGAAAGCGGCAGCCGAGAATCTTACGCCTGTAACACTTGAACTTGGCGGAAAAAGCCCTGCCATTGTCCATAGCGATGCGGATATCGAAACTGCAGCAAAAAGAATCTGGTGGGGCAAATGCCTAAATGCAGGCCAGACGTGTGTGGCACCCGATTACGTGATGTGCCACCGTGAGCTTTTCGACAAATTCGTTACGGAGACCAAAAACACGTTGAAAGATTTTTATGCCGACTCCCCGATTTTTTCCGAAGGTTATACCCAAATCGTTAACAAGAATCATTACCGGCGACTGCTTTCACTTTTGGAAAATGCCGATATTATTCACGGAGGAATCAGTAATGCTGATAAAAGGATGATTGAACCTACTCTTGTACATGCAAAAGAAGATGATGAAATTATGAAGGAAGAGATTTTCGGGCCCATCCTGCCGGTTTTGATTTATGAATCGCTAAATGATGCAATTAAATACATTAACAGCAAGCCTTCTCCTCTTGCCCTTTATCTTTTTACAAACAATTCGGAAGTCGAAGAAAAAATTACAAACATAATTCCCTTTGGAGGAGGTTGCATAAACGACACCATTTCACATCTTGGCAACCCGAACCTGCCGTTTGGCGGTGTTGGCAACAGCGGCTTCGGCTCCTATCACGGAAAAAACAGCTTTGAGGCATTCAGCTACAAGCAGTCTATCGTAAAAAAACCCGCCTGGCCCGATCCCGATTTCCGCTATCCGCCCTATACCGAATCCAAATTCAAATGGATTAAGAGGTTGTTGAAATGATTATACTATTCTGCGAAACTCAGACAATAGTTCCACGTTAATCTGCGAGAAACCAAATATGTTACCCCCCGAACGAATTGACGGTTTTGTTCTTAGCAAAATCCAACGAAGCTTTAAGGCAGACGGATTGAATCCAACGAAGCTTCAGCATGGAGGGATTGAATCCGGCGAAGCTTCAGCGTAGA
>CAYPZI010000014.1:6050-30308 GCA_964415185.1 uncultured Balneolaceae bacterium | reverse complement strand
GAGGGATTGAATCCGGCGAAGCTTCAGCGTAGACGGAATTTCCTACAACACACTCATAATCCGGTTCAAGAAATCCCAGATTTGGGTAAAAATCATATCAAAGGCGGTGGGCGCGAATGGTAAAATCCACAACAGCAGCAGAAATCCCACTCCTACTTTCAGAGGGAGGGCAATAAAAAAGACATTGGCCTGCGGCATAATCCTTGCAAATATGGCAAATGAGAGATCCATCAAAAAGAGCACAATGATAAACGGCGATGCAATCTGTATTCCGGAGATAAACAGCCGTTTTGCCATCTCAATAAAAACAGGTGCACCGGCCTGGGCGGTAATGGTTCCCACCGGTACAGCCTCGAAACTCCGGGCAAGAGCGCCGATATAATAGCCGTCGCCACCCGTGCTAATAAAAATAAAGGTGCCGGTCAATACAAAAAGCTGGCCCAAAACCGATTGCTGGGTCTGGTTCACCGGATCGATCAAACTGGCAAAAGCGATCCCGATATTGAGGCTCATCAGTTCACCGGCAATTTGGAGGGCGGCAAAAAGAATTTGCCCGGTAAGACCGAGAGCGATGCCAACCAACAGCTCTTTCAATACGGCCACCACGATTTCGAGCATGCCGGCATCAAACGGAATCATCACATCCTGGACCGGAATTACGGGAAATAACATCACAGCCAGCACCAGCGAAAAAAAGACCTTTACCCTCACCGGTATCGACCCGTTGCTGAAAAATGGTGCCGTTCCGATCATAGCCCCCACTCTCACAAAAATGAGAAAGGCTGTCAGGATATATTCTACCTTTAGGAGCTCCACTTATTCATTGATTGTAGCGATAAATTCAAAAATCCGTGCCATAAAGTCCGTTGTATATTCCAGCATGAAACCGAACATAAAAAAAAGGATAACAACAACTACCAGCATTTTCGGAACATAAGCCAGCGTCATTTCCTGGATGGTGGTTACTGCCTGGAAAAGTGCAACAATGAGGCCGATGATCAGGGCGCCGGCAAGCACGGGACCTGCCAGAACCACCATCGCGGTCAGTGCCTCCTGCAGCCAAAAAAGTCCGACTTCCGTATTCATATCAATTAAAACTTCTGATCATGGATTCAACAAGAAGGTACCAGCCGTCGGTGAGCACAAACACCAGGATCTTGAACGGAAGCGAAACAAGCACGGGCGGCAGAAACAGGATACCCATCGAAAGCAGGATGGATGCCACCACAAGGTCGATCACCATAAACGGCAGGTAGATCAAAAACCCTATCTGAAATGCAATTCTCAGTTCACTGATCACAAAAGCGGGTACGGCCACATAAATAGGTAATTCATCAAGAGATGAAACCGGGTCGATATCACCAAGGTCCATAAATAGCAGCAGGTCTTTTTCGCGCGTCTGGTTCACCATAAATTCCTTGAGCGGCAGGGCGGCACGCGACAACGCTTCGGTTTGGGTGATTTCTTCCTCGATATACGGCTCAATGGCAAACGTATTTATTTCATTAAAAGCGGGTGCCATAATGAAAATGGTCATAAACAGGGCCAGCCCGAGCAGAACCTGGTTGGGGGGCGATTGCTGGGTGCCGAGCCCCATCCTTAAAAAGAAAAACACTACTACAATCCGGGTAAAGCTTGTCATCATGGTCACAATGGCCGGGCCAAACGACAAAACCGTAAGCAGAATCAGTGCCTGGATGGCAAGCGAAAAATCTTCTGTGTCGCTGCCGATATTGATATTTACACCACCTTGTGACTGCTGAGCGGCTTGCGCCGTTAAATCAAATGGCAAAATAAAGACGAGTATCGCCGCTATAAAAATAAGCGAACCCGCCCGGTTTACCACATTTTTATAGCGGCTTCCGGACCTGTCAGGATGATTGTTATTCTTCTGTATTATTCTACGCATTTCCGTTATGCCTGTATCCGTTCAGTAATTCAGAGAAAACCTTGCCGTTGTTCTTTTCAGGCTTAGGAGGATCCTGCCGGGCGGCCCATTCATCTTTCGAATAGGCTTTCAGGATTTTGAGTCCCTCGTTTCCTGAACTCAGCATCCAAAATTCACCATTCACCTCCGCCAAAACCAGCGCATTTGTATCAGACACCTGCTCGCTATTCAGAATTTTAAATCCGGCTGTCGACTCGGCTGATGCTTCTTTACCTTTACCGTCTTTATTTCTTTTTGCCAGGTAGATCCAGACGCCGGAACCTCCCAGCAGTAGTATCAGGAAAGCGGTCATGCTGCCGGTACCTGTTCCTGTATTATCTGCCTTACGAATACCGGTAAGTTTATCTGCTCTGGCAGGCTCATCACTCTTTTCATCCTGCTGAAAGATAGTCATTTCGCTGTTTCCAGGTATCTCCACATACTTCTCTTCCTTGAGTGAATCAGCCTGGAAAAGTACAAGCACCCACAAAACGAGCAGTACCAAAACAAAACCTGCAACAAATTGAAGGGTTTTCCGTGGATTGCTTTTTAGCTGCTTTCCGAACTTGTCGAAATCCATATTACGACACCTTTCGCATAGATTCGTGAGCCGCCATCAGCTGGGTAATCCGGACGCCAAAATGTTCATCAATAACAACGACATCACCTGTGGCGATACATCTCCCGTTTACAAATATATCGACAGGTTCGCCTGCAAGTTTTTCAAGCTCTACCACAGATCCTTTCATGAGCTGCAAAATCCTGCCGAGCTGCATGCGCTTGCGACCGAGTTCGACGGTTACCTGCATTTCCACATCCCGGAGCAGGTCGATATTCCGGATTTCCCTCTGGTTTTTCACATCCTGGGATTTGTCAAACGGTTCAAACTCTACCCTGTCACCTTCGTTATTGTCCATTCTGAGGTTTGATCCCGCCGGATTTTCATCCTGGTCTTCAATCAGTGTTTTTGCAGCCTGTTCGGCGGCTGATTGAAAAACCCCGGAAGTAATTTTACCTGCGATTTCATCAGCTTCGGCAGCCGCTGCCTTTTCACTAACTGCCGAAAGAACCAGTATCATCGCCGGCTCATTTTTGCCATCATTTTCCGACTCCTTTAATTGAACTGTGGCAGAATAATATTCTTTCAGGTTCAGAATGGTTTTTACCTTTTTGGGATCTATTTCTGACAATGGGTCAACCTGAAGCTCAACCCCGATACTTTCAACAGCACCACCGGCCAGTTGAAGCAACATATCCGACAATTCCTTGTAGAATATACTTTCAGCTTGGGCTGGCTCCTGATTAACAGAGCTTTGATTAAATTTTTCAAATATGCCCGGCCAGTCACCATTAAACCCAATCAGAGCTTCCGCCTGAAAATTTTGCTCTATGGTTTTATAAAGACGATATCCCCCGATCGCTTTTGCCGTTGCCTTTTCATCTGCCAAATCATGCGGGGTAATTTCAATGGCAAGGTTCCTGCCTGATAAGTTCCGGAGCAGAAGCTCTATGGCAGGTTGAAGATTCTGTATGGCTTTTTTCCAGTTTTCCATGGTTTGATTTGAGTGATTTTTACAATTGATCGTTAATATTTTTCTGAATACTGAAGATTTTTACAGCTTTTTTGCCGCGCATTGAGCCGGGGTATCCCTTCATTTTGATTTTGTCGTTCACCCTGATCTCAAGGGGATCGTCTATCTGTTGGTTCAGCATGAGGGTATCGCCCTGTTTCAGGTCTATGAGGCGGCTGAGAGACACTTTTGCACCACCCAGAATCACCCTGAAAACAATTTCAGCCCGTTTCAGATCCTCTTCGAAATGCTTCTTTTCAATAGCCGAGAGGGCACCGGTAAAATTCGCCTTGTCCAGGCTGAATGAAGCACCCGATAGCTGGTCTTTGATCAGGGCGTAGGGATAGCAGAGAGAGAAGGGAATCCGCTGTTTATTAAACCTGAATTCAAACCGGATCACAATTCCCGGATCGTTGGCCGAAATGGTCCTGATATTGCCGGGTTTGCTCTCGTAAATGTGGTTCATTACGGTAAACGGGAAAAAGGATGACCAGACGTGGCTCAGGTCTTTAAAACATTTATCCACAATTCTCCCCATGATGCGCTCTTCAATCCTTGAAAGCATTCTTTTCTCATTGAAATCGGCTTTCTCGCCGCCGCTCTGGCGTTCAATGCAATAGACACAGAACCCCGGTTCCATCTGAAGGACAGCCCAGTCGCCCAGCTCCTCAATATTAAAAAGGAATATAGCCGATGGTGCGTCAATTTCATTCAGGTATCTTGAAAAGATTACCTGTTCAACATCAGTCAGGGCTACTTCTATATTATGGCCAAGAATATTGGCAAATATTCTTTTCACACTCCTTGCATACATATCATGGATGCTTCGCATGGAGCGAATTACTTCTTTACTTACAAGCTTGGGCTGCCTGAAGTCGTAAAGTTTCAGATTCTCATCATCAACAATGGATTGATTTTGCTCTTCGTATGTAGCTTGCTGCATTTGGTAATTTATTCATTACTGTATCACGTATTTTGTTATGAACAAATTCCGTACCGCTTTTTTTTCCAGAACCTCATTAATTTCTGTTTGCAGCTCCTTTTTGAGTTCTTCCCTACTTTCAACAGAGCTCAGTTCCTCGGCCGTTTTTCTGATCAGATGTGAGTTTATTCTGTCGATGATTTCAACATTCATTTTTTCGGCTTGGGCCACATCAGCACTGTTATTCATTTCAAATGCGAGTGAAATAATCAGATACCTTTCCCCATTTGAATGAGCAGGGTTAATGATGATATTATCCATTTTATAATAGACCCCGCCTTGCTGACTGAATCCATCCACTGTTTCCTTTATTTCACTATAATTTTTATTAATAATTGCAAAAGCGGCAATGCCCTGAACTGCAATTATTGCCAAAATCAGGAAAATTTTTCCTATCCTTTTCGCTTTGCTGTTGCCTTTTTCCTGGTTTGAATCGTTTTCAGATTCATTTTGATCGATATTTTTTAATTCTTCTTCAGCCATAGCTCACTTCTTCTTTTAAGTTCATTGAAAATTATTTGTCTATTCAGGAGATTGATATTTGATAAAAACCTCTACCCGGCGATTACGCTGCATATTTTCCGGGGTATCGTTCGGTACAATGGGCCTGTGTTCACCATAACTGCTGATGCTGAATTGATCGGGGGTCAGATTCACGTTACCATTCAAAAACTCCATAACGGAAATTGCCCTGCCGGCTCCAAGTTCCCAATTCGATGTATACTTACGCCCATTACTTACTTTGACGGGACGGTTATCCGTATGCCCCTGGATCTCAATGACATCAATCTCCTCAAAAGTATAGCGGGTAATTCCTTTCACAATGTCCGTCAAAAGCTCTTCCGAACCTGGAAACAATACGGTCGAGTACGTTTCAAACAAGGCAGCTTCACCCAAAACAATTTTTACTCCCTCAGGTATAAGTTCGATTTCCACAGCTCCTTTCAGATTTTCATCTTGAACTTTCTGATAAAACTCCTCCCAGTTTTTAGCCCGTTGCATATCGATCTCGAGAACCTCATCACTGAAAACCGACTCATGCTCAAGAATTCCCCGTTTACCCTGGAACGCACCAATAATTGCCGTGAATTTGTTTTTCTCCACGCCGGGTGTAAACGTATAGAGCACGATGAAAAATATCATCATGAGCGTAATAAAATCGGCATAGGTCATTAACCAATTGCCGCCAGATCCTCCACCAGATTTTCCCATGGCATTTTTTGATAATCTTTCCAGTTTTCATACAACTTGTTCTCGCGTTTTTTATCGAACGACTCTTTATCGTAATACGCGAGGTAGGCAGCACGTTCACCAGGTGACAGGAAATTCAGTAATTTGTTTTCCATAATCCTGGGGTTTTCTTCATCCTTAATCGAAATAATGGCTGTTTTAAAAAGCCGTTTTCTCGTCAACTGTTTTTCACCAAGGTGGTCCAGTTTGCCTGAAAGAGGAACAAATACCATATTGGCCAGGATAGTGCCGTAGAGTGTAGTAATCAGGGCTATGGCAAGCCCCACTCCCAGTGATTCGGGATCCTGTATATTCTGAAGCATCAGTACAAGGCCTATCACCGTTCCAATCATACCGAAGGCAGGAGAATATTCGCCCATGGAGGCTAAAATACTGACGCTTTTTTCCATCGAGCGTTCCGCACTCTCCATCTGATCATTCAAAATGCTTACAAGGGTGTCTTTTTTGATACCGTCAAGCAGATACATCATGCCGTTTTTCAAAAACGGATCATCAATCAGTTCAATATCCTGCTCCATCGCCAGCAGACCCTCTCGCCTTGCCTTTCTTGAAAACATATTGATTAATTCAATATCTGTCCTGAGATCCATCTCACTATTTTTCAAGTTATCAAAAAGGCTTACAAATGTTCTTTTAAGGTCTTCAAAACTGTAGTTTACGATCGTAACCATCACCACGCCTCCGGCAACAATCAGAATAGAAGAAAAGCTCAGAAATAAACCGAGTTCCCCCTGAAATATAATTGCACTGAGCACCAGCAGGAAAGCACCCGCCATACCAAAAATGGTTGATTTATCCACAGTCTTTGGGTTATTGAATTAATTTTTCGACCGGTTACTTTCTCACTTATCGGAAACAGCGGACAAAACTTAAGTTCCGCGCTGTAAAATTCTACCTGATTTAATTTTTTGTTATTTTGGGTAAAATTTTCAACTACAGCTCGAACCCTTGCTATCGAAAAAAGCCAAATATGCCATCCATGCCATGCTCAGGCTCACCAAAGAGAGAGACAAGGGGCCCGTAGCTATTGGCGATATTGCCAGGATAGAACATATTCCCCATAAATTTCTTGAAGCTATCCTGCTTGAACTAAAAACAGCGGGATATATCAGCAGCAAAAAAGGACGAAGCGGCGGCTATTACCTTCGCAAACATCCGGATGAAATCAACCTGGCGGATATTCACAGAACCATTGACGGTGCCATTGCATTGCTGCCTTGTGTAACTTTCAATTATTATGAACGGTGTGAAGAGTGTATTGACGAAAAAACCTGCACCATTCGCAAAGCTATTAAGGAAGTTCGGGACGAGACAGTGCATATTCTAAAAAAATACTCTCTCACCCGTCTTGTTGAACAGGAAAAATTTTTAGAGGAGTTATAATTTCAGAACTCCTGACTCCGAATAACTAAAACAAGTAGTTATATGGATTGTCTCGTAAAATAGAAGGTCGTTTTTGTTAGTAGTAAGGGGAGATGAGTTCTTCTCTCCGTTGTCGTATCAATGATAAAATAGCAGTTAAAACCCTGCAAAGTTTCCTTTCTGAAATGGCAGTATCTTGAGAAAATGGAAGCAACACAGAGATAAAACTTTGCGGGTTTACAGTTGTCAAGACACTAAGTTGATTTAAGAAGATGCCCGAGGTCGAGTTTATGAATAGGGATGATATACCGGTTCGAAAACACATCTTTCTGTATGCCGAGCAATCCGGTACCCCTGAAATCTACAACACAATAATTATCTTCAGCCGCTATCACTTCACCGATACCGTAGTATTCCGGGCTTGGGCCGTAGTAGACAAGATCACCCAACTGAATGGTGTTCGATGCCCTTCTGTGATAGGGCAGAATCACAGGAAGCAAATCAAGTCTGTATGATAGTCGCCTTTTTTTTGCTTTCATTTGTTATCAGGCACGCTTGGGCAGCCGGATCAATCGGGTGTCCGGTCCCGTCTGTTCAATATTTATACTAAGGCAATCGTCCGGCAAAATCGTTTTCAAACGCTCAGGCCATTCGATGATGCAAACGCCATCGCTATAAAAATATTCTTCAACACCAATCTCGATGGCTTCTTCCGGAGATTTGAGCCGGTAAAAATCAAAATGATAAATTGCTACCCTGCCCGGGTATTCCTGTATGATTGAATATGTAGGCGAAGTAACAATTTTCGGATCAACACCGAAATATGTTGCAAATCCTTTTACAAATTGGGTCTTGCCGGCGCCAAGGTCTCCGTAAAGGCATATAATATCGCCAACATCAACGCTTTTGGCAAATTCTTCTCCGGTTTTTATTGTATCGGACTCACTCCGGCTGGTCAGCTTTCTTTCCTTTATTTCAGCTTTAATTCCACTCATACTGCTTACCGCGGCCTGAGAGTTGCGATTGGCAAAATCATCTCTTCCATCGAGGCCCCTCCATGCTGAAATGTATCGCGATACCGGTTCTGGAACTTGTGATAGTTGGTCGGGTAGACAAAGTAATAATCTTCTTTGGCAATAATATAATTGTTGGCAGGCGGATCAACCGGAAGCTGGTATTCCTCGGGCTTATCTATAAAAATCGCAGCGCCCTGGTCGGCCTTGAGGTTTCTTCCATATTTGTAACGCAGGTTGGTTGCCGTATCCCGGTCGCCGAATACCTTGGTATCTCGCAGGGACCGAACCGATCCGTGATCGGTTGTCACAACCAGGGTAACATCTTCCCCAGCCAGTTCTCTTAACATCTGCAGCAGGGGTGAGTGGCTGAACCAGGTTTCCGTCAGCGAACGGAAAGCCGAAACATCCGGTGCGATTTGCTTGAGAACTTCCGAATCAGAGCGGCTGTGAACCAATGTGTCGACAAAATTATAGACAATAGCAGAAAACTGTCCCTGGGTGTAGTTGTTTACTTTATCAACAACTTTTCGCCCTTCTTCAGGCCTGAGAACTTTTTCGTACTTCACCCCGGTTTTCAGATGCCTTCTGTCCATCTGATAACTCAGCAGCTCTTCTTCATGACGGTTCAGGGACGTTTCATCCTGTCCCATTTTCCAAAGATCCGGATAAGCCTTTTTTATCTGAAGCGGATATAATCCCGCAAATATGGCATTTCTCGAATAGGGTGTAGCTGTTGGCAAAATTGAATAATAGAAATCAGTATCGATGTGGTAGAGATCCGACAAAATCCGTTCAAAAAGAAGCCATTGGTCATACCGCATACAATCGATCAGGAAGAATACCACCTTTTGACCATCCCGCAATTTAGGGAAAACGTAGTGATCCATTATCTGCGGGCTTAAAACCGGCCTGTCCGTATTATCGTTATTCAGCCAGGTTTTATACTCCAGCTCCACAAATCGGCCAAAGGCCTGGTTTGCCTGATGGAATTGATCCTGAAGCACCTGCTGTAAGCCCTCATCACTCCGCTGAAGATTGATTTCCCATCGGGTCAGTGTTTTATAGACATCCATCCATTCTTCCCATCCTGTCTGCTCGCTGAATTTAGAAGAAAGCTCATTGAAATTTCTCAGGTACGCCTGTGAAGATTTTTCATTTTCAAGACGTTTACGGTCCAGAATCCGTTTAATAGTAAGAACGATCTGGTTGGGATTTACAGGCTTGATGAGATAATCGGAAATTTGTGCTCCAATGGCATCTTCCATGATCGATTCTTCTTCACTTTTAGTGATCATAACCACAGGCAGGGTTGGTTTCAATTCCTTGATCTTTTCAAGTGTCTCGATCCCGCCCATTCCCGGCATCTGTTCATCCAGGAATATCAGGTCAAAATTTTGATTCCTGATCATTTCAATCGCATCATCACCATTAGAAACCGGTTTTATTTCAAAGCCTTTTTCTTCAAGAAAAATAATATGCGCTTTCAGTTGATCGATTTCGTCATCTGCCCAAAGTATTTTATTTGACATTAATGGTAGTCCGGTAAAAGATTAATTTTATTTTTTAAACTTGTCGCCACTTAAGATAACCTGTTCTCCGGAAAAAAATTTTAATGCGGTTTTAATTCCCTAAAATTCCAAATACGGCAGAAGTTTTTCAAGCCTTTTAGGCCCGATGCCTTTCACTTCGAGTAACTGTCCAGGTGAAGTAAAGTTACCGTTCTTTTCTCTCCATTCCAGGATTCGCATGGCATAAGCCGGGCCAATACCGGGAAGTTTTTGCAGCTCGGATAACGATGCCCGGTTAATATTGATTTTGCCCGCCGGTTCCGATAGTTCCTTTTTTGAGCTGTCAGATTGCAAGGTGTCAGGTTCAGCGGTAGAAAAAGTGTAACCTGAAGGTCTTCCTTGCTGCACTTCTTGCTTTTTGTCTTCCAAAAGAGCACCTGGACGATACCTGGCAAGAATCGCTTCGGTTTCAGCTTTGGCCTGCCGGCTTCTTGCTTCAAAAATACTATCCATGCGGGCATATTGTTCCGGATCATAAACCGGTTTTTGTACTATAAGCTGATTCAGAATTAACAAAACCAGTATGCCTGAAGATAATGACCCGATAGCAATTCTTTCGCTTCTCGATATTTTCAGTTGCTCGGAGATAAAAAAGAGCCTGCGCTGAATTTTCCTGATGAATTTCATAGTTATCCTTTTTTTAAATAGTTTCAGGTTTTTAAAAGTTACAGTTATTTGTATGATCCTTTGCAGGGCCAAACCTTACAATTATTATTTAAATGAGTGAAAAAATTTCTCACTCCGAAATTGACGGTATCCCGTTTGCCTGGCAAAAAACAGGTACGGGTAAACCTCTTGTTATACTACACGGGTGGGGCAGCAGTTCGAAAGTGATGTTTCCCCTTGCAGAAAAAATTTCCGATATCCGAACCTGTTACCTGATCGATTTACCGGGGTTCGGCCAATCACCTGAACCGCCCACCGCTTTTTCGCTGGAAGATTATGCTAATCTCGTTAAAGGCTTTATTGCTGAACAAAATCTTGACACCCCGGACATGCTGGTTCACTCGTTCGGCGGAAGAGTTGTATTGAAGATGTGCGCGGACAAATCCTCGCCTCCTCTTGGCAAAATCCTGATTACAGGGGGCGCCGGCATGAAACCCAAACGAAGTGCAAGATTTTATTTTAAAAAATACCTTGCCAAGCTTTTGAAATCTCCTTTTTATATTCTCGGAGGCAACCTGAGGAAAAAAGGACTGGCAAAATTGCGAAATACCTCTCTCTGGAAAAAATTGGGGTCTTCCGATTACAGGCAGTTGTCTGGCGTAATGCGTGAGACATTCGTAAAAACCGTAAGCGAGCACCAGGAAAACCTGTTACCCCGGATCGATCATGAAATCCTGCTTTTGTGGGGAGAAAATGACAATGCAACCCCCCTTTCCCAGGCGAAGAGGATGGAAGCCGGTTTAAAAAACAGCGCCCTGGTTACTATCGAACATGCAGGGCATTACGTATTTCTCGATCAGCCGGGAAGGTTTATTGCCATCACCAGGGCATTTTTAGAAGGGTAAAATCTCCTTTGCGCCCATTGCGGTTTTTACTTTGCGAACTCTCTGCATGAAACATTAGCACAATTATAAATAAGCTTTAGAATGGCTTCAAGCCACAGGGGCCCTTCAGAAAAAGTATAGAATCGTAAAACTGTAACTGCCGCAGATCACGACGGCTGTCGGGATTCCGCTGATTAATTTTTAAGTCTGTATTGGTAACATATGAGATCCCTCCACCGCACTTCTATCAAAATGAAAAACCTGCCAGAATGGAAAACACCTGGTGTTTCTCCCCATCACTGAACTGGTCATTGAAAACATCTCGCAAGCCCAGCCCAAACCTGCCCTGGAAATTCAGTGTGATTAAACCGATATCCAGATCCGATCCAACTCCGACCATAGCGCCAAAATTGAAAAATTCTGTTTCATCATCCAGATCTACCGTAAATACATCATTACGGCCTTCATTCTCGACCTCGGCATTTACGTTGAATTCAACATACGGTCCCGCTATAAAATAGGGTTTCAGTTGTGGCAAATTTCCAAATGGCAATTTCACCAAAACCGGCACTTCAATGTAATCGAGCTTGAATGTTAGTTCTACATCACTCTCATCGAATTCAGATCCTTTTTGTGAAAAGTAAACGCCTGTTTCAAGGTCAAAGGGAAGAACGGGAAGTGAAATATCGGCATATATTCCCGCCAGGATTCCTGTTCTTACTCGCGTGTCAAAGTCGACATTGCCAAGGTTGGCAAGGTTCACACCTCCGCGAATACCGACCTCCACAGGGCTTTGAGCCCGGCTTTCAGAAATTAATATTAAAATAAGCAGTGCCGGTATAGCAAATTTTTTCATAGTTTTTGAACATTTAGTTGATCAAATAACAATAATACTCAATTTTGGTTCAATTTTAAATTTTAAATAAATTTGAGTTAATCTATCTGTAATTCGTTGTACCGGCAAAAGCAGTCATATACGATAGATCATCTCGATAACCGGATAACGGCATCCTCAGGCTGAAAGCCTGTAACAACACAACCCCGGGCAGCGCCCAGAGTCACATGATTGGCCGCAAACCGGTACCCGACACGCATGTCGGGTTAGCAGGAAGATTTGGATTAGAGCAAGTGGTGAAGCAACACGCTTTCAGCCTGATCTTTGGAGAATAATTTCAAACCATATTTCACAGCACTTCTTTCAAAAACCTGCCGGTATGAGTCTCAGTCTCAGCAACCTGTTCAGGGCTGCCTTCAGCTACAATTTTGCCTCCTCCGAATCCGCCTTCCGGACCAATATCAATAATCCAGTCAGCCGATTTTACAATATCCAGGTTATGCTCGATGATAATAACCGAATTCCCCTGGTTTACAAGCTCATTGAACGACTTTAAAAGTTTGGAGATATCCTCAAAATGAAGACCGGTAGTCGGTTCGTCAAAAAAATAGAGGGTATGATCGCTGTTGGTTTTTGACAAAAATTTGGCCAGCTTAACCCGCTGTGCCTCACCGCCCGAAAGGGTAGTTGCACTCTGACCCAGTTTCAGGTAACCCAGGCCAACTTTATCAAGCGGCAGCAGCCTGTTTACGATCGACTGCTCATCCACAAAGAAATCAATGGCTTCACTCACAGGCATATCGAGCACATCATGAATATTTTTACCTCTGTATTTTACCTGGAGTATCTCTTTACGAAAACGGGTACCTCCGCATTCTTCACAGGTAAGCTCGATATCAGCCATAAACTGCATCTCAATTTTTTGGACACCTTCGCCCTGGCAGCTTTCACACCGACCTCCCGGCACATTAAAAGAGAAATGCCCCGGCGTGTAACCCATAATTTTGGACTGACGGGTTCCTGCAAACAAATCCCTGATGCCGTCAAAGGCTTTTGTATAGGTGGCAGGATTAGAGCGGCTAGATCTTCCAATCGGGCTTTGATCCACCATTTCAACCGATTCGATATAGCTTAATCCCGAAATCGATTTATGACGTCCTATTTTATCCTTGTACGTGCCGAATTGATTCTGGATAGCTGCATAAAGTGTATCATGCACAAGTGTTGATTTTCCCGAACCCGATACACCCGTAATACAGACCATTTTATTCAGAGGGAATTCAACATCGATCACTTTCAGGTTGTTTTCCGAAGCTCCTTTCAAAACAATGTTTTTCCCGCTACCTTTTCTTCTTTTTGCGGGTACGGGTATAGATTTCGACCCGTTCAGGTATTTTCCGGTCAGGGTTTTGGATTTCAGAAGCTCGCTATAAGGGCCTTCAAAAACCACTTCTCCCCCGTGTGTGCCTGCAAATGGGCCGATATCAATAATGTGGTCTGCCGATTTTATCATCTCCGGATCGTGTTCCACAATCAAAACCGTGTTGCCAATATCCCGGAGTGACTTCAGGATGTTAATGAGGCGGTCGTTATCACGCGGATGCAGGCCAATGGTGGGTTCATCCAGCACATAAAGGCTGCCGATCAGAGAACTGCCAAGTGAATTTGCCAGGTTGATACGTTGTGATTCACCGCCGCTCAAGGTGTTGGTCAGGCGGTCGAGAGTGAGGTACTCCAGCCCCACTTCGTTCAGGTATCTCAATCTCTTCCTGATTTCGTAGAGGATCTGCTCTGCCACCTCTTTTTCAAACTCGCTCAACTCAAGATCATCAAAAAACGTTTTGGCGTGTGAGATGCTCATTTCCGAAACCTCTCCGATATGCAATCCGTTAACCTTCACATAAAGGGCATCTTTCCTGACCCTGTACCCTTCACACTCTGGGCAGCGGCTGTAACCGCGATACCTTGCATATAAAACACGCATGTGAACTTTATAAAACTGGCTGCGGACATCTTCAAAAAATCCATTGATTCCCGCAAATTCATCCTTCCCCTTCCAGATATTCTCCTTGAATTCTTTGTCCAGGTTTTTGTAAGGTTTGTCAATAGGCAAGGAATAACGGGCTGCAACCTTGATCAGGTCTTTCAAATAGCTGGTGAATTTAGGAGTATTAAAAGGGGCAATAGCTCCGTCCCTAATGGTTTTATCGGGATCGGGAATCACGAGGTCTTCGTCAATCCCCGCCACGCGGCCAAATCCTTCACAGGCATCACAAGCCCCGAAAGGATTATTAAATGAGAACATCTGAGGTGTGGGTTCCATGAACTCAATGCCGTCCATTTCAAATCGTTCACTGAAGTGCAGCTCTTCCCCGTGCCTGATTTTTATGCTGCATCTGCCGGATCCTTCCCTGAAGGCCGTTTCAACCGAACCGGCCAGGCGGCTGCGGTTTTCATCATCTTTTTTCACTGCCAGACGGTCTACAAGAACCCGGTATTTATCGCTTTCAAAAGGCTCAGGCAGAGAATCCGTATCAGCAATCTGAACAATATTCTCGTTTTCAATTTGGAGAAGCCTTGTAAAACCCTTTTCCCTCAAAAGGTTCAGCTCATCTTTAAGGGTGCTTTTTGAGTGGTGCGGGAGATTGAAAAGGACATAAAACCGGGTCCCTTCATCAAAGTTCTCAAAAAGTTCTTCGATTACGGTATCTGCCGTATCTTTCTGCACTGCTTTTCCTGAAACAGGTGAAATGGTTTTTCCAACCCGGGCATAAAGCAGCCGAAGGTAATCAAAAATTTCGGTAGTAGTTCCGACTGTTGATCTCGGGTTGGTGGTCGTTGTTTTTTGTTGAATAGCCATGGCAGGTGAGATTCCCTGCATAAAATCTACATCGGGTTTGTCCATCCGTTCAAGAAACTGCCGTGCGTAGCTCGAAAGACTCTCCACATACCGGCGCTGGCCTTCTGCATAAATGGTATCAAAAGCCAGACTCGACTTACCGGAACCCGACACCCCGGTAATCACCGTCATTTTATTCCGGGGGATTTCAACATCGATGTTTTTGAGATTATTAACACGTGCTCCCTTTACAATAATCGGCCGGTTATGACCCGGCTTGCCATTTAATGGCTGGCCTTGTTTAACTTCCTGAATATTCTCTTCTTCTGGCATACAGTTTATCGTTCGGACAAATCATTTAAAATACGAATTTATTGAACCAAAGGAGAGCAGGTTTTAGTTCAAAATTGCCGGTCTCCAAAACGTTTTGAAAATCGGAAATACTTGCTGTTTTTGAACGAATCTGGATCCGTCTTAAAAATTCAATTAATTATCAAAAAAATCCCTCTTTATATTCCGATATAGAGACGAGACAACAAAGCCCGGCATTTCAATGCCAGGACATAGAGACAGCATCATCCTGATGTCCCCCGCCCTACAGTGAAACGGCACCCATAGGCTGAAAGCCTGTCACAACACAGCCCTGGGCAGCGCCCAGGGTCACGAGGTTTGGCCGCAAACCGGGACCCGACACGCATGTCGGATCCGCAGAACGATTTGGATTATAGCAAGAATTTGCGAATTGAACCCGGATTTTAATACATAGAAACCGATAACGTGTTCTTGCCTGTTTTTAATCCCAATAATAATCAGGATTGAACTCCTGTACGTTATATTTTTTCATCAACTTCTCTATTTCTTCTTTGTAGGTCAATTTTTTATGATGTTCTTTTTGATTTGCAATGTACCGGGTAACAACATCGATATGTGATCCGCTTACCGAAAAAGCCCCGTATCCCTTTTGCCAATAAAATTGTTTTTCACCCATTGGTTGTTGCTTCATCCATATGGAGGAGCTTTTCTTTACCTTTTCCATAATTGTGGCGATTGTTAGATTTTTTGAGAAACGGAACAGCCCATGAACATGATAAGGTATTGAATTAATGATTACAGCAGGATTATCAAGCTCTTTAAATATACCTGCCATATAAGCATGTAGTTCCGGCGCTATCTTCTCGTTGATATAGTTCTTGCGTGCTTTGGTTCCGAATGTGGCATGAATATAAATACCTGTTAAGGATTGGCTCATAAATTTTGGATATTGAATTGTTATTGGTTAGCAGTATGAACCGAAATCCATGGATTCTTTACAGAATGGATTTATTTTTTTAATACTTCCTGTTTCAGGCCTACAGCCTGAGGGTAATCCAGATTTCTGTCAGCACGGCAATCACTGGCAAAAGTGAAACAAGGGCCGTTATCTCAAATACGGAGCCGGGCAGCCACTCCTGCGGCCACCAGCCGCTGATTAAAACAAGGCTGGAAAGCACCAGGAGAATGGTAACCACAATCAGTTTGAGGCCCGACTTGTTCTGAAAAAGGTGTGTGGTATGCCAGACGGAAAAATAGAGAAGAGTGAAAAATCCAAGCAGCATCAGGTGCAGGTAAAAGATCCTCAGCCCATGTTCTCCAAGCCAGAATACTGACGGCGTAACGGCTGCTGAAACCTGTAACACAATTTTTGCAGCAAAGAAAATGAGCACAATGAGCCACCACCAGATTCCTGTTTGTCCCGATTTTGTCAACCTGTAAAGATTGGCCGCAAGCCCTGCTCCCACCAGGATGGCACCGGCTCTTGCCGAATTCAGAAGTACCGGGTTTAACAGGTCTGCATCAATCCCGAAAGGAAACAGTAATGGAACTCCCAGTAATATGGGAGCTGCGAGTAAATTGTTGGCATCTTCTTTTTTATCTGCAAACATATACTCATACATCAGTCCGATAGCAGAAAGAACACCCCATCCCTCTGTAAAAACAGTTAGAAAAAAGTGAGTCATCGATGCGGAATAGAGCGGGTTTTCAACGCCTGAGAACTGTAATACGGCCACACCCCATGCGCCGGCCGAACTGACTACCAGCATCAACAGTGCACTGTCATAAAACAGCCCGGGAGTCCGGTTTGGCACCTCTTTCCGTGCTTTCAGATAGTACCATGCAAAACGGTACCAGGCCAGCATTACCAGTCCCGAGATAATGACCGAAGCCGGCAGCTCCGCAAACCCGAGATCTGCAGGCCGGTAGCCATACATCAGAAAAAAAGGATAACTAAGCAAGCCCAGAGCAAGAATAATCTTTACGCTCTCAACCATCTTTTCCACTCCTGTTTTCGTAAATCCCGAAGCGTATTTAGCGATATAGATCATCGGGACGGGAGTGATCCAGCAAAAGAACATCAGGTGTGAATGGGCATGACGAATATTTTGAAGAGACAGGTCCCCATAAAGACTGCCGATCAACCCCCAGCGAAACAAAAATCCGGTAAATCCGGCAATAACAAAACAAGCGGCTGACCATAGCCAAACAAGCCTTACTTCTTTATCTATCCGGGAGGATTTTGGAAACATATTGTCTGTTTCTTAGGCCGGGCGTGCATTTGCCAGCTCTTCCGCTTTCCTGAATAACACATTGCTTTCAAGATGAATGTGACGATGCATATCACGCTCAAATTCAAACAGGTCGTGATAGAATGTTTTCACCTCTTCGGAAGCATCGTCAGGCGGATTAAATGAATTGCTTGTTTCTTTAAGCTCTCGCAACATTCCTATGGCCGTTTCATGCTCATTGCGAAGTTTCTCAATTTCATATCTGAACACAGATACTGTTTCCTTATCGGGATTACCGGATTCAACAACCTCACTTGCCAATTCCTTAATCAACGGAAAAATACGCTCTTCTTCTTCATTCATGTGTCTGTCAACTTCCTGTATAAGAAATAGAAATTGCTCATATACCGAATTAAATTCAGGATAATATTCGGAATGGTTTTTGGAAATAAAAGCAGCAAATCTGCTCAGTTTTTCATTTTCCGCACGGACATATTCATGATGAGTATTTTCAATAAAATCCGCCAAAAAATCAATCGGCCAGTTTCTCACATCTTCACTTCGGGTACGTCCGCTTCGAGGCAGGCCCGACAGTTCATCTGCAATTTGATCGTAATCCAGGTTTTTATTATTACATGCTTCTTCAAGCGTATCCATGCCCTTACAATAGAAATCTAATTCATATTGATCGAACAGGTCTGCCGCATTGTAGTTTTCAATTACAATTTCAGCAAGGGTTTGTTTTAACAATCCATCTTTTTTTGTCATAATTCAGCCTCTCAATCACATTAACTTACTGTTTCGTAACTCACTTCAACTTTATTTAAAAAGTGCAAAAATCCAATAACGATCCCAAAAAGAACAAAGGCAATTGCCTGATGAAGTACACCAAGCCAAACCGGCACGTGATAAATTAGGGTGAAAACACCGGCGGCATATTGAATCAATACAACTGTAAATATTGCAAATACCCATTTTTTTACCTGCCATGAATCTTTTCTCAGATATACACTAATCCACATTGCTAAGGCCAGTAATCCGAGAAGTGTGCCTGCAACACGATGAATAAACTGTGTAGTGGCAGGATTTTCAAAAATATTAAGCCAAACCGGCTGAATCACCCAGAGTTCCGGCGGCAACCAGTAACCGAACATTTTAGGAAAGGTGTTGTAAAGATGCCCTGCATTCAGCCCGGCTACAAATGCTCCCCATGTTATCTGCAGGATTAGCAGCGCCATAAAAATCCATCCCCATTTTTTAAGCCAATGTACCGGTGTTGAAATCTGATATGCCTGACGTCTCAAATCGAGAGCAAATAGCACACATGCCCCGAATATCACCATAGCCAGCAACAGATGTGCCGCAAGCCTGTAATGGCTTACATAGGGAACATCAACCAGCCCGCTTTGAACCATGTACCAGCCCATAAGGCCTTGTGCAGAGCCGAGCAGCAGCAGTATAAGTGCACGCTTTACCTGAGTTCGATCCATTTTCTTTTTTATTAGAAACCATCCGAATGGAATCAAAAAAACAAAACCTGCAAGCCTGCCCAACATTCTGTGAAGATATTCCCAGAAGAATATGTATTTGAATTCCGGGAGCGTCATTCCGGCATTACGTTCCCTGAATTCCGGAAATTGCTTGTAAGATTCAAATGTTTCTTCCCATGCCTGTTCAGACAGTGGCGGTACAGCTCCCATAATCGGATTCCAGTCAACCATCGACAGGCCGGAATCCGTCAGGCGGGTGATACCACCAACAATCAATATCAGTATAACCAGCGCAGCACCTGTCCAATACCAGATTCTGACGTGTTTTATATCTTTTTCATTCATATGATTTCTAATCGATCTACTATCGGGATAATGATAAAATATCAGGTAATAACCCGCAAAGTTTCCTTTTCGAAATGGCTATATGTTGAATAAATAAAAGCAACTCCATAATAAAATTTTGCGGGTTTACAATTGACATGAAACTACACTGTTTTCGAGTATCTGCGCCGGGTTTCAGATTTTAGATATCCGTCAAAAATCATGGCGATATTTCTTAAAAACAACCTGCCGGTACGGGTAATTTTCAATATGTCTCCGTCCAATTGAATCAAGCCGTCAGATTCAAATGTTTTAAGCCTGTTGTATTCATCAGCGAATGACTCGAAAAAATTGATGCCGAATTCTTCTCCTAAAACTTTCAGGTTTATTTCGGGCTTGCACATGATCTTCATAATAATCGAATTCCGGACCCTGTCATCTTCCGTCCGCTTCATCATTGCCGTAACCGGCCATTCACCTGAATCAATGAATTGATAATGTTTTTCCAGGTTTTTTTCATTTTGCCAGAAATAGTCTCCTGCCTGAGAAATCGAGGACATCCCAAAACCAAACATTTTTGTATTGGCACAGGTGCTGTATCCCTGGAAATTTCTCTGCAGTGTACCATTTTGCAAAGCCCGGCTGAGACCGTCATTTTTTGCCGAAAAATGATCCATACCTATATAATTATAACCGCGTGATTCAAGCTCATCAACGGCAAGTAGCATCATCTGTGCTTTTTCAGCAGCTTTGGGAAGATCTTCATCGCTGATCAGCCTTTGAGAGGGCATCCTTGACGGAAGATGTGCATAACTGTAGACAGCCAGCCGGTCGGGTTTCAGTTCGCAAACATCGTTCAGGGTTCTCCCAAAATTTTTCGTGGTTTGTTTCGGTAAACCGTAAATGAGGTCTGCATTCAGGCTTTCGATGCCATATTTTCTAAGCCAACTAACAACTTCAAGGTTCATGCTGTGAGGCTGAATCCTGTGAATGGCTTTCTGTACTTCAGCATTAGTATCCTGAACCCCGATTGAAGCCCGGTTGCACCCGATCCCGGCAAGAGCGCGGATATGATCTTCCGTGCAGCGCCGGGGATCTATTTCCACACCAAATTCGGGAGATTCATCAAGCTGAAAGGAGCTGTGGATAATGTCGCCCAGCTTAGAAAGCTGATCCGGCGACAAAAACGTAGGAGTGCCGCCGCCAAAATGAATTTGTGACACTTTTGCACCCGGATAAATCAGATCACGCACCATCCCGGTTTCTTTTTTAAGGTAGTCAACATAGAGATCGCCCGTATCTCTGTCTTTTGTAATCACTTTTGTACATCCGCAATACCAGCAAAGCGAGTAACAGAAAGGAATGTGAAAATAGAGAGAAATATTTCCGGGAACGGCGGTCTGCTTTTTTAAAGATTCTTTAAAACCGATCTTATCCGAAACAGGCTCAAGATTCAAAGCGGTGGGATATGAAGTATACCGCGGGCCTTGTACATTGTACTTTTCTATCAGCCCGTGACTCAAATCGGTTAGATTTAACATTCTCTTATCGGTTACAAATTATTTTATCGGTATTAATACATGATGCAGATTCAAAATGAATTGTTGATGAAAGTTATCTTCTTTGGAAACATCCGGTATTCCTGTAATCGGGGTTGTGTCAATTATAAAATGTCGGATAAAACCCGCAAAGTTTCCTTTCTGAAATGGCATCGTTTTAATAAAATGGTACCAATATTAAGATTAAACTTTGCAGGTTTACGGTTGACGTAACACTATCACTTAATCAAAAATCTTTTCGCTTAAATATTTTCAATCCTGACCACATCGGAATGGCCAGCCATAATGCAAGCATACTGCCTGCCGTCAAAAAACCGGCTGCTGTTCCGAAAAAGCGGTTAAAAACGGCTCCCGTATAACCCATTAATGCAGATATATCAAACTTGAGCATCACCATGATGCGGGCAAGGTCAATAGGGTTCAGCATGGAGACGGTTATCACAAATTTTTCAAGGGGATAATCACCGAATATAAAAATCAAGGCAAGCACAAGTCCGTCATACAAAATGGCCATAAACAGCCAGATCACGATAGAAAATCCAAATCCCTTGATCCGGTCTTCATAGAACAACAACCCGAAAACAAATCCGAGAGCTACAAATACAAATGTGAGAATGCCTCCCAGTCCGAGAACGGTGATTGCAGGAACCAGGTTACCGGCCGTCAGCAGCCCGTGCCATGCCAGCGGCAAGGCCGAGCCCACAACAAATGCCAGCATCAGGGGTGTGGAAATTCCAGTAAAAAGGCCCCAGTAGAGGGTTTTCCTGTCAATCGGCTGGGCTAACAGCAGCTCTGTAAAATCTCTCGACTGATAAATGTAAAGCACGCCGTAAATCAATCCGATCAGCGGGATAAAGAGCAGCATGATATTACTGAGGCTCAGCAAAACCTCTGCGCCTCCGCCGGCAAAACGGATCAGCGTATCATTGAGCAGTAAAAAAATCAGGCCGTAACCGATTACCCATTTCCCTCTTAGCAGGGTTTTAAATTCATTTTGAATAATAATGGCGAGCAGGTTCATAATTCAGAAATCAAATTTCATTTTCTTTTTTTATTGGGCAGGCTCCGCTATATCCATCATCCGGGCAATAGCGCCTTCAAGCCTTTCTTCTTTATTTTCCTTGAGCAGGTCGTCGATGGTACCGTAATACCTTATTTTGCCATCTAAAATGAAAACAACGTGATCCACAAGCTGTTCAAGCTCGCTCATGATATGGGATGTGATCATCACGGTTTTACCCTTTTTCTTTTCCGATTTTACTCGTTCCTTAAATTTGAAACTTGCCTGCGGATCGAGGCCTGCTGTAGGTTCATCAAGAAAAAGTAATGGAGAATCGAACATCATGGCCAGCACGGCACCCACTTTCTGCTTGTTTCCGCCTGAAAGGGTCCTGAGCCTTTTATCAAGTTCTTCCGACAGGTTAAATTGTTGAATCAGTTCCGTTTCGGCTGTTGCCGGATTTTTTCTCACTTTCTTGATGAATTCAAACAACTCACGAACAGTCATATTTTCAGGGTATCGGGGTTGTTGTGGCATATAGCCGATATTTTCGCGATAAGCGAAATTACCGTTCAGACGGGTACCGTTTACAACGATTTCACCGCTGTCCGGCTTTACAAGTCCCAAAATTGATTTAATGAGAGTGGTTTTTCCCGATCCGTTTGGACCAACCAGGCCCGTTGCCTGTCCTTCGGGTATTTCAAGCTGAATGCCTTTAAGTACCTCCAGTTCGCCAAATGATTTTTTTAAATTTTTGATTTGAATCATTGTAATCGTTCCATTTTAGGTTGTCTGTCCACCAAGCCTTCGGGAGTAAGGGCCGGCATCAGCCTTTCGGCCTGGTCCAGAAGATCGGCAACCACACTTCGCATCAGGATCAGTGCGGCAGGCTGGCGCTCAACCAATACTGAAAAAAGCCTTACCGGCCTGTGAGGCACATCACCCCATCCGTCCCTGTCAAGGTCGTATCCGTCATAGCGGCTCCAGTAATTACCCTCATATTTATTGGGATTCTGTTTACTGTTTGTGGTTACTTCAAATACATTTCCAATAAAATTATTCGACACTACAAGGTTATCAACGCCATTTGCCATTACACGAAGTGCAGTGCCATTTTCAATGAACTCATTGCTTTCTATTTGAATCCGGTTTGAAGCCTCCATGTAAATGCCGACCGTGTTTTGGGTAAACAGGTTCATTTCTATCCTGCTGTCTGTTATTTCTTTCAGCAGCAATCCATATTTGTTTGCTCCCCAGTTGTCTTCAAATTCATTATTCAGCATCTGAACTCTCTTACTGTACATAACAGCTACACCCGAGATGTTATCACGGAATAAGTTTCCGGTATAAACACAATCGTCCGAATACATGAAATGCAATCCGTAACGGATGTTACCGTCAACATGATTATCCGTCATTTTACTTGATTCTACAAATTCGAGATAGATACCGTCCCTGTGGCCTTCAATCCTGTTATTATGAACCTCAATATCTTTACTGTACCAAATGTGTACACCGTTTCCCGATTTGGTCTGACGTTCCGCATTCGATAAAATTGAATTGTTACTGATTACGATATTTTGACTTTTTGCCACAAAAATACCAAAAAAGTTATCTCTCAGCTTCAGGTTATTCACTTTAACATGGTCACTATCCTCGATCAGTATGGCTGCATAATCGTCCATAAATCCGGATGCCGAATTCCTGATTTCAAAATTTTCAAGGGTGATCTCTTTCCCGGTCAAAATCAAACCGTATCCCTTTTTTTCAATATCAAGGATGGTTCCCTCTTCGCCTCTGATGGTTATTGGCTTTGTGATTTTCAGATCACTTACTTTATAAATGCCTGCTTGCATAAATATTTCACTACCCGGCTCCGCACGTTCAATCGCTACTGAAAGCTGAGCCGCGCCTTTACCATTGCCGGGCGTTAAAACCTGGTTCTGGCTGTAAAGGGCAGCAGGGCTGCCAAAAACTAAAATCAGCCAAAGAATTGAAAAACAGCAACGGTATTTAAATACAGGTTTCATTTTTCTATTCTTCAATCTTCCACTCTTTTTTTGTGATTTCAATGACTTCCTGCCAGCTTACCTTCCTGGCATTTTCCGTAATTCTTGTTACCACTTCGTCTTTGGGAATTGAAAAAAAGCCAAGGCCCATAGGTGTGTGGATTTCCACCGACCGGTAAATATTGGCATTCTCAAGCAGTACCCACTCCCCCGGATTCCGGTGATTGGGCAGGTAGAATTTGGCTCCGTCCAGTTTATCTTCATTTTCCACTTTAAAAGCGGCCAGGCACTCAATGCTGTCAAATTTATAGGCTTTGCCTTTATCTGAAACCGCCTGAGACATAAACCTTTCATCGGAAATCACCATTTTACAATAGGCACATTCATCCGAATGCAGGTGAACTTCTGCCGGTTCCTGGCTAATGCAGCCGGACAGGAAGAAAACGAAGACGGCAAATACCGGTACAGGTATATATTTCATAATCGACACCA
>CAYPZI010000014.1:0-5950 GCA_964415185.1 uncultured Balneolaceae bacterium | reverse complement strand
TTGCTTTTCCAGTATATGGAAGCAGCAATTGCAATACTAAGCAAAGATACATAAAAACCCGGGCCGGGCAGCGATGTTGCCTTGATATTCAGCAATTGCTTGGACCCGATTAACGGTGGCTGATAGGTCATGCCCGGTATTTTTATTGCGGCATTCGGATCAAGGTCATGGCCGTAATCATAGCTCCACAGGTAGAAATCAACAAGCCCGGCTATTGCCAGCAGAATAAACAGGATAATCCAAATCAGCAAAGCGGTCCGGTTTCCCGATACAGCCACTGCCAGCCCTGAGACAATCAGAAAACCGAAAATCCAGGGCATGATTTTCAGTTCGGGAATGGATTCCGGTGTGATCGGTTTCATCCCGATGTAATGATTCAGCCCGTTGATGTTTTTCAGGTCCTGCTTTGATTTACCTTCAATTTTGTCGATCGATATCTTCATCCCGATTCCTTCCGGATATTGAGGCGCATCCAGATTAATTATCCAGATAGGCAAGGTAAAAACAAGCCCGAGAATCAGTGATGCAAGACTCATCCATAATTTGTGTTTAAACATCATATTTACTCCTTCGGTCAATTCTTAAAAATTAGTTTCGATTGCAATCGTACTTCATTGTTGCCAATTATTGGTGGTTTGATGGAAATTCTAACTTACACATCAAACCACAAACCAAGCTGTCAATCAAAACAAAAACAGAAAGAGGCCTATCACAGCCTCTTTCAAAATAAATCCTATTTGCCTGTACCGTATGTAATTGGAACATTTGAATTTCTTGGTGATACTCTCACGTAACCCTGCATTTCCTGGTGTAGTGCAGAGCAGAAATCGGTGCAGTAGAACGGGAATACACCCGCTTTTTGAGGTTCCCAGGTAAGAGTCCTGGTTTCACCCGGCATAATCAGCAATTCTGCTGTACGGGCACCCATCATTGCAAAACCGTGAGGTACATCCCAATCTTGTTCGAGGTTGGTAACATGGAAGTAGACCTTGTCGCCTACTTTAATACCTTCGATGTTATCGGGTGTAAAGTGGCTTCTGATAGTAGTCATGTAAACATGAACTTCATTACCATTACGTTCAACCCTCGTCTCAGCTTCCGTTTTAGCGGCATGCGGGTGCTCATTCTCTTCAAGAGGATAAAATCTCACTTGTCTCTCCTTCACAATGTCGGCAGGAATGGCCTGTGCATAATGTGGCTCGCCATCGGTCGGAAAGTCAAGCAACAACTCCATCTTATCGCCCGAAATATCAATCAGCTGAGCCGAATGAAACAGCTCGGGGCCGGTTGGCAGGTAACGGTCTTTGGTGATTTTATTCAATGCAACCAGGTATTTGCCCCATGGATTGGCGCTGTCGCCGCCCGGAATCATAAGGTGGCCGGGTGAGTAGTAAGTATCAATCCGGTCAACCACTTCAAATGTTTCGAGGCTCCATTTGACAATCTCGGATGAGATAAATGCGGTTGTATAGGCATAGCCGTTTCCGTCGAATTCGGTATGCAGGGTTCCGATACCTGCGTTTTCAACTTCAGCATGAATAACGGAGTCATAATTCAATACCGGTATACCTTCCACCTCACCTTCGAAATCTTCATTTTCAATGGCTGTGATCATTTTTTCGAATGAATGAACCGGCAGTACCGACGAAAGTTTACCACCGCCTACGATATATCTGCCTGTAGGGTCAACATCCACACCATGCGGTGATTTAGGAGTTGGCAGGTAATAAATAATGCCTTCATGTTCGGTCGGATCCAGAACACGTACGGTCTCTATCAATTCGGATTTTGCACGATGTTCTTTGTGATCCATGTAATTTCTGTAGTGCTCACCAGGTATTTCTTTTGCCTTGCCTTCGGCTACCAATTCGGCAGCTTTTTTCCAGTTTACGGCAGCAATAAAATCCTTGTCATTTCTGGAAGCGTTGGTTTCCAGAAGTGTATGTGCTTCTTCCGTGTTGTAACTGGTAAAGAACGACCATCCGTGAGACGGGCCTTTACCGGCGTGTGACAGATCGTAATTGTAACCGGGAACGAGTATTTGAAAGTCAACACTCAGTTCACCGTTTTCGCCTACTTTTATAAAAGAGAGTGTTCCCTTGAAATTTTCGGCATAGGATGCAATCGGCACGTCCATGTTTTCCAGGTCTTCATCCATTGGAACACTGAACCTGGTGGCGGCCGAAATGTATTCGGTATTGGCAGTTACGAATGGCGACGCATGGTTCCCGGCTGAATTCGGTATTTCGATAATTTCAGATGTCTGAAAATTACCGAGGTCAATCCTTGCCAGCCGCGGCGTGTTGTTGGCATTAATAAATACCCAACGGCCATCGGGCACACCATCGGTTTGTGACATCTCCGGGTGATGTGCATCGTCCCATGGAATAAAGCCATGAGAGGTTTGAAGCATCGGGTTGGTTTCTTCAGTATATCCGTATCCGCTTACGGGTGCTTGTGAAAATACCGGAACAGTATACAGGTGCCTTCCCGATGGAATTCCATAAACAGTTAACTGTCCGCTATATCCGCCTGAAAACAGGCCGTAAAATTCATCATGCTCTCCGGGAGCAACGTATACCTTCTCGGCGGCACTTCCGGTACCTGACAACTGCTTTTGAGCCGGGCAACCGTACAATATAATTCCTGCTACCAGGATACCGGGGATTATCCACCAGAATTTCCCTTTTATTTTTGATTGATTATCCATATTTCTGTGACTTTTATTGATTATTGATTATAGGTTGGATGTAAAAATTACATTTCAATGGATCTGAAATATTCCACGATTGCCCTTGCCTGTTCTCTCGAAACATTTTGATAAGGCATGGGCGACATATACTCCTGAAGCAGTTTTCTTGCCTCGGGATGTTTCTTGGTCATCTCATCCGGGTTCATGATCATATTCATGACATAAGCCGGGGTTCTGCGGTCAAGTACATCACCCACGGCAGGGCCGATATATCGTTCTGTCGGTTTATGGCAAGCTGAACATTTCTGTTCAAACACTTCCTTTCCATGTGCGGCCAATTCCTGATCAAATTCACCGAGTTCAACCGGTTCCTGAATCGGCCCGATTCCGTGTTCAAGCTGAAAATCATTCAGGCCCGAGGTTTGTTGTGTTGCATTTTCCTGCTGCCGGCTATCATCACCACCGGAACAACCTGTGAAAGGAAACATTATCAAGATTGCAGCAAGAACCATAATATTATATTGTGAATTCAGTCCATTCATATTTATAAAATTATAAAAGAATTAATAGTATTTTGTCTTAATATATTATTTTTAAAAATATTTAATCGCCTGTTAAAAATTCAAAACCGCCTTCTGCTGTCATCCTGAGATTATCCTTTTTCCCTCTCTTTGCCAGTTCAGTAAGGGTTGTGGATTCGAGCATAGAACGAATATTATCCCGTGTATCGGCCCATTTTTCATGAAGCGGGCAAGGTTTCATAATGCCACAACCGGGCAGCCCGAGTGCACATTCCGTAAACAGGTCGTCGCCGTCAATAGCCTGGACAATTTCAAGCAATGTGATTTCCTCTCCCGGCTTTGTAAGCCTGACTCCGCCATTGGGGCCTTTAAAAGACTCAAGCAAGCCTTCGCCGGTCAGGATTTGCAGTATTTTGGTCAGAAAATGAAAAGATATTTCCAGATTGTCACTCATTTTCCGGATCGGCGTAAAGTCATCACTCTTCAGTGATGCCAGGTAAAGAGTAGCCCGCAGGCCGTAAACACAGGATTTGGATAACAACATGTTGGTACGTTTAAAGTATAAAGAGTGTTTTGTCTTAATATAAGAAGCACTTAATTAGGGTACAAGTTTTTTTGGTGGGTTTTGTTTGAAATTTTTTATCACGGATTTAGCGGGTGCAGCGAATTACCGTGTTTTGAATCACGGATTTATTGGATGACACGGTATTCACGAATTTTTGTTTCAGAGATTTTTTCAAATTTTCTCCTAACCAGTTATGCGGAACCGCATTCAATAAATAAAACTTATAATATTACATATTTCAATTTGTCTATTCAGCACAAACCTCACAAAAGTTTATCCACATTTAATGGTATTTATAACTCACTACCCTCTTCCATACGAGCCTGATAAACAATAATACTGATACAAATATCAGCACCCTTCCCGATAAATAAATTACACCGGACGGAAATCCTGAAATTGACAGTATCACACCCAGATTCAAACACACTCCCATAATTCCGGCAGGCATCACATTCCCTCTTTCGGGTGATTTCAGATATCTTGGAAACATCCAGTAAGCTGTTCCAAAAACGAACTGAAGCACCCATCCCAGCACGGCCGCCTCTATATGCAGGGGTAAAAAAGCCCAATACGCAGGGGAAAACTGGAATGCCTTGTTAAGCAAAAGCATGGATCCTGCCAAGACGGCTACAATCAGCCAGATAAGAGAAGCGCGAAGCATACAAACCGATATTTCAGGCATGGGCAATTTTTCTTTTGGTTTTGCGAGGGCGAATCCTGGGCCAGATTTCAGCCATATAGCAGACAATTGCAGCAACCTGCAGAATTACAGATACAACGATGATAACTCTCATTGCAGTGGTTTCCTCAAATAAAGCGAGAAAAGGCTCGGCAATAAAACGCAGTATCAATCCCGTATTCAGCAGCCAAAAGGCAATCATTGGCAAAACGGGGTTTTCCGGCCTTTTACCCCTGCTTTTCCTGGGGAACATCCAAATGGAAACACCCATAATAATTTGTGTGATCCAGCCAACGACTATCATATGCCAGTAAACGGGAAGCAAAGGGATCCCCTGATTGAATCCGGGAACCGACTCTGCTAAAATCAACGCAAAAGCAAGCATCAGATAAACCATACCTGCCTTGATAAACCACCGGGTAACTTTCAGCATTTCACAGCTTTAAATCTTGCTACAATCCGTTTCAACTTCATGCAACCAATTTTACTGCTTTCTCGAAGAGAATGTTGTTCTCAAGGTGTACATGCCGGTGAAGGTCTTCTTCAAAGGCCTGCAAATCGTGATAGAGAACCCTGTAGGTCATGCATGCATCTTCAGGCGGTGTGAAATCATGACTCAACTCCCTGATTTTTTTCATCAGGCTGCCCGCTTGCTCATGTTCCAACTCCATCTCTTCCAGAATTTCTCTTAATTCGGAAATCAGTCGCGGGTCCACTTCCTGGCCTGATAATCTTTTTTCATAAATAGTCTTAATTAGCGGAAAAGCCGATGTCTCTTCGCTTTCAAGATGGCTGCTCATTTCTGATGCCAATTCATTAAAAAGCTGAAAGATCTCAATATTTTCAGGATGTGTGTTTCCGTGAACCATTGCCACTTTTTCTGCAAAAATTTTAATCTCGCCTGTTTTTCTTTTCACGTAGCTGTGATGGCGATCTACAATGTAATCGACCAGGTGTTCGGGGCTCCAGCGATTGAAATCACTGCCTTCCGCCGCCTTGTTGTCCAATAGATCAGACAGCTCTTCCAGGATTTCATCGGGATTTAAACTGTTTTTCGCGCATGCTTCTTTTAGAGTTTTGCCGCCGCCACAGCAAAAATCGAGTCCGTGTTTTTTAAGAATTCCCGCGGTATCATAGTTTTGGGCTACAATCTCGCCTACTTTCATGTCTTCACTGATTAATGTCTTCATCTTACTTAACTATTGGTTGATATTTTCTTCTGCCGGCCCCGGAGTACGCTTCCGATTAAGGGACTGTGGCTAAAAATTGAATCTAAATATAATATTTAAGACTACTTTATCCAAAATAGATTTTAAAAAATTAAAACCCCTGGCTTACCATAAAAGTACAAGTCGCAATTTTGTAGTTGCATAAGATTTCTACCGGATGCGTTTGTTCGTTGTGGGTTGTTTGTGGTTCGTGGTTCGCTTGTAAACAACTGACAACGAACAAAAATGACTTCCTGTTTTACGATACAATCCCAGTAACCC
>CAYPZI010000013.1:0-39572 GCA_964415185.1 uncultured Balneolaceae bacterium | reverse complement strand
GTAATCGAAGATTTTGCCGTGCTCTTTTTCCAGCACCTCAAAATAAAAACGTGCCATGACTAAACCGTGTTGAGCGAAAATTTTTGTACATTTCTTTCAAAACACAACAGATCTGTTTATCTTGCGGTTCTTTAATCTTTCAGAAAAGATCTGATATAATATAATGCCAAAAATGAAATCCAACAGTGGTGCCAAAAAGCGTTTTAAAGTTACCGGAAGCGGTAAGATAAAACGTAAAAAAGCATATAAAAGCCACATTTTGACAAAAAAATCCAGTAAAAGAAAAAGGAATCTCGGAAAGGATACCCTTGTTGACAGTACCAATGAGAAATCCATTAAACGGCTGATTCCTTACGGTTAATTTTAATCCTAACATAAGCGTTAATACAAATGCCACGATCACAAAATCTGGTGGCTTCCCGTCGCCGTCGCCGAAAAATTCTTAAACAGGCGAAAGGTTACTGGGGCAGAAGAAAAAACGTTTATACGGTTGCAAAAAACGCGGTTGAAAAAGCCCTGCTTTATCAGTACCGCGACAGAAAAGTTCGGAAAAGAGAATTTCGAAAACTCTGGATTGCCCGTATAAATGCTGCCTCACGTCTAAACGGTACCACCTACTCAAAATTTATACACGGCCTCAAGCAAAACAATATTGATATCAATAGAAAAATGCTGGCTGATATTGCAGTCAATGACCCTGAAACTTTCTCAGCAATCGTAAAAGAGGCGGTTAATTAATTCTATCTTTTTTACCTTAACCGGCAGGCCTTCATTGGGCTGCCGGTTTTTTTTTGTTTATTGCTACCGGACTCCTGCTGCATTTAATTCTCTATAACCTCATGAAACTTGTTAATTTTTTATGATCGATAAAATCGACGATCTGAAGAACCGGATTATCAATACAACCATAGATGACGAGGAAAGCCTCGAACAGTTCAGGCTTACGTTTCTATCCAGAAATGGCGAAGTCCAAAATATGTTCGGGCTGATGCGCGACGTGCCCAAAGAGAAAAAGGCTGAAGTTGGTAAAGCCATGAACGAAGTCAAAAAGCTTGCAGATGAAAAATTTAATCAGGCAAAAGAAGATCTGAAAAGAGAGGAGTCAAAAACGGAATCCGCCGATAAGGATATCACCCTTCCGGTTGCCCCTGCCTACACCGGTTCGTTCCATCCGCTGACAAAAGCCCTCAAACAGATAAAGGAAATTTTTCTCAGGCTTGGGTTTACAATTGCCGATGGCCCTGAAATCGAAGACGACTTTCACAATTTTACGGCTTTAAATTTTCCTGAAGACCATCCCGCACGTGATATGCAGGATACTTTTTTTATTAAAAAGTCGGAATCGGGGAATGAGGATATCGTTCTGCGAACTCACACCTCTCCGGTTCAGATCCGCCTGATGAAAGAGCAGAAGCCACCTCTGCGGGCTATCATGCCCGGCAGAGTTTACAGAAACGAAGCTGTTACTGCAAAATCCTATTTTCAGTTTAACCAGGTTGAAGGCCTCTATGTTGATGAAAGAGTGACTCTCGGCGATCTTATCGAAACCCTTGTTATGTTTGCGAAGCTTATGTACGGAAGCGACGTCAAATACAGGGTACGGCCTTCTTTCTTTCCCTTTACGGAACCGAGTATGGAGATGGATATCTGGTGGGGTTCGGAAAAAGAGGGGAAATGGCTTGAAATTCTTGGCGCCGGAATGGTCGACCCGAATGTATTCACTGCCGCAGGTGTGGATCCTGAAAAATATACCGGGTTTGCTTTCGGAATGGGAGTTGACAGAATTTGTATGCTTCGTTATGGTATTGACGATATCCGAATGCTGTATGACAATGACATACGGTTTTTGCAACAGTTCAAATAAACACGCATTTACTTTTTTTAAAACCGAATTATGAAAATCTCTTATAATTGGCTGCAAAATTACCTTGATTTGAAAATTACAGCCGAAGAAGCAGCCGAAAAACTGACCCTGCTTGGACTTGAAGTTGAAGAAATAACCCGGACAGGCATAAACCTGGACGGCATTGTTGTTGGCAAAGTACTGAACGTATCGGATCATCCGAATGCCGATCGGCTTAAATTATGCCGGGTTGATTTGGGTGACCGGGAAGTTCAGATTGTTTGCGGAGCCGATAATGTTAAAGGCGGTCAAAAAGTACCTGTAGCAAAAACCGGAGCTGTCTTGCCTGTTCCGCTGCCCGATGGCTCATCTCTGACAATCAAAAAAATGAAACTTCGAGGAGAAACCTCCGAAGGTATGATCTGCGCCGAAGATGAACTGGGCCTCGGCGATGATCATTCCGGCATCATGGTTCTAAATCCTGACCTTAAAACCGGAACGCCGCTCAGAGATGCACTTGACATTGAACTCGATACTGTTTTTGAGATCGGGCTTACCCCCAACCGCCCGGATGCAGCTTGTCATCTTGGGGTTGCAAGAGACCTGGCTGCTGTTTTGAAGAAGGATATTAAATCACCATATATATTTGATTTCAAGGAAACAGAGGCTCTGGGTGACTATATCGATATCAAAATCGAAGACAGAGATAAATGTCACCGTTACACTGCTAAAATAGTTGAAAATGTAACCGTTGGGGAATCTCCCGTGTGGCTGCAAAACAAATTGCAAGCAATTGGCCTGAGGCCGATCAACAATGTAGTTGATGTAACCAATTATATTCTCCATGAATGCGGTCAACCTCTTCATGCATTTGATTATAACCTGATTGCAGGGAAGCAAATAGTTGTAAAGTCTTTCAATAAAGCACAAAAATTCAGAACACTCGATGATGTTGAGCGTACTGTGCCTGAAGGCTCACTGTTTATTTGTGACGGCAAGGGCCCGGTTGCGATTGCCGGTGTAATGGGAGGAGAAAGTTCAGAAGTTTCGGATGAAACAAAGACTGTACTGATCGAAAGTGCGTGGTTTAATCCGTCATCCATCAGGAAAACATCGAAAGCCCTTGCCCTTCAGACAGACAGCTCTTACAGGTTTGAAAGAGGTGTGGACCCGAACCTTCAAAGGGCTGCCGCAGAACGGGCAGCCGAATTGATAGCAGAGTTAACCGGCGGCAACGTCCCGGTGGGCTGCAGCGACATTCATCCTGTGAAAACCGATCCAAATAAAGTAGATCTCCGCACTTCACGGGTAAATCATCTGCTTGGAACAGAGATTAGGCAGAAAGAAGCCGCAGATATACTTGGCAGGCTGGGTATTACGGCCATTTCTACGAATAATGACGTGCTCACGTGTGCCATTCCTACATTCCGGCCTGATATTGAACGTGAAGTTGACCTGATTGAAGAGATTGGCAGGATTATCGATTATAATAATATTCCGGTTCCCGATCGTGTTTCATTTGCTTCCCCCGACCCTCTTAGTGACTGGGAAATATTCAATAACCGCCTCATTGAGATAGCCAAAAACCTGTCTTTTAAAGAAATCACGACCAACTCTCTCTTATCCGGAAAAGAATCGGATTTATTGTCGGATGAAAAAGAACAGATTAAAACCCTGAACCCGGTATCCAGCGAAAACACCACCCTGCGGACCTCACTTCTGGGCGGATTCCTGAAATCACTGCAATACAACCTGAACAGAAATGCCGATTCTATCCGGTTTTTTGAGTCCGGACATATCTATAAATACAGCAACGAAGGAACATGGCTCAATGGAATTCTTGAACACAGCCATATCCTGCTTGGTGTTTGTGGTTACAAACAGAAGGAGAGCTGGAGAAATGACCCCGAATTATATTCTCTGTTTGATTTAAAAACAGAACTATATGCATTCTTTGATGAATTACACATACTCAAGGAAGTGGTTGAAACACAAAACGGTGAAGGAAATCTTGAATATACATTAGATGACAAACAGATCGGAACTTTGAAGGAAGTTCCCGGTTATATTGCAAATGCGTTTGAAGTGGAACTGCCAACATTTGCGGCTGAACTGGATATTACTGTATTGTATAATCTAAAGGTACATCAAAGAACCGAACAATTTACACCTGCATCCAAATTTCCGCCGTTTGAATTTGATGCGGCTTTTACCGTTGACAGGTCAGTCAAAGCCGGGGCACTTCAAAAAACCATACAGGAAACCGCCGGAAAAATCCTGAAGAACGTTGAAGTTTTTGATGTTTATGAAGGAGAAAACCTGGGAAAAGACAAAAAAAGTATTGCATTTAGGCTAACTTTTTTAGATCGTAATAAAACACTTAATATCAAAGATGTAGAACCGATAGTTCAAAACATTGTTAAGGCTCTGGGTAAAAATTACGGGGCCACACTTCGTTCATAAAACCGGACTTATGGCTGAATCGCAAATTGAAAAGGAAAAATTCGGGCAACTGCTTGAACAGATCAGGATGCTTGTGTTAACGCTTCGAAAAAAAAACAGGGAACTTAACAGGGAAAATCAGCGCCTGCGAAATAAACTGGATGAGCTTCAGCGGGGACAAAGTGATATTTTTTCAGCTATCAGCGAAAAAGAGAGAATTGCCATGCGGCATAAAATATCCGGGCTTATTGAAAAAATCGACAATCAACTGGATGAAGGATAATGCAGTCAATCAAAGTGACCATATTGGGAAAACAGATTCCACTGAAGGTAAATGAAGATGAAGTGGAAAACATGAAGATGATTTCCCGTTACGTTGATGAAAAATTCAAGACCTACCGGAATGATTTGAGCAATCAGCCCGATACCATTATAATGATTCTTGCTGCTCTCAGTATTGCCGAAGAACTGTTCGAGACACGGAACAGTCAAACTCCTCCCGAACAGATTGAAGACAAAGTAATGAAATCGGTTAACAGCAGGCTTGAGGAATTGATTGAATCACTTTAGTAGAGCCATTGTCCTGGACAGGCTTTGTGATTCTGTTTTAAGCACATAGATATAAACACCGCTGGAAAGATTTGAGGCATCAAAATTAACCGAATGATCACCTGCATTCATCCTCTCGTCTACAAGAGAGGCCACTTTTTGTCCGACTACATTATATATATCCAGTGTTACACTCTGAGCCTCCGGCAAGGTAAATGATATCACAGTAGCCGGGTTAAACGGGTTCGGATAATTTTGGTTCAATTGTATGGTTCCCGGGCGTTCCGGATTTAATTCCTCGTTAGATGTGACGACCGACGTGCCGGTTCGATAGATATTTCCGTCAAATGAACAGATATAGAGCTCGCGATCCTGGTCTTCTCCGAAACAAACCACCGAATTCCCGGTAAGTTGGTCAATAAGCTGATTATCAGAGGCATTCACTCCGTCAAATTCAAATGACCAGACGTTACCCGAAACAAAATCGGCATACACATATCTGCCGGCAAGCTCCGGAACATCCGAACCCCTGTACCTGAACCCACCGGTAACGGATTGACTGCCGGGCTGGCTGTATTCAAATACCGGCAATTCAAGCCCGGTTTGATCGCATCCTGATACAGGATCAAAACAGAGGCTCCCTTCCATGGTATTCCACCCGTAGTTTTTTCCGATTTCAACGAGGTCGATCTCTTCCCTCCTGCTTTGGCCAACATCACCGACCCAAAGGTCGCCGGTTTCTGCATCAAAACTGAACCTGAAAGGATTTCTGAAGCCGTAGGCAAAAATTTCTTCCCGTATCCCCTCGTTATTTCCTACAAAAGGATTATCAGGCGGTATCGCATAGTTGAGGCCCGGATCCGTATCATTGATATCTATTCTTAAAATATTACCCAGTAATGTAGTAGGATTCTGACCGTTTTCGAGCGGATCGCCGCCACTGCCTCCGTCTCCCGTTGCGATGTACAGGTATCCATCCGGGCCGAAACGAACCTGGCCTGCGTTGTGATTGTTAAAAGGCTGATCAATTTCAAAAAGTATAAACTCGGAACCTGATTCTGCAAGGCCGGTACCGGGATCGATAGTGTAACGGGAAAAAACCGAACGAAACGGATCAGACGTTGTATAGTGGACAAACAGATAGGGATTATTCTGAAAATCGGGATGAAACGTAAAACCGAGCAGGCCTCCTTCCCCTGAAGTATTCACTTTTGATGTGATATTCAGAATCACTGTAGAATTATCCGTATCTACATCATTTCTGAATTTGTGAATCCGGCCGGCACGCTCAGCCACAAAAACGGTATCATCAACTCCATTTGCAACCTGGAAATCTATAGGCAGATTGAAACTCAGGTTTGGATAGGCAACTTCAATGACCGGCTGCCCGATGGCTGACTGAATTGATAATAAAAATATGAAAATGACACTTATTAAAATCCCGTAACGTTTGTCCATAGTTATTTTTTTTTAATTCCCTTATTAAGTTGAATGTAATACCTAAATGGTAAATAATCCACACTTACTGTATAATCAGCAGGTTAACAATTTGTTCCCGGAAATTACATTTATCTTTTTTTCGGGACCTCATAACAACGGAATTGAGTTATGGTGTAAGAAATAGCGGTTTTGAACTCTCGGAAACAAGCTCATGAGTAGTTGAGCCAAAAGTAAGCCGCTGAACCGCTGAAACCGAATGTGCGCCCATGATAATCATGTCCGGATCGAACTGTTTTATTCTCTCCAAAATTTTTCCAGCCGGATTTCCAGGTTTGGCAACTCTTTTAATACGGTAATTAAAGTTATGATCATGCAGATATTTTTCTGCCACTTCTCTTGTGGAGTCAGACAGGTCATCCCATACCTGCCCGGTGTATAAACCAGCCGTTCCCCAGCCGCCTGCTCCAACTTTTACGCTCACGTTTCTCAGGTCAATTACTGCCAGCCCTGTAACCACCGCATCGAACCTTTTAGCCAGGCGAAAAGCGTAGCGCATTGCCACAGGAGTATCCTGGTCGGGGTCGAGTGCTACAAGAATTCTCTTAATCATAAGATCAACCTCATTTTTAGATTTACGTTTTTTAATTCATTTTGTTTACACCATCGGATAATTTTCAGCATCCGGAATCCATCTTTTATCATTTATATTTTTTAAAATCGTTCTTTTACTGCTTTTTAAAACTCTTTTGTAAATCTCTTTACCCATCTCACAAGTATCAAGCTCTCCGTCTGATAATCCATAGCCTGTGATTTCTCCGGGCAAGTCCCACAACAATGAACTGCTTCTGCTTTGAACAATAACCTGTCCGCCGTTTGAATAAAGATTTTCCACACCAAGGAGTCCATCTCTTCCGGCGCCTGAAAGCACAACAACAAGCAGGTTATTTCCGTACACACGCCGTAGAGACCTGATCAAAGAATCGGCTGAAGGCCGTGATTTCTGTTCTCTTGGACCACGATGCAGTTCCATTACTTTTTCATGGTCATTTCCCTCGATCTTCAGGTGGTACCCACCTGGGGCAAGGTAGACAAAGCCTTTTTTAACAATTTCACCATCGCTTGCCTCCTTGACGGTCAGATTTGATATACGGTTCAAATCTTTCGCAAGGTATGAAGTAACAATTCCCGGTGCATGCTGAATAACAAACAGGGGCACCGGCAAGTCTTCGGGCAATGCACTCATTACTTGATACAAGGCGGAAACTCCGCCGGTGCATCCCGCTATAATGGCTGCATCTACCGGGTTTACTTTTCTGTGCACATTTAAACCGTGATGTTTTTCTGATGCATTACGATCAATAACCCGGTTCACCGGCTTCAGCAATTTAGTTTTAACATTCGGTATAACAGATAAGAAATGAATCAGCCTTTTTTTTAAGTGGTTTTCAGCAAGCAATATGGTGCTATTATTTTCAGGTTTTGTCACAAAGTCGAGGGCACCATTTTTCAGAGACTCGATGGCAACTTCTGCACCCTTTTCAGACTTTGGGCACACAATAATTACCGGCAGCGAAGGAAAAGAACGCCGAACTTCTCTGAATAATTTAAATTCATCGGACTTAACTTTATCGATGCCCAAAAGAAGCACACCGGGCTGGCTATTATAAATATCATCCCTGACAATTGAAAACTGCTCTGAACTCCGCATGCCTGCGATGGTAAAATTTGAATATTCACCGATAATTTTCGCAATCATTTGCCTTACAAGGACATTTTTTTCTACGATATACACCCTTAAATCTCTCATTTCCTTCTCCGAATTATGACGATTACAAAACCTGATTGTTAATTTCATTTTCAATATAGAAAGCAGTCAAATCATCTCTAAACCACTTCTATCTATCACTCCATAAGACAATCCTGATGATTTTTGCGGTGATATCCACTACATCCTGGAATTCCCGTTTTTATTCGTCATTTGAAATTTCAGTAATATTTCTCCCATACCCTCTTTATAATTAATTTCTGCTCCTTTATCACTTATTCTTAATGATACTTCACCCTTTTTTTCAATCAGCTTGAGATGTCCATTCTCCACATGGTTGGGATTTGAAATAATGCATTCGAATTTGGTTCCGGCGGCAGGACTAACATAGAATTTGAAACTTCCCCAATCTCCCGGAAGTTGAGGTTTTAAAAGTATTTTGCCGTTTGCATAACTGAAGCCCAAAAAAGATTCGAGAATTACACGATACATCCAGCCACCTGAACCCGTATACCACGTCCATCCGGCTTTTCCTGTTAATGGGAATTCTCCATACACATCTGCAGCCACAACATAAGGTTCCGCTCCGTATTTACGGACATTTTGGATGGTTCGTGTATGATTTACAGGATTAATCATAGACAAATACCGGTATGCTTTTCCGGGCTCACCTGATTCAGCTATAGCTTTAATTACCCAGAGCGCTCCGTGAGTGTATTGGCCTCCGTTCTCCCTGACCCCCGGAATGTAACCCCGAATATATCCGGGGTTTTTTTCGGTTTTGTCGAAAGGCGGCGTCAACAAACGGATAATCCGATTCTCTTCTGAAACGAGGTAATTTTCAGCACTCCGTAGAGCCTGTTTTCCCTTCTCAAGGTCGGAAGCATTTGATATAACCGACCATGCCTGCGATATGGCATCAATTTTACACTCTTCATTCATGGATGAGCCCAAAGGAGTTCCGTCATCGTAAAAAGCTCTCAGGTACCATTTTCCGTCCCATCCCTCCTGATTAAGGGCAGATTTCAGTTTTTTCCCGGCTTCCCGGTATATGTTTTCCCTTTCGGTATCCTTTTCCCAACTGCAAGCTTCAATGAAAGCATTCAGTACGCTGTACATAAAAAATCCGAGCCAGGCGCTTTCTCCCCTGCCTTTTTCACCTACTTTGTTCATCCCGTCATTCCAGTCTCCACCACCCATTAACGGAAGTCCGTGTTCGCCAAATTCAAGAGATACGTCAACAGCTCTGCAGCAATGATCATACAGTGAACTTTTTATATCAGATAGCTCCGGTTCGAGGTACGCTTCATGCTCGTTTTCATTAAGCTGCCTGGCTTCTATAAACCGAATCTCTTCATTCAGGATATCACGATCACCTGTTGCATTTATGTAAAACATGGTGACATACGGAAGCCAAAGCCTGTCATCCGATATCCGGGTGCGGACTCCCCTTCCCGTAGGCGGATGCCACCAGTGTTGAACATCACCTTCGGGAAATTGCCTGGAAGCATGCAATAGAATTTGATCTCGTGTAATCCCCGGATCAACATAAAGTGCAGCCATTGCATCCTGAAGCTGATCCCTGAAACCGAAAGCGCCTCCTGCCTGGTAAAATGCCGTCCTTGCCATCATTCTGCAGGCAAGGTTTTGATAGGAAAGCCAGCCGTTCATCATAACATTGAGAGATTCATCTGGAGCCTGAATCCTGATTTTGCCCAGTTTTTGATTCCACGAATCTTTTACGGTGCTCAATTCTGATATGGATGCCTGAATATCACTAAATTTCTCAATTAAACTGCCTGCATGTTCAACTGTATTACCCTCCCCTGTGAGCAGTACGATTAAAATCTTTTTGCCTTTTTCCAATTTAAACCTTGACTGCAAGGCTGTGCATGAATCATTGCCGTCAGCAATAGTGTTATCAAGCGACTGTTTATTCTCGATTGCATAAGGTGATTCGCATGACCTGTTTTTGCCGATAAATGCCTGTCTGTCGGTTGTATAGCTGGTTCCGTCAAAATTTTGTGATGATGAAACAGAGCGAAAGGCTACACTGCCTGCAAATTCATTATTGTAGTAGTTTCTTTGAAAAATGCGGCTCCCGTTTTTTCCCACTTTTGAAATAATGTACCTGGATGATTTTTTTTCTACACCCATCACCCAGTTTATGTAACTGAACAATGAAAGTTCTCTGTCATTTTCTGACCTGTTTTCAATTTCAATCAGGGATATTTTTACCGGATCATGGCTTGCTGCAAATTGAGTCAGGACAACATGTAAACCTGATGATTCGTGACTGTATGTGGCATATCCAAAGCCATAAATTACCTTGTAACGGTTGCTTCCGGGTACAGGCCCCGGAGTAAGTGACCAGTATGTCTTATTATGTTCATCCCGGAGATAGATAACTTCAGAGTGTGGATCCAGTACGGCATCATTCGACCATTCGGTAAGTTTATTCTCGCGGCTATTCCGGCTCCAGGTGTACCCGCCCCCGCGTTCAGTAGTTATAAATCCAAATTTATGATTTGATACGACATGAGTCCACACAGAAGGAGGAAGCCTGAGGCTTTTCGTTTGATCATCAATGTTGAGTATAATGCAGTAGCTGTTATCTTCCGTGGAAAAGCCTCCGAACCCATTATAAAATTTAAGCCCGGAAGGTATTTGATTTTCTAAGCTGCCCTCCGGCTTAAGCGGAGAAAAGATTTGATTTTCATTTCCTTCAACCCAAGATTCGGTAATCTCATTTACAGGTTCAAGGGGTTTTTCGGGCAGTTCATTCTCAAAAACTACTGTTGCAGCCGTTTGAAGAAGAATCAAATCTTCTTCCGGTATTTTTTGAACCTGTAGTAAAAAGATCCCCCCTCTTTTTTGATACCAGCCCGACCCGCGTGATAATTCAATCAAATTCAGAACAGATTCATTTAATTCATCTACATAACCAGGCAGGTGCTCATTCAATATGACCAATTCACACTCTACTCCTTTTTGTCTCCAAAAGGAATGCGCTTTTAAAAGTGATTCGACATATTTCAAACGGGATGAGTCGCTCAATTTGAAAATCAAAATCGGCATATCACCGGAAATTCCGTAAACCCAAAGCCCTTTCTGAGTTTTGCGGTTTTTCCTGAGCAGAGAGTCTTTTGCCCGAAAACGGGATTCGGGGTAGAGCAGCAGGGATGCCATCTGTGTGTAATAATGAGCCTGTTTTGGCGTAATTCCCAAATGTTCCAGCTCAATATCACTATAGACCGAAGCCATGGAATATTCGCGTTGCGTGAATTTAAAATTATCGTAAAGATCTGCCATATACACCGCCTCGTCCCGGTCGGCAGCCATGCCGAGACAGTAGGTAAGCTGTTTTTTCTCACCGGGTTCAAGTGTAATCGTTTTTTTCAGGCTTACTATCGGATCGGTCACATTGCCGGCTGTACCGCTAAGATCGCCATTGTTATCAAAAATACGGGGGTTCACTGTGCTTCTGCCCCTTCCCAAAAATTCCGATCTCTCGGTTTCAAACTGAAGTGGTGATGACAAATCTTCAAGTTCATCAACGGTAACCACATGGTACAGCCACGGTGTCGATTCTTCCTTAGACCCCGGCCTCCTTTTAACAAGCAATGCATGATGTTGAGGCAGGTATTCGGTCTGTAAAAAAAGCTTTGAAAATGCCGGATGGGCCCGGTAATGGTTCTCTTCCTGTAGTACTACTTCGGCATAACTGAAGATCTCAAGTTCCCTCTTTCTATCCGAATAGTTTGTAAGCGTTAGCCTTCGCAGTTCTGCGTTATTGTTGGACGATACAGTTGTTTCCATCGTGGTTTCAATCCAGTGATCAACCCTTGAAGTGACTGCTTTATCGTTATGAAACCAGGTATCGTACCTGTCAGGTTTTTTTCTTGCAGGCTGGTGCCCTGCCGACCAGAATTCACCGCTTGATTTATCCCGGATGTAAAACAATAAACCGTTTTGATCCGAAATACTGTCGTTACTTCTTTTAGTCAGCAAATAATGCATACATTCCGAAAATCCCGTACCGGTGTGCGTAACGGTAACCGAATAAACTCCATTTGTGAGTATCTGAATCTTTGGCGGTGACATATCAAGTTGATTCATACCTGCATGCTCAACAACCCTTTGGACTTTCTGCTGATCACCCGGCTCCATCTCAACTTCTATCGGGTGTGGTTCCTTAACCGGGATTCCTCTTGGCACCCTTTCCTGAAGCAGGAGTTCACATCCTTTTGTTCGCAAATCGGAATGAAAGTAATGATGAATTTTCCAGCCATGGAGAATATTATCTACGGCAAGAAGGCTCATTCCGTGGTGATGCCCCATGTAGGTTTTTACCACTTTATACTGTTCATTTTCTTTTTGGCGCAGGGGAGAAAAATCAATTGAATCGTAAAAACCATAGAGTCCGCAACCGCCAAGTTTTACAAGTTGCTTTAGATTTGATATCGCTTCTTTGGGTGCAATCATCAGAGCCAGGAAAGTGGCATAGGGAGCCACTACATAATCTTCTGCAAGCCCGCGCTTCAGCCCGAGCCCCGGTGCTCCGAAAGCGCGGTATTGATAATGTTTGTTAATGTTCAAAAAATAATAAGCGCTTTCCGATTGGCCCCATGGGAGACCTCTTTTTGAAGCATAACGCATTTGCCATTGTACTACAAAATTATAGGTATGGCTCAACAGTGAGTTTGGCAGCGACCGCATAAAAAGTGAGGGCATCAAATATTCAAACATGGTTCCGCCCCAGGAAAGCAGGATTTCATTTCTGTCGAGGCTGGTGAGCCTCCGCCCAAGCCTGAACCAATGTTCTACAGGCACATCTCCTTTTGATATTGCAATGAATGAAGCTATCCGGGCCTCGCTGGCCAGTAAATCATAAGTCCCCTCATCAGCCCTTGCTTTTTCAACATTGTAGCCGATTGAAAAAAGTTTTCTTTTTTCAAGGTACAAAAACGAAAAATCCATTTCGCTTAACAACCCTTCAATCAAAAACCGAATCTTTTCAATTTGCCGGTTCCAGCGTTTCAATTTTTCACAGGTTCTGTTGTTTTTATTTACCTTAAGAACGGATTCGTACATTTTTGAAAGCGGGATCTTTTTAAGGCTTGCCATTTTATCCGCAAAACATTCCATTTCAGCCTTATACGATTCAATTGTCAGCAGCGGGCTGTCCATCCAGAAAAGAAGTGCTTCCATTTGTTCATCGCCGAGCAAGTTTCTTGATGGGAGAAGATCTACGCCTGAAAGCTCCGTTGCATCTTCCTTCAGGGATTTTAACATTTCAATGCATTCTTCAGGATTTTCAGGACATCGCTTCTGAACTTTATCAGCCATTTTTTCCGTATAGAATTTTACCAATTCAAAAGTGCCTTCAGCCAGCATTTCATCGGAATTGAGGCTCGTAAAAATCTCCTCCACACTCAGGATGGTATCTGATAATCCATCCCAGATTTTTATATTAATTCCCGCAGTTTTCCAAAGGTGATCAAGAGCTTCATTTATTACTATCAGGCCTGCGGCAAGATTTCCGGAATCAACCGTTGAAATATATTTAGGGTTTAACACCTCTCCTGTTTTAGTGTCGTACCAGTTGTAAAAATGTCCCTTGTACCTTTCAAGCTGAACCATTGAATTCAGGGAGTTTTCTATCCTGTTCAACATTTGTCCAAAAGTGAGATAGCCGAAATGATAGGCACTTATTGTTGAAGACAGGGCGAGGCCCATATTTGTAGGAGACGTTCTGTTTGTTAAGGGCAGGTAAGGGCTCTCCTGGAAATTATCGGGAGGAAGCCATGAATTTTCTTCATTTACAAATCTTTCAAAGTAGAACCAGGTCTTTCTGGCATATATTCTCAAAAGGGATTTATCTTTATTTGAAATCGGTTCTTTTTGACGCAATGCCGGTTTATTTACTTCCCAAATGTAATAAGGTGATGCAATCCACAGGGATGATAACGGTGCTGTTATCCAGAGTACCGCAGGTTCCAAAATTACGGACAACGAAAAAATACCTGCGCCGAATAGCACGGACGGCAAGTGAAAAAACAGGCTTCTCTTCAAAGAATTTTCCGATACGGTTTCCATATAAGATGCCGCTTTCCACTCAAGCAATTTCTTTCCTGAAACCGAAACCCGCCAAATGCTGCGAATAGCCGCATCACACATAAGATATGCCTGATGAGGAAGTGTCATGAGCGTAGTAATAAACTGAAGAGAATTTATTTTCAGGTTCAATCTGATTTTTTCTGAATAAAGCTTCCATTTTACCCTCGCCGGCCTGTTGGCTATATCTGAAGAGAGGCTGATATAAATCGGGAAAGCCACGATACCAAGGAAAGCGATCAGCCAAAACAATGCCTTACCGGGATATACAAACCAGCCATAACACAGAAACAGAAGCAAAAATTGCGGATTTAGGGATCTTCGTAAATTATCAAAGATTTTCCATTTAGAAAGCACGTTCAGTTCATTCCTTCGCTTGCCATCGCGGGTTTTAATTTTTGAAAAGAGCCAGCCTGCAATTTGCCAATCCCCCCGGACCCATCGGTGATTTCTCATTGAAAATGAAAAATAATTTGAAGGGTAATCATCATACAATTCAATATCTGTGGCAAGCCCTGCCCTCAGGTAATTGCTTTCGATTAAATCGTGAGAAAGTATCCTGTTTTCAGGAAATCGTTTATCAAGAAGCTTAAAAAAGGCTTCCACATCATAAATACCTTTTCCGGTAAAAACAGCTTCGCCACACAAATCCTGGTAGATATCCGAAACGGCGGTCGAGTAAGGGTCGATTCCAACATTGCCGGAATAGATTCTTGAAAAAAACGTTGACCTGGCAGATTCCGGATTAATAGAAATTCTTGGCTGAATGATTCCGTACCCCCTTTCCACAATTTTTTTATCCTGGCCGCAAACCGCCCTGTTTAAAGGATGAGAAATCGTAGCTGCCAGTTTCTTTGCCGATTCCGGAGGAAGTTTGGTATCGGCATCCAGGGTGATAACAAATTTAACCGGCTTTTTTCGAATCGAATCAAAAAAGTCACCCTCGATATATTTGAAGGGGATCTCTTCACCGGGATTACAAAGCAGCCGGTTTAACTGCTCAATCTTACCTCTTTTTCTCTCCCATCCCATCCAGGATTCTTCCCTTTCATTCCAGATGCGCTCCCGGTGAAGCAGGTAAAATTTATCACCATGAAGAGACCGATATTTTCTGTTTAGCTCTGAAATGGCTTTTCTTGCACTTTCCAGTATTTCTTTATCTTTTTCAACCTCTTTTTCGGATGAGTCGGTAAAATCACTGAGCAATACAAACTGGAGTGACCTGTCAGGGTTTGCAAGCGATTTCACTTCAAGCCCTTCAACCTGTTTCCTTGCATTATCGGGAGAATTCAATAAAGTGGGGACAACCACCATCGTTCGTGATTCTTCCGGTATACCATTTTCAAAATCCATTTTGGGTAAAATTCTTGGAGGAAGGTACCACGCAAAAACCCTGTTGGTGGTTGTTATTGACAAATCAAGCGCCGGAAAAAACGATGCAAGAAGTGTTAAAGCCGAAAAAATAAATGAAAAGCCGGAAAGCTCCATGACCACCCATAATACTGATAGAAATATAACTGATGTTATTCCCACAGCCCCCAGGTATAACACCGGATATTTTTCAAATGTTTTTTTGATCCGTTCACTCACAGGTTTTTTATACCCTATTTCTCTGCAAATTTCATCGTTACCATCCCCAATAAGGTAAAACCCGACATGAGACCGCAGCAATTCGGTTGAATGGATTAAACCGGAATAAAGGGTGGCCGGTTTTTCCTGGTATTTTTCCGCTTTGATCAATACTTTTTCCGAAATTTCAGTTTCGGTAAAACCGGTTCCCCTGCTCAGTTGCTCAACCTTTCCCCGGTACATATCCCTGGTGTTGAAATCCATTTCAGGATAGGTTCCTGCCGGGTCCAGGCTCAGAATTTTATCAATAATGGAACATTCTTCCACAAATTCATTCCATTCAATTTCAGAAACTTTTCTGAGTGACTGAATGCCATTTTGAATACTCACCTGGTACCTTGACATTACCTGGGCTTCAATCCGAAGCGCCTCATCCGTACTCATGCCGAATTTTCTGAACCTGTAATCAAACCATCTTTTAACATCTCCTGTAAAAAAACCGGCGTTTTGTAATTGATGTGCCATTTCTGCCATCAATGCCTGTTCATTTTCGCCGTTCATGATTTTTTTTATTGCTTCTGAAATGGCGTTGACAAATTCACCCGGTTCAGGGTCATCAATACCGGATAGCTTATTTACCAGATTGTTTATCCTTGGCTGTAGTTTCCTCCTTTTCAGTACAAGGCCGGCTTTTTCGGCAAGCTGTTCTATCAGTATAAAACGAAGCACAACCGGTACTGCCCAAATCTCACCTATGTTAAGGGTTTCGATTTCCTGGAACGCCTGTATGTATTCTTTTAGCGACTCTTCACTAACCTCATTATCGGAATACATAACCAGGTTTTGAACCAATTCATACACCCTGGGATATCCTGTATTTGGACCTGTTTCTAAACGCGGAACGCTTTTCTGAAACTTTTCGGGGAAATCGGCCTCTATCTGGACAAACTGTTCCTGTATAATATAAAAGTTGTCAATCAGCCACTCTGCTGCCGATGAAATCTCTTCATTCGCCTTAAGGGCACCTGCAAATATTTTATATGCATCCGTCAGTAAAGTGCGTGAGCTTTCGAGTCCCTTGAGTAAATTTCTGTAGGGATATTTCTTTGATGTAATGGTTTGCGAACCTGCCACAGAACGAGCTATTTCATTCAGCTCTTCTGTCTTGAACGTCACTTTATGTTCGTCTTGGTTCATTCTGATTACTCAAACTCTTTTTTCATTGATTTTCGATCAGCTTTAAAGCAGCCGGGACAATTACATGTTCACGCCTTCCTTCGTTATATCAAGGCCGGCTTTATCCGGCCGTTCAGCTTGTAAAAGACTTTGGCTGTCCTGCCTTGTTTAATGAACCTTCAGCTTTTTTAACCCTCTCAAGTACATGAATCACACTATCGGGGTTTACAGAGATTGAGTCTATTCCACACTGAACCAGGAATTCGGCGTATGCCGGGTCATCACTGGGTGCCTGGCCGCAAAAACCAATACTCCTGCCTGCCCTGTGTGCTTTCGATATCACATCCTGAATTGCTGTTTTGACTGCTTTGTCATTTTCATCAAAAATATGTGCCAATGCAGCCGAATCACGGTCAACCCCGAGAATTAACTGGGTAAGGTCGTTTGAGCCGATTGAAAATCCGTCAAAATATGCTGCAAATTCTTCTGCAAGAATCACATTTGAGGGTATTTCGCACATCATGTAGAGCTGCAATCCATTCACGCCTCTTTTAAGACCAAATTTTTCAAGCAGTCCGGTAATTTTTTCTGCCTCATTCAGGGTTCTGCAAAATGGTATCATGGGAATTACATTTTCGAGGCCAATTTTTTCACGCACATTTTTCAATGCCAAACATTCGAGTTCGAACCCTTCTCTATATCCTTCATCGTAATATCTCGAGGCTCCCCTCCAGCCAAGCATCGGATTCTCTTCCGCAGGTTCAAAGTAACTGCCGGCTATGAGGCCTGCGTATTCGTTTGTTTTAAAATCGCTGGTTCTGACAATAACCGGATCCGGGTATCTTGATGCTGCAATTTTTGCAATGCCGCAAGAAAGTTGGTCAATAAAATATTCCTTGTAATTGCTATATCCGGCAGTCAGTTTTCTGATCTTTTTATACTCATCTTCATCCTCAATCTTTTCAGGATGGACAAGCGCCATGGGATGAATTTTTATATGATTGCTGATAATAAATTCCATCCTCGCCAGTCCAACGCCATGCACCGGCAATTTCCACCATTTAAATGCCGCCCCAGGTGTAGCCAGGTTCAGCATAATATGAGTCCGGGGTTTTTCAATATTCTCCAGTTTTACATCATTTACCTTGTACTCAATCTCTCCGTCGTAAACATAGCCTGTTTCTCCTTCGGCACATGATATGGTAATTTTTTCGCCGTTTTTCAGTTCACTTGTTGCTGCTCTTGTCCCGACCACTGCAGGAATGCCGATCTCTCTGCTCACTATGGCGGCATGGCAGGTTCTTCCTCCAAAATCGGTCACTATTCCGGAGGCATCTTTCATGGCAGGCACCCAATCAGGTTCGGTCATTTCCGTAACCAGGATCTGGCCTTTTTTAAGTTTTTTGAGTTCCATAACATTGTGAATAATTTTCACCTCGCCCGCGGCAATAGATGAGCCTATACTCAACCCGGTTAATCTGACTTGCGGGTTTTTTTCAGATAGAGAATAGCTTTTCAAGATCCCGTTTGTGCTCTTTGAGTGAACGGTTTCAGGCCGTGCCTGAACAATATATAACTCATTGGTTTCATCCTCCTTAACCCACTCAATATCCATAGGCCTGCCGTAGTGCTTTTCAATCAGCGCTCCCCATTCAGCCAGCTTCAGGATCTCTTTGTCATCAAGAACGAGTGTCTGCCGCTCAATAACAGTGGTTGGTACATTAACAGTTGAATTGCCTTCATCCGAAGCATAGATCATTTTGACTTCTTTCGAGCCCGTCTTTTTCTCAATAACGGGTTTGTAATTATAATTTCCGATCAGCGGCTTGAATACATAAAACTGATCGGGGTTTACTGAGCCTTTTACTATATTTTCTCCCAATCCCCAGCTTCCGTTTATCAGTATCACATTAGGAAAACCCGATTCCGTATCTACCGTAAACATCACACCCGAACAAGAGTTATCAGCCCTAACCATCTTCTGCACACCCACTGACAGATAGACCTTCATATGGTCAAATCCCATCCTTTCGCGATATGAGATTGCCCGGTTTGTAAAAAGGGACGCAAAACAGTCCTTGCATGCCCGAAGCAGCTCATCCTTACCCCTGACATTGAGATAGGTGTCCTGCTGCCCGGCGAAGCTTGTCCCGGGCAAGTCTTCAGCTGTTGCACTGCTGCGCACGGCAACATCTGTCTCTTCAGTATCATACATCCGGCTTAATTGCCGGTAAGCTTCAGATATACTTTCAGCAAAAGCTGTTGGAAAGGCTTGCTTTAAAATCAGCTTCCTGATCTTTTGCCCGGTGGCTTCAAGGCCGGATTTGCCTGTTTGGTAATTGTCGATCAACTGCCTCACCGACTCTTCAATATTATTCATTTGCAGGAATTTTTTATAGCCGAGCGCGGTTGTTGCAAACCCCAGAGGTACTTTTACGCCTGCGTAGGAAAGCTTTTTAATCATTTCACCCAAAGATGCATTTTTACCGCCAACTTTATCAATTTGGGTAATGTCAATGTCTGAAAACCAGCTTATAAAAGAATTTTGCTCATTCATTTTATTTCTATTGTTTGGGGATTCCAAAAAGTTGTCGCAAAAGGCCAAAAATTTTACCTGGCTGTATAACCTCCATCTACAAGCAGTGAGTGGCCGGTAATGAAAGAGGCTTCATCTGAACAGAGCCATACTATTGTATCCGCTACTTCCTCCGGTTTGCCCAGGCGGCCGATAGGGTGAAGTGCCGTCACATTCTTTTTCATTTCCCGGTCTGTTGTAATACCAGCATTTTCTAACATGGGTGTCTCAATAAACGCAGGTGCCACACTGTTTACGCGAATCCCTTTCGATGAATACTCAATGGCAGCAGTTTTTGTCAATCCTTCAAGTCCGTGTTTTGCCGCAACATACGCCGGGGCATTTTCAAAACCGACATGCCCGAGTATTGAGGTTATATTTACTATCACCCCGCCATTTTTCAGCATTTCGGGTATGGCAAATTTCATACAAAGCCACTGTCCGCGAAGGTTTACATTTATCACCTTATCCCAATGTTCTATTGTGTATTCATCCGTACTTGTAAGGCTGCCGCTAACTCCCGCGTTGTTGCAGAGAAAATCGATTTTGCCAAAGTTATCCAAAGCAGACTGAACCAGCATCTTTACATCTTCTGTAACAGAAACATCCGATTTTACGGCAACGCAGTTTTTTCCTTTCTTTTTAATGATTTCAGCAGTTTCATTGACCTTATCTTCCTGAATATCACTCGCAATCACATTACATCCTTTTTCAGCAAATGCAATTGAAGTTGCTCTTCCGATACCCGAAGCAGCACCGGTTACGATTGCTGTCTTGTTTGTAAACATTATTTCTTTAAATTTTATATTGTCAAATAAATTGAGTCAAATACGGAACAGGCCGGCACTTTCAATACCGGCCTGTTTGCTTTCACTAACTGACTTACTACTCAACTTTTACCGTTTTTGGTTTGCTTGTTTCCATTTTTGGCAAGTTGACCGTAAGAACCCCTTCCTTGAATTTTGCTTCTATTTCATCCTCTTTCACTCCTTTCGGGATAGTAAATGATCGATAAAAACTACCCTGATATCTCTCTTTCCGGATGAAATCTTTCTCTTTTTCTTTCCTGAGCGTTTCAATCGTTGTGGGTTTGATATGCTGCTTTGCAAGTTTCATACTGTTCACCTCCTGTTTAATGCTTTCTTGCTTCTGAACTCATTTAAATGATATCAATCCGTCTGATTTTTGATTAACAGGAACACTCTACATATGGATGTAATAGATTTGTCATATTCCATTTAAGGGAAATCCCTACAAGAAGTCGGATATATCGGGTTTATTATTCCTGTAAATCGAAATGTAAACGGGCATCAATGACTGAACCGTTAAAAAATGAATTTTTCAGTAATCCTCATTCAGCAGAGAAAGGAGACTTATTCTCTTTTTACAAAACAAGAAATTCAGGATTAACAAAAACTGAAGCCGATGAAAGGATTAAAAGATTCGGCAGAAACGAAATTCCCGATCCGGAACGGAAAAGCCGGTTCCAGATCTTTGTCAGGCAGTTTAAAAGCCTTTTAATCCTTGTATTGGTTCTTGCGGCTATTTTTTCATGGTTTACGGGACATGAAATTGATTCGTATGTGATTATCGGAGTGATTTTAATCAATACAATGATCGGATTTTTCCAGGAATCAAAAGCTGAAAAAGCGGTTGAAGCACTTAAAAAAATGAGTGTTTCTTCCACGCGGGTAATCAGGGAAGATCAGATTATCGAAATACCAACTCCGCAGGTTGTTCCGGGCGACATCCTGGTAGCTGATGAAGGAGATCAGATTGCGGCTGATGCCAGGATCATCTACTCAAAAGATGTACGGACGATTGAGTCGGCTCTAACCGGAGAGTCAGTGCCGGTCGAAAAGGCAACTGAAAAACTGCCCGAAGAAACATTGTTGGCAGACCAGAAAAACATGCTGCACAAAGGTACTTTTATTGCAACCGGTTATGCCAGGGCTATTGTTACATCCACGGGTTCATTCACAGCTTTCGGAAAAATTGCAGAAAGTATTACAGGTATAGAAAAAAAACGATCACATTTCCAGATAAAAACAGACAAACTTGCCCAGCACATGGCAACAATAGCGATTGTAAGTGCATCCTTGCTTTTTTTTACCGGGTGGCTCATTTATAATCTTGCTTTTGAAGAAATGGTAATGGTATCAGTTGCCGCCCTTGTCTCGTCCATACCTGAGGGTTTGCCTGCCGTATTATCCATCGTACTGGCAATTGGGGCCCACAGGATGTCGCAGAGAAACGCCATTATCCGGGAATTCAATGCTACTGAGACTCTTGGCGCCGTTACATGCATCATTACCGACAAAACCGGAACCCTTACCCAAAACACACTGACGGTGCAAAAGCTGTATACTCCATCTGGTGATGAATGGGAGGTAACAGGTGAGGGGTGGGAACCCACAGGTGAATTTATTAATAATTCGGAGGCACTCTCGCAACATAATCTTCCTCCGGATCTGATTCGAATATTTGAAATAGCATCACTCTCGAACAATGCAACCCTTTTTAAAAATTCAGAAACCGGAAAATATGATTTCAGCGGAGATCCAACCGAAGCGGGATTACTGGCGATGGCAGGCAAGGCGGGTTTTCATCCGTCGGAGCTCGACCGATATGAAAAAACTGATGACCTGCCTTTCAATTCAACTTTAAAAATGCGTGCATCCATCATTAAAAACCGCTCCGGAAGTTCAAATCTATTTACAATTGGAGCGCCTGAAATTATTCTTGAAAGATGTTCGTACTGGCTGGATCAAAGCGGTGAAACCAGGGAAATGTCACAAGAAAAGAGAAGTAATATCAGGAAGGTTATTGAAGGAATGTCGCTCGAAGCCCTCCGGGTAATTGGTTTTGCATTTACCGGTTCGAGTGATGCAGAAAGAATAGATCCACAAGCTTTAAACGACATGGTGTTTACCGGGCTGGCAGGCATGATGGACCCGCCCAGAAGCGATGTTCCGGAAGCGGTAAAAAAATGCAGGGAGGCCGGTATCAGGGTAATAATGGCTACGGGCGATCATGTGAATACCGCAATTGCAATGGCTGAAATTACCGGGATCACGGATGCAGATAACCGCAAGGCTCTCACAGAAAAAGATCTTGCTGAAATGGATAAAGAAGAATTTGAGCAAACAATTAAAACCACCAACATATTTGCCCGGTTGTCCCCCGATATGAAACTGAAAATTGCCGAAGTTCTTCAAAATCAGGGGGAACTGGTTGCCATGACCGGTGACGGCGTGAATGATGCCCCGGCGTTAAAAAAAGCGGATGTAGGGATCTCAATGGGTATCATGGGAACGGATGTAGCCAGGGATGCCTCGAAAATGATACTGGCAGATGACAATTTTTCAACAATTGTGAATGCGGTAGAGGAAGGCAGAATTGTATTTGCCAATGCAAGACAGACAAGTTTTTTCCTGCTCACCACCAACTTTGCTGAGATCTCTACATTAATTACGGCAATTTCTATGGGTTTACCTATCCCCCTCACTGCCACCCAGATTTTGTGGCTTAACCTGGTTACCGACGGGGTATGTGACATATCGCTTGCCACTGAAAAGGGTCATGGCGATGAGCTGAAATTTAAGCCGATCAAGCGTTCCGAAAACATCCTGAACCGCTCCGTATTTCCTTTTTTGCTGATCAATGCTTTGGTTATGTCCGTATTTTCAGTAGGTGCATTTTATTGGTTCCTGGACGATGGAATTGATAAAGCCCGAACATCCGCTTTTATCGTTATGGCCTTTTGCCAGATTTTTAATGTTTATAACATGAGATCTCTTAGACATTCCATTTTTGAAATCGGGCTCTTCAGCAATAAATATGTCAACATAGGGGTTGCTGCATCTGTAGTTATCCAGATTTTAATCATTGAGATTCCTTTTTTTGAGATTCTCTTTTCATTTGATTTTATATCGGCTACAGAGTTTGTCGTTTTTATAGCCATTGCTTCATCGGTTCTCTGGAGCGGGGAGCTTTATAAGCGGTTTGTTGGGATGAGGCCGGGCAGGGTTGGCAGTGGGCAGTAGGCAAGAGCGAAACCTCCAAGCGTGTGCTTTTTGCACCTTGAAGTGTTGAGCGCTTTTTGACAGAAGGCAGTGGGCATCAACAATCGCTACTGCTTACTACATTCTTAATTATTTTTCAAATATCATCCATTTCGCCGTGGTCAACCCATTTTACTGCGTGCAGCATCAGTTCATTTGCGTTTTCGAGATTCAGTTTCAGTTTGATTCGTGCCCGGTATGATTCAACAGTTTTAATTGAAAGGTGAAGCCGTTTGGCGATCTCCCGGGTGCTTTTTCCTTTACCTGTAAGTTCAAAAACTTCGAGCTCACGATCGCTCAATACATCAAGTACAGACTCATTGATCTCTTTTTTCCCGGTTGCCATACTCATAAGCATTTTTTCACTCAGTTCCTGGCTGAGATAAAGTCCCCCGCTCAGAACCTTTTTTACAGCTCTGAGGATTTCTTCAGCTGATTCAAACTTCATGATATACCCTTTCGCCCCGGCGCGGATTGCCCTTTCTGCATAAAGCGATTCATCATGGCGGCTCACAACAAGAATCTTCTGATCCGGTTTCTGAAATATCACATTTTTTATCAGTTCTATACCATTCATACCAGGTAATGAGACATCTACAAGCATCAGGTCAATATCAGCTTTGTCAAGAATTTTCAACACATCTTCTGCCTTATCGAACTGATACACCACTTCAAAGCCCGGTTCAGTTTCGAGTGTATCTGCCAGTCCCCTTCTCATTATTGGATGATCGTCAACGATCAAAAATTTTTTTGTAAACGAATTTGTCATTTATTTCTTCCTCTATATCAAAATTTAAGAGATTCGGAAGGCAAAACACAGCGAAGCATGGTTTTTTGATTCCTCCTTACCATTTCAACCATACCGCCAAACAGGCCCGCCCTGTATTTCATAATCTGAATACCCATGCCTTTATCTTCCTGAGTAATGGTATCAGAATATTCAAATCCCTTACCGTTGTCAATCACAACCATGGCTATATGTTTACCCGTTTTAGATAGTCGAAGTATTATTTTGTCGGCCTCACCATGTTTCACCGCATTGTGTATTGCTTCCTGCGCTATTCGATATAAGTTAAGTGCAAGATTGTGGTCATTTATGAAAAAATCGTCCGTTTTTTCATATTTGCATTCAATACCAAACAGTTTTTCATTTTTTTTACACAGGCTTTCAAAGGCTGCATCCAGGCCTTTTTTGTCTATATCAACTTCTATCATCACGTGGGAAAGAGTCCGGGCATATTCATCCGTTTCCCTGATCATATCTGCAATTTCCTTCACTTCGTCCGCCCCGGGAACACTGTTGGCATCCAGTTTTCTGGCGAGGTTTTCCGATATCATCCGGATACCGGTGAGCATCTGTCCGAGCCCGTCGTGCAGGTCCTGTGCAATTCGCTGCCTCTCCTGCTGGCTGATTTCAAGAATTCGTTTTTCAAGATTTTTTCTGTTGGTAATATCTTTGATAACCCCCGTAAATAGCAGGTTTCCGTTCCATTTAGCTTCCCCAACCGACAGGTCAATGGGGAACACACTGCCGTCTTTCCTGAGCCCCTGGACTTCCCTGCCACTTCCAATAATTTTTTTCTCTCCGGAATGAATATAATTTTGTATATAATCATCATGTTTTTGGCTGTGAGGCGGCGGCATAAGGATGCTCACATTTTCCCCAACAACCTCACTTTCACTATATCCGAACATATTTTGTGCGGCTTTGTTAAAGCTTTGAATCAGTCCTTTGCGGTTGATTGTAACAATGGCATCCACACTGCTTTCAAGAATTGCCTCATTACGTGCCTTGCTCTCTTCAAGTTTTCTTTCTGTCTCTTTCAGAGCCTGAATATCACAAACTGTTGTAATAATAAATGATTTTCCGGAATCACTTTCGTTAAATTTACTGAACCGCATATCCACCCACTTACTCAAACCGCCTTTACAGATACCCGGCCATCTTCCGTGTTGCGAAACATCCGGAGATTCTGAACCGGCAAGCATTTTAAAGGCCTGATAAGCCTTTTCATTCAGGATAAAATGAATATTCCGTTGAACTGCTTCACTCCTCTCATAGTCAAAAATCGTTTCAGCCGCTTTGTTCCAACAGATAATATTGCCATTACAATTTGATATAATCACCCCGTGTGAAATATTTTCAACAAAACCTGAAATGCTTTTAAAAAATTGTATATCTGTCATATCATTTTAACCAATTTCTCATATTCATGTAACCTATTGTCTTGTCAACTGTAAACCCGATATTTTATCATTGACACGACACTATTTAATGTTTGACAGCCGGGATTGCCAGTTACAAATGAAATGTAGGTAAAAACCTTACCGTAAAGTTCTTCCTTTACTCTACATTTTTTTATAGCATTTTTCAACATCTTGATTGTAAATTCACATTTAAATATGAATAAGATATGTTATCTGCAAAAAGCAAAATATTGATTCCTGTTGATTTCTCCGATTATTCAAAAAAAGCGTTTGAAACAGCTATCACATTGGCTGATAAATTTAATTCTGAAATCATTCTATTCCATGCCATTGAACCTCCGTATAACTTTGCCAGCTCTGTTGATGACATTTTGAGCAAAATGACAAAAAATGCCAAATCACAACTTGATGAATGGATTCAAGAACAGTTGAATGGCAGAAAGATAAACGTAAAGAGTATCATTGAAAAGGGGATGACAATCAGCTCTATTCTTGAGACCATCAGGAGTGCAGATATCGACCTTGTTGTAATGGGAAGCAAAGGCGAGACCGGCTTTGCAAAGATTTTATTCGGAAGTGTTGCCACGGATGTTATGCTCCATTCCCCGGTACCGGTTCTAACTATACCGCCTGACTATAACACTTTTGAATTAAAAAAAGTCCTTTTTGCTACGGATTTCAGGGAACATGACCTTCACTCACTTCGCAAGGTTGTTTCCTTTGCAGATCATTTCAGTGCTGAAACAGAAGTATTGCATATCAGGCACGATGAAAATGATTTTGATTCCACCCTGAAAGAAAGCGGTTTTGAAGAATTGGCAAAAAAAGAAACCGGATCCAAATCATTGTCCTTCAACTCTTATCTGCATGAAAACACACTGAACGGCATCAGTGAATACCTGGATAAAAATCCCGCCTCACTTGTAGTACTGACGAGGTATAAAAAATCGGTTATTAGTAAATTGATGGGGAAAAAACACACGGATAAAATTGCAGGTTATGTAAATGTACCGGTATTGGTTATGACAAATTAAAATACCGGGTCATTTGGTTGTAATTACAACTGCACCTGCGCTGGCATTAAGCCCGTAGCGAAGTGATGCCTCACCGCCTTTTACCACCCTTATCGTTCTAATATCAGGGACAGTCAGTACACTTTCAACTTCAGTGATACTGTTTCCATAGGGATGTCCATTAATCACAAACAATGCAGACTGCTGGCCCCTCAACGTGTTTATGCCACGAACAGAAACTACGGTTTCACCCGACCTTTCATAAATGCTAATGCCTGAAATTCTCCTAAGATAATCCCGAAGGGATAAATCCGGATTATGGATAACAATTTTCTCACCTTCGTTTCTATCTTTGGAATAATCGGGAATTGAACCTTGTGTATGCTGCGTGTTTTTAACCGTTGTACAACCTGTAAAAATAGTGCCTAAAACCAACGGAAATAGGAGAAGTGATATGATTGCTTTTGTTTTTTTGTACATCGGCCTGTTCCGGCTTACATTTCTTCTCTATAATCTATAATATTTCCGTAAAAAATCAATCCCAAAATTGAATTAAAAATTTTTTTTATGTCATTAGCTCAAGATACCGAGACAATTTTTTTAGAAACTCTAAAGAAAATCAGCCCTCAATCACTCGTTGAAAACTCTGTTTTTTTAGAAGATTCTGGTGAGATTCTAACTATTTGCGGGCAGTCTTACCGGCTTGAAAATTATAGCGGCGTATATATTATAGGTTTCGGAAAGGCTTCTTATGCAATGGCTTCCGCGATTGTATCCATTCTGGGTGATAAGATAGATGATGGCATTATCATCAGTCCGGCCAGACATAAAGAGCAGCTTGAAAAAATTCAGGAATTCAAGGGAACTCATCCTGTGCCTGACAAAGAAAGCCTTTCATCTGCACTTGAAGTTTTAAATTTCGCTGAAAAGCTACCGGGACATTCCCTTGTGGTAAATCTGGTATCAGGCGGAACCTCTGCCCTTTTTTCGCTTCCCGAAAAACCGCTTGAAATAGAAGAGATGGCTGAAATGCATCAATTGCTGATTAAAAGCGGTGCTGCTATCCAGGAAATCAACACAGTTCGTATTGCCTTGTCATCGGTAAAAGGTGGTAAATTTTTACAGCATTTGGAGAATCAAACCGTAATTGACCTTGTTTTTTCAGATGTACCGGGAGATGAGCTGAAGTATATAGGCAGTGGCCCCACCATCCCGCAAAAAATATCATACGGCGAAGTATTCCGGGTGTTGAAAAATCACGGGCTTTGGGAAAAAACTCCGCATGCAGTCAGAACCCTGCTCGGACAAATGCTCGACCTGGAGTTGAAACAAGAGAAGTCATTTGAAACGTATGATATAGCGGATCATGCATCATATATAATCGCCTCATCCCGTATGATGGCAGAAACAGCCGCCCGAATATGCGAATCGCTTGGCTACGAAACAAATACTGCAGCAGATGTCTGGACCGGGGATATATCGGAATTAGATAAGCTGATTTGCGATGACCTGAAGAACGCTCCCAAAAAATCTAAAAACTCAAAAAAAGGCCATGCATATATCTACTATGGCGAATGCACCGTGCAGGTTACCGGCAACGGCCTCGGCGGACGCAACCAGGAACTGGCTCTCAGAATGGCCGGGTGCCTGGATCAGTCGGACAGAAAAGCCGCATTTCTGAGTGCCGGCAGTGACGGCATTGACGGCCCTACGGATGCGGCAGGTGCCATTGTTACCAACCAGACACTCAAGAAAGCAAGGGAAAAAGGAATCGATCCCAAAGATTACCTGGACAGGAACGACAGCTATCATTTCTTTGAAAAAGCCGGAGGACATCTCAAACCCGGGCCAACCGGTAATAATTTGATGGACCTGCAGGTTTTGCTGGTAGCGTTTTAGCTAAAAACAAATAAGTATGTAGTAGGTAGTATTTAGTACGTAGTAAATTGTCAATCCCTGGATTAGCTTGACAATGACTCATCCCGAAAGTATTCGGAACTCGCAGGTAAAGATTCATTTAAGCGCTTAGAAATCAACAAATCATCCGATGACTTGCGGTTATTGGGTAGTCATCAACAAATTGTATACTACATACTAAATACTACCTACTACATACTGCTTATCACTTACTGCAATTAGACCGGTTATTACCTGAGCTTCCCATCATTCGTTGTAACATTTAATAAACCTGCGCCTCTTGTCTACGTGGGGTTTTCTACTTACCAATAAAATTTAGCAATTATGAACGGATATTCTGAGGTCATTAATGTAATCGGTGCCATCATTGTCTTCTCTATGATCCTGTTGAGTGCGAATTCGATGATCATCCGAAATGGACTGATACAAGTTGAAGGCGAACTTGAGCAGGAAGTCATATCTTTGGGACAGGAAATTATTGATGAAGCCCTCTCCAAAAGTTTTGATGCTGTGACGCATAATGCTGCACTTCCGCCTACAGCAATACCGGGAGGATTTACAGATGCCGCAGGATTGGGCCCGGGCGCCGGTGAAACAACCCGTGCTGATTTCAACGATTTTGACGATTACGACGGCTGGTCGGATACGTTTACAACTACACATGGAGACTTCGACATAAGTTCAAGAGTGTTTTACGTAAATGAGGTAACAGGCGCTTCAGGAGTCACTTTTTCACCGGCCGGAACACAAACAACCTATAAAAAGATCGAAGTTACCGTCACTAACCGCTTTCTTGTCAATAACCAGGACGAGGTTGTGAATTACAGGCTTGAATTTGTAAGAAATTACTACGCGGATTAAAAAAATCAGGTTTAAACCAAACAATTTGAAATATGAATTTAGCATTAGTTACGAGTTACATCATTGCCGGCATGCTCACCCTGTCGCTCATCATGATGAACCTGAGAGTATCGAACAACAGTACGGAACTTACCCTGACGCAGATCACACGCCAGCATATGACGGATGTGACGGAAATGTTGAATGATGATCTTTCTAACATGGGATATGATGTTGACAAGAAATCCAGCCAGATTTTGACACACGCCTCGGAAAACGAAATCCGTTTTTATCGAAATCTACAAAATGATCCATCAAGGCTGCCCGAGCTGATTACCTGGAAATTCTTTCCCGGAGATTCCGTAGCAACTGCCAAAAACCCGAATTTAAGGGTATTGAGAAGAATCATTGATGATCCCAATTCCGGAACCATAGAAGAAACCGAGATTGAAACGGGTGTGACCAGGTTTGAACTGAGGTACTACGATCAAAGAGGCGAGAATTTATCCAACAACATGGCCCCGCCCGGATCAGGATCGGCAGTATCGGATATCAAACAAATTTATGTAGTACTTGAAATGCAAAGCAAAGAGCCGGTCATACTGAATCCAAACGCAAATGACAGGTACGTAAGGTCGGTATATGAAAAAAGGTTTACACCTGCCAATCTTGAATAATTATAATCTCTAAAATCACTCTATTATGGGACGAGCAATGTTAATTATGTGTGCGGCAGCCCTGATTGCCCTCGGTTTTATCAATATGTCTACTTCCCGCCAGGGTTTGAATATTACTGAGCATAATGCCAATTATGCTGATTTTATCATTGCCAAGAATACGGCTCACACTGCCATTCAGATGGCGATGCAGAATATTAATGCAGATGATGATTGGGCTGAAGATCACGATAAAAGCAAAGGGAATCCACCCTGGGAACCTGTTATCGAGGGCCGTGACGTAACCCTTCACACCATTTTTAATGAACATCCCGACTTTTTTGAGGCCGATACTCTCCGCCTGGTTTCGAATTCTACCTACAAGGATATCACTGTTGAAGTAAACAGCCTTTTCTGGGTGCAGCCATTCAGTGCCCTGGTGCCCGATTTTGCCGGTGCGATTCAAATTCCGACCGATATCGGCACTTTCGATACCGACGGTGTGGCACACGAAGTGAACGGAACTCCACCTGCCGGGCATGGATGTACCGAAAGCAAACCTCCCGTCGCTGTAAGTAATAATCTGACCAAATTAAAAATTCAATCGGCAGGTCTGATCACCGATGGAAACATAGAGGTTGATCCTTCCCTGAATTATGAACCGACTGATAAACTTATAGAGCGACTTTATAATTCAGGAAATGGAATTACTGTCGACAAAAACTGGAGCGATGAGCTGGGAACTATTGACAACCCCGGCGTTTTCTTCATAGAAGACGATGTTAAATTAACAGGCAAACAAACAGAAGGCTACGGAATTATGGTAATCCGCTCCGGTGGTATTCTTGAATATGAAGGTGAATTGAGTGTTGCCGGTAATTTCACATTTAACGGGCTAATCATTTTTGAAAATGCATTCGATTTCGACGGAAGAGGTACACCCACCATTAACGGTTCTATTCTTGTGGGAAATACCCAGGACTATATGGATGCCGGCGGAGATCCAATCAATATAGACCTTGGCGGAAATATTACCATCAACTACGACTGCCTCGGTGAAAAGTATGCGAAAATGGCAGCAGCCAATGCAGTCAAACAAAACAAGTATACAAGAATTGTTACCAAAGAAGGTGCCAACTACCTGAATTGATTTGGGAGCGTGCTTCATGGCAAAAACAGGCTTGATTCAGACTTAAAGCCGGGTAAATACGGCGATCACAAAGAATTCACGGCGTGCACGGCGAAAGATTAGCAAAAACCGAAATCATTGCGTCCTCTGCGTAAAACAAAGGTTGGAATCACGGATTCGATTGATTTATCGGATTACACAGATCAGACGGATCCCAGAAATGTTTTTCAATATTCACGGTGTAAGGTTCCGTGAACTCAATTTCTTCCTGCATCAGTTTCTCCCGCATTGTATCACCCGGAAAATAGCCGCGGCCGGTGAGTTGCCCGAGCCGGTTAACCACCCTGTGGGCAGGAACATCAGCGCCTTTTTCAGAATGAACCAGGTTGTTCAGCGCATAGCCCACCATCCTTGCACCGGATGCAATACCAAGATGCCTCGCGATTGCCCCGTACGTGGTTACCCTGCCCTTAGGTATATCCCGAACCACCCGGTAGACTTTTTCATAATAGTCGCTCTTATTACTATTTCGATTCATTTTCCAGGATTGTTCTGATTTCTTTCCATCCGGCTTTTTGCTGTTCTTTTTCTTCAAGCATGGATAACAGGTAATGGCCCGCGGAACGGTAGAGCCGCCGGACCTCTTCGCTCAAACCGGGAGTGGCAAGATGCCGCTTTATTGTTTCAGAGTCGCCACGGAACACGGGTCCGCTAATGGAATTTGCAGGCCCGTTTTGCAGAACATTCTGCAGGGTCTGCTCCATCAAAGGGCGCAGCATTTGAAGCGGTTCGGAAACTTCATCCGATTTTGCGGTTTTCTCCGCCGCATCCAGGATGGCAACCATATAATTGGATGCAAACACAGCTGCCAGGTGCAGTTTCTGCTTTTGCCCTTTGGATATGCCGACAGCCTCGGCTCCCAGTTCTTCTGCAATTACATTTAAAGTAAACATTGAGGAGCTGCTTCCTTCTGCCGTAAAATAAATGTGTTCGAATCGTTCGGAGCCATCCCCTTTTCGAAACGTTTGAAGCGGATGGAAAGCTGCCGTTTCTGCACCTCTCTGCTTTAACGGGTTCAGCGCACCGGAAGTAAGGCTTCCCGAACAGTGCACTGCCAAAACTTTCTTCCAGTCCACATTTTCAATCAATGAACATTCCCGGGCTGTTTCCTCAATTTTGTCGTCCGGAACTGTCAGAAAAAGAATACTCCCGGGGGCTGGGTCAATGGATTCAACCGAATTGTGAACCGCTATATTTAAGTTGTTAAAGTATGAAGCGTGCTTTTGACTGGATGTAACAACTGCTGATAACCGGCCCGTTTTTTTATGTATTGCAACTGCAAGAGCCCTGCCCAGGGCTCCCATCCCTGCAACAATGATTCCGCGGTTTTGGGTCATGAGCTGAAAATGGCATGTTTCTGCATTTCTGCGTATGCCGTAAGGTACTTATTTTCAGGTTTACTTTCGATTACAAGCTTCAGGCCCCAGGCGTTTGCAACCATCAGCCCGGCGATAAGCACGCCTTTACCTTCAGGCACGAAATCATCGCTGTTCAGGTAATTCATAAGGGTTGCGGTTTCATTATTCTGAATCAATTTCCAGATTTTCAAATACTCATTCTTCAAGGCCGGGTCAAGATCACAGCAAATTACGATCAGGGCATTTTTCGATGTCAGAATCTCTTCAAGGGCATTCGCCAGTTCCTTGACAATAAACGACCCTTCATCCGTAATCTGAATACTTAAAACCGAAAACTCATCAAGCAGGCATTGCAGAACCTTAAGCTGGTCAAACAAGCTCATATCATCGGTAAAGGCTTCATCGTCAATAAAAAAGTCATCATCCTCATCGCAAAAATCGTTTCTGAGCCTGTCATTCACCTGAACGGTACCAAGGGAAGTTGTATAAATTTTGTGGGATGACATCGGGATTTTTTTTTCGGCCTCTCCCGGAGATGATTCCACGATTACCACGGTGTCGTAATCAGCCTTTCCAATCCTGCCATAAATCTGTGCAATATCGCTGACGTTTGACTCATCAACCTTGGAAGGTGCGAAGACAATACGGACCGTTTCATGAGTTTTCTTCGCAACTGTTCTAACGCGCTCTATCTCCTTGGAGATTTGCTCTCCGGTTAAACCTTCTGTTTCCATTTCGTCTGATCTGATATTTTATTTGGTTTATTTGTAGGCAACGGAAATCAAGTGTTCATCATCTATAAAACTACAAATTTTTACAATCATTCCATTATCAAACAGAGCATGAAATTTATTTCCATTCTCTGCCTCGATACAAACTGAATTCATCCGGGTTCTGAGACCTGAACCATGCCATTTCAGGGCGGCTTCTTTCATTGTCCAGAGCCGCAGCACCTGCTCCGGCCTGTAGAGATCTGCCGATTCATTTTTATGCCTGATCCTTTCTGCCAAACCGCTGTAAAAATTCCTGTTTTTATGTTCGATATCGATTCCGACGTCACATTGCCTCGAAACGGCTGCAACAAGCAGGGATTTTGTGTGGCTCCGGCTGATATAGACCTGCCTGCCATCTTCATCCCATGCAACCGGTTTTTCGCCCGCAATCCTTGAGATTTTCAAAGTCCCGGCATCCAGATATTTTATTGCCGCCTTTTCAGTCAGTTCATCGCCGTCTAACAATTCCTGCTGTCGTCTTGCAGACATTTCATCCGGGCGGACAATAATTTTTTCCGAAATAACAAAAACATATTCCGGCAATACATGATGTCGAATTAATTTCAAGATTCCGAATAATAGCTGATGTTACAAAGAATTCTGATTATTGGAAGATAAGTTAAAATTCAAAGAAATCGACTATAGTGTTGTGTCAACTGTAAACCCGCAAAGTTTTATCTCAGGGTTGCTTCCATTTTCTCAAGATACTGCCATTTCTTAAAGGAAACTTTTGCGGGTTTTTCTCCGACATTTTATAAATGACATGACAATAGTTGCAAATGGCTGATTTCGATTCCAATTTCATCATAAAATCCCTATTTTGGTATGATCAAAAACTTTCTAATTAATAATTCGGAATTTTCTTAATGAGCACTGAGACGACTGTCGGCGAACAGCAGGAAATAAGGCTGCAAAAACTTGAACAGCTTCGCGAAATTGGCATTAACCCCTTCCCTTTTTCTTTTGAGGTAACCCATCATTCGAAAGAGATACTTGATAATCCGTCCCTCATATCCGAAACCGATGATCATGAGGAGGCCGAGAGGGTTTCAGTGGCCGGCCGCGTAATGACCCGCCGTATTATGGGCAAGGCATCATTCTTCAACCTGCAGGATTCGGAGGGAACCATACAAATCTATATTCGCCGGGATGACGTTGGCGTGGAAAACTACAACACCGTATTTAAAAAGCTGGTTGACATCGGCGATATTGTCGGGATCAGTGGCTTTGTGTTCAAAACCCGAACCGGTGAAATTACGGTTCATGCCGAACATTTTGAGCTGTTATCGAAAACCGTACGGCCGATCCCGGTACCGAAAGAAGTTGAAACCGAAGAGGGAGAAAAAGTTGTATACGATGCCTTTTCGGATAAAGAACAGCGATACCGTCAGCGGTACGTGGATTTGTTGATTAATCCGGAGGTACGTGATGTTTTCAAAAAACGTTCAAAAATGGTCCAGGTGATACGTGATTTCATTAACAGCCACGGGTATCTTGAAGTGGAGACACCGGTCTTGCAACCGGTTTACGGCGGCGCATCAGCCAAGCCGTTTGTCACGCATCATAATGCACTGGATATGGACTTGTATCTCAGAATCGCCAACGAACTGTACCTGAAGCGATTGATAGTGGGCGGGTTTGACGGCGTGTACGAATTCTCGAAAGATTTCAGAAATGAGGGGCTGTCACGGTTTCATAACCCTGAATTTACGCAGGTAGAGCTTTATGTGGCATACAAAGACTACAACTGGATGATGGATTTTACCGAAGAGATGATCGAACACGTGGCCGTATCGCTTCACGGCAGCCCTGAAGTGAAAGTGGGTGATCAAACAATCAATTTCAAGCGCCCCTGGCCGCGAATCCCGATGTATGAAGCCATCGAAAAAGAGACGGGACATGACCTTTCTGATAAGGATGAAGACGAAATCAGGTCGATTGCCCGTTCGCTCCATATTGAAATTGAACCTGAAATGGGAAAAGGAAAACTGATCGATGAAATTTTCGGCGAGTGTGTTGAGCCCAAGCTCATCCAGCCTGCATTTATAATTGATTACCCGATTGAGATGAGTCCGTTAGCCAAAAAGCACAGAAGCAAGCCCGGCCTTGTAGAGCGTTTTGAAATCATCTGCAACGGAAAAGAGATTGCGAACGCGTTTACCGAGCTAAACGACCCGGTTGACCAGCGAATGCGGTTTGAAGAGCAGGCAATGCTCAGAAGTGAAGGTGATGAAGAAGCCATGACAATTGATGAAGATTTTCTCCGTGCCCTTGAATACGGAATGCCGCCCACTGCCGGCCTGGGTGTCGGCATTGACCGGCTTGCAATGATCATGACGGATTCCGATTCCATCCGTGACGTTCTATTTTTTCCACAGATGAAACCGGAATAGATGAATTTCGAATGGTACCTGGCCAAACGTTACTTTAAGGGCAGGCGCAAAGAGTCTGCCTTTCTTTCGTTCATCAAGCTGATGGCTATCGGCGGGGTGGCCGTGGGTTCCGCCGGGCTGCTGATTGCCCTTTCGATTGTCCACGGTTTTAAATCCACCATCAACAACAAAATTATCGGGTTTGCCCCCCACGTGTCGGTCTACACCTTTGCCGGAGACCCGTTATTCCGGGCTGATACGCTGCAAACGTTTGTCCGTGGAATTGACGGCGTAAGGGATGCCCAGCCGGCGGTAGTCGGACAAGTGATGATTCAATCGAGCCGTGATGTGAGCGGGACCATGCTGAAAGGTGTACCTGCAGGTGAAAGCCTCACATCCATCCGGGATTATCTTATTGAAGGAAACTATACGTTTGAGCAGGATCAAAATGGTCTACCGGGTATCATTTTGGGAAGCAAACTTGCACAAACCATCGGAGCCGAACCGGGATCGAAAGTAACGGTTTACACCATCGACGGATTGCCATCCCCTTTCAACGCTCCCGAAATCAAGCAGTTTCACACTTCGGCAATTTATCAGACAGGGATTGACCGGTTTGACGATAATTTTGCCATGACTGAAATCAATGCCACCCGGGAACTATTCAGGATCGGGCGGATCCAGGCTACCACGCTTGAAGTGATGGCTAACAGCCCTTCGCTGATCAACCCGGTTTACAGCACTATTCGTGACCAAACTGAATTTCCCTATGTTGCAGAAAGCATTTACCAGAGATACAGAAATATTTTTGCATGGGTGGATTTGCAGGAAGAAACGATTCCGTTTGTGATCAGTGTGATGGTAATTATTGCCGCTTTCAACCTGATCGGTGCAGTTCTGATGATGGTGCTTGAACGGATCAGGGATATTGGAATATTGAAAACGATTGGTGCCAAAAACCAATCCATCCGCAGAATTTTTCTGATAGAGGGTTTGATGGTTGCGGCTATCGGCCTGGTTATCGGCATCGGTATTTCCGGCATTTTCAACTGGCTTCAGGGTACCTGGCAGATCATCCCCCTGGCCGAGGAAAATTATTATATGAGCTATGCGCCCGTGGAACCTCACCTGCTCGATTTTTTTATTGTTGCGGCTGTCACTTTTCTTCTTTGCAGCCTGGCTTCGTGGCTGCCGGCACGCATTGCCGCAAAAACCGACCCGGTCAGGGTGCTTTCGTTTTCGAAGTAGGTTGTATTTATAAAAAGTAATTAGTACGTAGTGTTGTGTCAATTATAATCTGTCGTAAGAAACCCGCAAAGTTTCTTTTCTGAAATGGCAGTACGTTAGATAAATAGAAGCAACTCCGAGATAAAACTTTGCGGGTTTACAGTTGACATGACAGTAGTACTTAGTATGAAGCCGCCTCGCTGGCCCGGCATTGAAATGCCGGTCTCTGTTGTATCATCCTCCCACATGGGGGATTTTTTTGTTTTGATATTGGCTTGAGTTACGCAATGAAATCGTTTTGTGGGCGGGCAAGATATTTTTTCAGAAAATTAATCTGCGTCATGCCAAACAGAGGCTGTCCAAAAAGTATAGTTGGCTGCAAACCGACTTTAATTATTTAATTAAATTTTAAATAGATGTGGTACGAAGTCTTCGTGTTGCTTCGTGACTTCGTGACTTCGTGGTAAAGACCGGCACTTTTTTGCCACGAGTCCGTCAGCTGACGGATCAAAGGTTCACGAAGAGAACTTAAATAATTAAGGCATCTCTAAATAAAATAAATCTTTTTGGACAGCCTCTGGCACACCGGAGCCTGCATATTCATTTGGTGTTTAAATCCGGGTCGTAATCCCATGGATAGAGGGATTGAATATTGAAATATTGTTAAACTGATCTCGATTAGTCCAAAAACGCTTTATTTCGGATGTAAAACATTTTGGGTAGTTTTGAACTGAGTGTTAAAATGAGGAGGTCAGGCGAGGCTATCGTGAATTTGTGATTTTTTTGAATCCTCACCAAGAAAATCAGTGTAATCCGAGCTATCCGTCAAATCCGCGATTCAAATTTATTGACTCTTGCCATTATCAACTCAAAATATGATATTACCATATTATCAATACATATTATGATAATTTGACATTATCAATGCCTGGCATTATATTTGGATATGAATAGACAGCAAGAAATCGTTGCCGTATTGACGGGCGATATTATCGCTTCTTCGGAATTGAGCAGCGAGACCAGGGAGAGTCTGCCGGTAAGCCTTTCGGCTCTTTTTGAGCGGATGCACAGGCTGCTGAATATTGCTCCAGGAAAGCGGCATGAATTTCAAATTTTCAGGGGCGACAGTTTCCAGGGATTGTTGCGAAATGCCGGTAAAGCCTTTGATGCTGCACTGGCCATTCGGTCAACTCTTCGCCACTATTCGGAAATTGAAACGGAACAGATGATCGACTGCAGGATATCAATAGGAATCGGGTCTGTTGATTTTTTACCTGCACGGAGCAGTGAAGGCGACGGCGAAGCATTCCGGCTGTCGGGCAGGCATTTGGATAGCTTTAAAAAACACCGGGCTTTTGGAATTGTGACACCTGACAAAGAGAGAAACGGGGAATTCGAAGCTGAATGTGCGCTTGCGGATTTTATCATTTCCCGGTGGACAGCGAACCAGGCTGAAATCATACCGATGCTGCTTGAGGGCAAAACTCAAACTGAAATCGGATCGGAACTTGGGATTGCACAAAGTGCCGTAAGTTACAGGGTAAAAAGCAGCGGCTGGCACAGCCTGAATGCGATGAGAAGCCGTTTTACCGAAGTGATTTCCCAAATCAAAAATTTATAAAACTCAAATAATCTCATTTTGGAATCACCAATCCCGCAAGAACTCTTACTTATCTTTTTAAAACTGCTGATGGCACACCTTGTTGCTGATTTTTTGATTCAGCCCAATAACTGGATCCGGGAGAGAAAAGACCGGAATTTCAGGTCCGGGAAACTGTATCTTCACGTTTTGATTGTTACTGTACTGAGCTGGGTTTTTTTGGGAGACCCGAGTCAATGGGAAATTCCTCTGTTTATCGGAGTAACGCACCTGTTAATTGACATCTGGAAAAGCTACTGGGCGGATACGCTTGTGTCTTTTATATCCGACCAGTTTGCCCATATCATGATGATTGTTTTGGCTATCCTGCTTTTTACCGAAACAGGAATGGAAGGCACGGCGTCAGCCATCGCTGAGATCAACCCGGTATCATTTTGGATTGTACTAACCGCATTTTTCCTGGCAAGCTGGCCGTCGGCCTATTTTATATCGGCCGCAATTTCAAGGTGGCAGGGTGAAGTAGCTGAAAAGGCAACTGACGGCGGCAAAGACGGTCTTCCGGGTGCCGGCATGTGGATCGGGATTCTTGAGCGGGCTCTCATCCTCATTTTGATTTTCGTGAACCAGTTCGGAGCCGTTGGATTCCTGATTGCCGCAAAGTCGGTATTCAGGTTCGGGAGTGTGAGTGATTCGGAAGACCGCATACTGGCGGAATACATCCTGATCGGCACCCTTGCCAGTTTTGCAACCGCGATAGTAATTGGCCTGGCGGCGAGATATTTGCTTCTTTTTTAGCATTGTTATCCGCACCCGGGAATAAATTCCCGGGCTATGATCTGACGCCCCGTCGGCCGACGGGGCTGGATGGCATAACGCAGG
>CAYPZI010000012.1:0-39732 GCA_964415185.1 uncultured Balneolaceae bacterium | reverse complement strand
GTTAAGTGCAAATGAGGGTTTAGTGCTTATCCCTGCAGTCCGCCATTCATCTGAGATCTTGCCGCAATCCGGTGACTCTGGCAAGTATCAAATCCCGAAGTTATCCGAGTACTACTGCAACATAAGCACGCTGAACAATAACAGTGCCCCGCACCTTTACAGATATCGGTCGTTCTGGCTGAAATACAGGCAATCCGTCATCAACTCTTCCGGGGGCACCAAAAAAACGACCATTATCCTGAATTCCAGTCATGCCGAAGGCAGGGCTAAATCCTTTGGCGGCATTGATAATGTGATACGCGCCGCCAAATGCGTGGTACCGGATCATCCCGACGCAATGCCTTTGCTCAGGAAACAGTTATTGCATTTCGACAAGAATTCCTGGGCGGCCAATAGCGATGAGATTGAGAAGTTTGGAAGTTCAGAGCTGCAAAGTACAGATAATCGTTCCGGTGCTGCCCCGTTTTCTCAACAGAAACTAAACAAAGTAACGGGAAATTTAAAAATTTTAACAGATAGTTTGGATTTGGGTGATCAGATAAAAAGTCTTCCAGGTACGTTAGAATGCTCTGTATATTTTGTAACAATTGTTACCATCAATGGCGTTATCCAATCTATAGATATAGAATGTGATGGTTATATTATTGTTGAAAACGGGACTGGCGGTAGTGGCGGCGGTTCCGGCGGCTCAGACCCCGACCCGGGAGATTGTGACCCCACCCTGCCATGTTTTGATGGGCCTGGGGGAACACAACCGCCTTCCGGTGGTGATCAGAATAATGATTCATTTAACATAATAATTAATTTTTTTGATTTTGAGCTTGGAATAGATCCTGATTGTGAAAATCCTTTATCTGAACAAGATGCAGGTGTAACAAAACATTATTATAAAATTTGGTGTAATTCAGAAATACCTTCTGGTACTGATTTAAGTACAATTAATTCCGCTTTAGATAATATTCCTGATAGAGGTGGGAGTTGTACTGAAATAGCTGAATTTGGGGAAGATTTATTAGGTCAAAATCGTTTTAGGCTATTTCCAAGAAGTGCATGGGATAAAGCTGGGGGAATTGGTGGTGAATTTGCTAATGGCGGTGGTCCGATGGTAGCAATAATGGATGAAATTGTTAACAGATTTGCCAATGATACTTTTATCGTAAATGCAGATGATTTTACTCATGAAATAAATTTAGAATGGTATATTGTACATGAAATTGAACATGCTATGGGTTTTGATGAACCAAATCATGTTTATGGTGATCCTTTTTTAACTCCAAACGTTCAACAATGCACAGGTTTGAATTAAATATGACATTAAATTTCAATGTTGTTTTCTTTTTATTTTTTGCAATTATAATTAATTGCAATAGAGAAGTAATTAGGCATGATGGTAAAATAGAAAATGAGTTATTCTCTATTGTTGTTCAAAATGCTATTAAAGAAGAATCCATTGCGATATTTATTGATCCGGAGCCTTTTAAAATTTCTGATAATCAGTCTGAATCAATGTGGAAGGAATATGTAAATAAGCCTTATTTTTTGCTTGACGAAAGAAAAAATATAATTGAGGAAAATGAATTATCAGAAGCATCAATAAAGACCTATTCCTCCTGCCCATTTCCTAATCCGATGGTACCACCTTTGAAAGATGAGGAAGATCAAAAAAATGATTCTTTACCTGAAGCATGCGAAAAATATCTGAATGCTACCTTGCTAAAAATTTCCCTTTCGGAACCGCCTGATCAAAACGGAAAAAATATAAACTACGAACGCCGGATTCGAGCAATCCAATTATTTAATAATGGAAGCATGGTTAAAGATTTTTATTTAGGTTTGGAAGGCGGTCATTGGAAGATAATCGATACACAAATTGTCAGTGCAATATTCTCCTAAATGCGGATGGCAGTTTCAATTACGTAAGTCCTACGCTTATTGTATTCGATTCAGATTTGGAAGTGGTTGGCGGCGTTATAATGTAGTATAGATGCTTTTGAAAAACCGGAGTAAAATTAACTGAAAGGTCAATTTTAAATGTTATATGATGAAAGTTGGTTTTCCTAATTTCAGAAAATCAAATTAAATTATTTGATTTCACGTGGTGGGCGCCGTCGATGCGCAGGGCATGCCGAGGATTTTATAAATTTTTATTGATGCAACAGAAAAGTATCACAAAATTATAAAATAATGCAGCCATTACCGGCTCTTCCGGGGGGACCAAAAAAGTGACGATCCTTCTGAACTCAAGCCACGCCGAAGGCAGGGCGAAATCCCTTGGCGAGGTTGACAATGTAATACGCGCAGCTAAATGCGTGGTGCCGGACCACCCCGATGCATTGCCACTGCTAAGGAAACAATTATTGCGATTCGATGAAGATTCCTAGGCTGCCAATAGTGATGAGATTGAGAAATTTAAAAGCCCGGATCAACAAAGTTCGGATAATCGTACCGGGGCTGACCCGTTTTCTCAACAGGAACTAAATAAAGAAATGGGAAATGGGAAAATTTCAATAGACAGTCTGGACTTTAAAGGTCAGATAAGAAGCCTTTCATCCACATTAGTCTGTACCGAGTACTTTGTCACAATTGTATTCGTCAATGGAACAATTTATTCAATTGATCAAGAATGTGTTTCATATGTCATTGAAGAAGATAATAACGGTGATGGTGGCTCGGGTGGCTCTAACCCCGATCCGGGAGACTGTGATCCCACCCTGCCTTGCTTTGATGGCATGGGAGGTGGGTTTATGCCACCTCCCGGTGAAATTAATTTACCTTTAATGATTGCCAATGACTTTATATTTGATAACAATGATCCTGATTGTGAAGAAGAACAAACCGAACCACGGAAAATTGATTTTTGTGCCTCTTTGGAGCCAAGTGGGGTTATACTAGAGAAAACTCTTACAGCATTTAATAAAATTGAAATAAGAGGTACAGAATGTATTAATATAGCAAACAAAGGTAGAGAGCTCTTGGCGAATAGAAATTTAAGATATTTTCCAAGACCAAATCGCCAAAATAATGTTTCCGCCGGGTGGGGAATTGAACAACTTGATGGAGGTATAGCATTACTAATGGATGAATGGATTGATAATTGGTTTGATAAAGTTGCATTAGTTACGGAAAATGATGGTACACCTGTCAAAGTAAATTTTGAATCTATTTTAATCCATGAGATTGAACATGTACTTGGCAGAGAACATGTTGAGGATTCACAATGGTTAACACCTAATGCAAATCAGTGTTCAGGATTAAATCAATAACATTTATGAATTTCAATCTCATTTTCAAATCAGAATTTTAAATCTCTGCTGTTAATCGCAACGTTTTTAATCCTACATGCACTCCCATCTTTATGACTATATCTTCTAATGCAGTAAAACTCCAATCAACTTTTCACTTAATACCTCACTCCTTCACCACAAAATTGACAATCCGTCCCGGCACAAATATTTCTTTTACTATTTCCGAACCCTCGAGATAACGGGATACGTTAGCTTCGCTTTTGGCCGCACCCAACACAAACGTTTTATCCTTCGATTTATCTGCATCCACTTCAAGCTGGGCACGGACTTTTCCATTCACCTGCACCGGGTAGGTTACTGTGTCGGCTTTAAGGTATTTTTCAACAAGTTCAGGCCAGGGTTCATAGGCAACTGAGTTTTTATGGCCCAACTGCTCCCAAAGCTCCTCGGCCAGGTGCGGGGCAAACGGAGAGAGCAGTTTCACAAACGGTTTCGCAACTGTTAGAGGCACGCTGTCCCACTGGTTGGCTTCATTTATGAAGATCATCAGAGCCGATATGGCAGTGTTGAAACGCAGGCCTTCAATGTCTTCGGTTACCTTTTGTATGGCTTCGTGCAGTGCCTTAAGCTGCCTGCGTTCAGGTTCCGAATCGGTAACTCTCGCATGGAGGCTGCCGTCCTGGTCCATCATAAGCCGCCACACCCGGTTCAAAAACCGGTTCACGCCTTCCACCCCTTTCGTGCTCCACGGTTTTACCTGCTCAAGCGGGCCCATAAACATTTCGTAGAGCCGGAGGGAATCGGCACCGTAATTTTCTACCACATCGTCAGGGTTGATCACATTACCGCGTGATTTGGACATTTTATAAGCCCGGGCTTCCACCTTCACGTCCGTATCTTTCATATAGAAAGCTTCTCCCCTTTTTTCCACATCATCTTCACCCAGCTTCAGTTTTTCCACGCCACCCACGCCTTCGGCATCCTCGGGTGAAATATAACTGCCGTTGTGCCTGAAAGCAGTGAATTCCATTTCACCGAGTATCATCCCCTGGTGGATCAATCTTTGAAAAGGCTCTTCGGTTGATACAATTCCGCAATCGTAAAGTACCTTGTGCCAAAACCTGGCATACAAAAGGTGCAACACGCTGTGCTCGGCACCGCCTACATAGAGATCTACCGGCATCCAGTACTTTTCGGCTTCTTTTTCCACCGGCCCGCCGTCGAATTCCGGACTGATGTACCTGAGATAGTACCAGCAGGATCCGGCCCACTGGGGCATGGTGTTGGTTTCACGCCGGGCTTTTTTTCCCGTTTCGGGGTCTGTTGTTTCAACCCACCCTTTTGCCTTTGCCAGCGGCGGTTCACCGGAATCGGTGGGCTGATAGTCACTCAGTTCGGGGAGGGTCACCGGGAGATTTTCTTCAGGCACCGGCTTGGTTTCTCCGTTTAAGTGTAAAATGGGAAACGGCTCTCCCCAATAGCGCTGCCGTGAAAAGAGCCAGTCTCTAAGTTTGTAATTCACACTCTTTTTTCCTGCTCCTTTTTCCTCGAGCCAGCCGATAATTTTCTTTTTTGCCTTCTCAATATTCAAACCATTCAGAAACTCACTGTTGATGGCAGGCCCCTCTCCGGTGTAAGCCTTGCCATCGAAATCATCAGGCGGCTTAACCGTGCGGATAATTGGCAAGTCAAACTTTTCGGCAAACTCCCAATCCCTTTCATCCTGTCCGGGAACGGCCATAATGGCACCTGTTCCATAATGAACCAGCACATAATCGGCAACCCATATCGGAATTTTTTCATTATTTGCAGGATTAATGGCATAGGCGCCCGTAAAAACCCCCGTCTTCTCCTTGGTTAATTCTGCCCGTTCCAGGTCCGACTTTTGAGCAGCCTGTTCAACATATTCATCTACGAGCTCCCTTTTATCATCACTCGTGATTTTATCTACAAGGTGATGTTCAGGAGCCAGAACCATGTAGGTGGCACCAAATATAGTGTCAGGCCGGGTAGTGAACACCCTGATTTTATCCGAAAACCCGTCCACTTTAAAATCAATTTCCGCACCAATTGAACGACCGATCCAGTTTCGCTGCATCTCCTTTGTTGAATCCGGCCAGTCAAGGCCATCCAGGCCTTCGAGCAGGCGGTCGGCATATTCTGTAATCTTGAGAACCCATTGACGCATCGGTTTGCGGATTACGGGATATCCCCCCACTTCACTCTTTCCGTCGATTACTTCTTCATTCGCGAGCACGGTTCCAAGCTCGGGACACCAGTTTACCGCCACTTCATCCTGGTATGCCAGGCCTTTTTCGTAGAGTTTTAAAAAAATCCATTGTGTCCATTTATAGTAATCGGGATCGGTGGTATTGATTTCTCGATCCCAATCGTACGAAAACCCGAGCATCTGAAGCTGCTCCCGGAACCTGTTTATATTGTTTTCGGTAGTAATTCGCGGATGTGTCCCGGTTTTTACGGCATATTGTTCCGCAGGCAATCCGAAGGCATCCCACCCGATCGGATGCAATACATTATACCCGTTCATTCGTTTATACCTTGTAAGGATATCGGTTGCCGTATATCCCTCGGGATGCCCCACATGCAAGCCGGAACCGCTGGGATATGGAAACATATCCAGGATGTAATATTTGGGTTTATCCGGATCTTCGGTAGTTTTAAATGTCTTATTTTTTGACCAATACGATTGCCATTTGGATTCGATTTTTGCCGGATCGTATGTACTCATCTATAAAAATTTATTCTGCAATTTTTTTGATTTCAGTTAAAAAACAAAGATAAGGATTAATTCCTTCAATTTGTTTTGTTATTGTTCCGTCTAAAATCGTTAACAAATTGTAACAGATTCTGCTTTCGTTTCTTTATAAACTGGTAGCGGATGAATGAATTTTATTCTGTGTATTGCTATTGATTACCGGATTTCAGTTATTGATATTTAAGATCATTTACTCCGGGCAAAATAAAAAACATATAAATCGGCTGTATCATGAAAGCTCTACCTTTTGGAATCTCATTTAATTTAATTTCTGGTTTGTTAGCCTCCCTCCTCTTTTTTCTTTCTGCGGTGTGGCCTGCTGCTTCATCAGCCCAAAAAGAAAATAATCTGTACAGCTTATCAACTGTTGTTTCTGATATCGACCCGGAAAAGAAACTTATGAATCCCGAGCTCGAAAAACTGGCTGACTATTTTGAAAAAAAAGGAATTGAAATCCGGCCTCTATTTGATGACGTACGATTTGAAATTTATGACGGAATCAGCAAAAGATTTATCAATTCAGCCGAGAAAAAAATGGGCGGAATTGATGACTACAAACGTGTGATCGGATTTGATGGCAAAAAAAGTAACATCGAAAAATTTATTACCGATCACTTTGATCAGCTTAAAAAAGCTGAAGAGGCATACGGTATTCCAAAATATGTAATTGCAGCCATTATCGGGATTGAATCTGATTTCGGCAGAAATATCGGCAAATACAATCCGTTTAACGCTTATGTTTCCATGTATGTAGAAGGCTACCGCGATTCATTTGCAAGGGACCAGCTACTTGAACTGATGAAGTTTACCGAACGCAACGGGATTGATGTTTTCGAATTGAAATCGAGCTATGCCGGAGCCATGTCTTATGCACAATTTATTCCCTATTCTCTGAACAAGTGGTTTGTCGGATCCGATATTTTTGATATGAACAACAACATCATGTCGGTCGGGAATTATCTTGCCTATTTCAAGGAGAGAACAGGGTCTGTAGAGAAGGCTGTTTTCAGGTATAATCCCAGTTCACTTTACACCGAAGCCGTGTTGCTTCTTGCCGGGGAGGCTGAGGAACTTTTTGTTGAAATGTAGCAAGGTCCGGTTCATCGGATGAGTTTCTGATCCGTCTAAAATCAAATTTGTGTCGTCCCCCACGGCGGAGGACTTTTTGATGATGCCGTATCGTTGGCCCGGCATTGAAATGCCGGTCTGTATTGTGTCATTCTCCTTCGGGGATTTTTTGTTTTGATATTGGCTTGAGTTATGTAATGAAATCGTTTTGTTGCGGGCAAGATGTTTTTTCAGGAAATTAATCTGCGTCATGCCACACAGCCCCGTTAGCGAACGGGGCGGCAGACCGCAGACCGGGAATTTATTCCCGGTTGCGGTTAACAAAGCAGAACCAATCCCGACACATGTCGGGATGGCACGCCGAAGCCCGCATTCTCCATTTGGTGTTTAAATCCGGGTTGTAATCCCACGGATAAAGGGAATGAATGTTGAAATAATCTGTTCGTTATCCGTTATTGAAATGCCACTCTGTGTTGGTTCATACCACACTATACGGGTGGTTTTTTTTGATATTGGAGTAACTACTCTGTCAAAAGCCGTACACGATACGAGGTCTGATTCTAATGGTCATCAAGCTTTGACTTCTTCCAGCTCTTGTTTCATCCGGTTTTTTAATCTCATTTCAAAACCGGGTGCCGCCTTTATTGCAGGCAGTTTTTTCAGTTTTCTGCAAATAAACAAACCCGACTGCGCTTCATAGCGCAAATCGGGTTCGATTGAGAGCAACTCACTAAATGCTTTCTGTTCAACCGGGTCAAGGTTCTCCTCGCAATAGTCGAGCATAAATTCCAGTAAAATGGGGTCGTAATGATCTTTATTTGTCATGGCAAGAGTATTAAAGAATAATTTTCCTGACAACTCTTACCACAAAAAAATCAAATTGTTTCCGGCTGGACGTATTCTTTTAATATTTCCTGGAGCTGGATACGCCCGCGGTTAATTCTCGATTTAACCGTACCCATTGCAGTTCCGGTGATTTCCGAAATCTCTTCATACGTTAATTGCTGTATGTCTCTCAGCACAATCGCTTCACGAAAATCATCATTTAAATCCTGTAAGGCAAGCTCAAGCTGTTCCACACAGAATTTTTGATGAAGCTCTTCATCCTGGAGAATGGCGGTATCTTCAATACTGATTTCAAAATCATCCGGATCATTGGGATCGGCATGCATTGAAACAGTTGACATCCGCTGCTTTTTCTTATACATGCTTTTAGCAAGGTTCAGGGCGATGGTATACATCCAGGTGCTCAGCTTGGCAATCCGTGTGTAAGATTGACGGCTTTTGAATACCCTGAGAAATGTCTCCTGGACAAGGTCTTCGCAGTCTTCGTGGTTGTGTGTATAGCGAAACAGAAAATTGTGAAGGCGGTCTTTGAATCTGCTTACCAGGATATCGAATGCTTTCATATTTCCGGCTTGCAGTTGTTCCATTACATCTTCATCAGACAAATTTTGCAGATTGATACTGTCAATTGTACTCATAATTGATACCCCGTATTCTAAGTTGCTGTTTTGCAGCCGGTTTAACCGACAATGCGCGTAATCAGCAGAAGAAGTATCGAAGAGGTATCAAGTGTGGAAAAGCCTTTGGCGGCGCGGTCAGCGTCGAGCAGGGCTTCAAAAATGCCCGGCATTTCAGCCAGCCTGAATTTGGATGCGTCTTGCCATTGACGATTAAAGATCCAGGTATTGTTAACTCCAAGTTCATTTTGAACCTGTTGCTTGTTCAACCCTTTTTCAACCAGGCGGCGTATTTGCCAGATATTTCCAAACACACTGTAAAAGAACCCCACGGTACGAATAACTTCTCCCGCTTCTGCATTACTTTTAAGCAACATCTGTTCCGCAATGCCGAGGCTTTTATCCAGGTTCCTGGAAATAATGGCGTCTTTGAGCTCAATCATCGAATATTCGCGATATGAACCGATAATTTTTTTTACGTGCTCAAGATTTATCTCTTTTTGAGTGTCTACAAAAGTACACACTTTATCTATTTCTATAGACAGTAACTGCAAGTTATTGCCTACCATCTGCGACATTATTTGTGCCGCCTGAGGATTGATTTGTTTCTTATACTCATGGTTTACCCAGTCGCTGACCCAGTCGGCAAGTTTATAATCGGGCAAACGATCAAATTGAAAAACTGCCGCTGCCGAATCTTTTTTTTTCAGTGCTTTTCCAAGTGACATTCGCTTATCCGGGTGTTTTTCGTCAATAAGACAAAGAACAGTTTGGGGATTGGGGACTTTCAGGTAGGCTTCAAAATCGTTCAGATGGCCCTCACCCTCCGGAACTTTTTCACCGGCTTTCAGAAATTCGCGCACAATCACCACCCGGTTTTCCGCCATCATGGGGTAACTTTTTGCAATATCCAGGACCTTGCGGGGAGTGGTTTCAGCACCATACAGCAGGTCAAAGTTAAAATCACGCTGTTCAGGAGGAACAAGCTTTTCCACCTCATCCTGGAGCCGGTCTATAAAAAAAGATTCTTCACCGTATAGATAAAACACAGGTTTTCTCTTCTCAGAATTGCGTAGTGCTGAGAGAGCTTTTTTATAAATATCTATACTTGTAGGTTTAGCCAACTGGTGTCTGAACTGGTTTTAACAGGGTTGATAATAGTGAATAAAATAAGGAAACTGTAAATTGGTTAAAAAGCGCAACCATCGGGCAGAGGTTCTTCATTTTCAAGGCCGGAAGCAAAATTTTCTTCCGGTTCGGCGCTTTCAAATCCACTTTCAACAGAGCCAAACAGGGCTTTGCCACCATAACCGCTGTTATTCATATGTGCCCTGACCCAAACTTTTTGATTTGCATCAATTGCAACAGGTCCGCCGCTGCGCGTGAATGGCTGCTCATTTACATGGCTGTGCAGCAGTACCCTTCGATAGATCAATTCCCCGTCTTCCGATACCACCTCCCACCAGTCGGCGTATTGGCCGCAGCCGGTATCCGGACTGCTGATTTCAACACTGAACCGGTAATCACCTTCGTTTCCGGATACACTCACGGATACAACATCGGCACCTTCACCCGTCAGCGAATCCGGTTCTGCCCTTCCGATCTCATTTCCGGAAGAGCAACCAGCCAGCATGAACAAAATAAATCCTATCATTGCTACACCCTTATCAATTTTTTTTGAAATCATCATGGCCTCAGCCTCCCGAGCATTCTTGGAAACGGAATGGTTTCGCGCACATGGCTCAGGCCACAAATCCAGCTAACGGTACGTTCCAGGCCAAGCCCGTAGCCCGAATGGGGAACGGTGCCAAACCTGCGCAAGTCAAGGTACCATTCGAAAACATCCTCCGGGAGGTCATGTTCTGCAACTCTTTTATTCAGTTCATCAAGGCTGTCTTCCCGCTGGCTGCCTCCAATGATTTCACCAAAGCCCTCCGGGGCTAATACATCCATAGCCAGTGCCAGCTTCTCGTCATCGGGATCCCGTTTCATGTAGAAAGCTTTCACCGCGGCGGGGTACCTGTGCACAATCAGCGGAGCGTCAAACTGCATGGTCAGCACTGTTTCATCACTGCCTCCGAAATCATTTCCCCATTCGAAATTGAGAGCGGATTCGCGCCAGGCCGGAATATTTCGTAAATCCTCTTCAATCTGATCCCGCCGGGAATGTATATCCTTGATACGTTGATCAATTTGTGCTTTTCGCCACTTTTTGGCTGATCCATGCTCTTTTTTCAACTCTTTCTCTTCATCCTTCAGATCTTTTTTCTCTTTTTTACGATTTTCTTCCATTTCGTTTAGCAAGTCACGGGTCTTAGCACTTTTCAGAAGTTCCACGGCATCCGAATAAGAAATCCGGTGAAATGGCCTTTCAAGGGCTGCCTGTAAGTGTTTGGTATTTCTCTCAAGAATGTCCAGTTCGGATTCATTTTTTTGAAGTACCGATTTTAATATGGATTTCAGCATCTGTTCAGCCAGATCCATATTCATATCCAGGTCATAGAATGTCATTTCAGGTTCGATCATCCAGAATTCGGTGAGATGGCGCCGCGTTTTGCTTTTCTCTGCCCGGAAAGTCGGGCCGAAGGTGTATACCTTGCCATGAGCCATCGCCATAGCTTCGGCATATAATTGACCCGATTGGGTGAGATAGGCTTTTTCGTCAAAATAGTCGGTTTCAAAAAGGGTTGTAGTGCCCTCGGCGGCGTTGCCGGTAAAGATAGGGGCATCCATCTGGATGAAATCATTTTCCTGGAAAAAATTGTGGATGGCATATATAATTGAATTCCGAATCCGCATCGCCGCCCATTGTCTTTGGCTTCTCAGCCAGAGATGGCGGTTTTCCATCAAAAATTCAACTCCGTGTTCCTTTGGGGTAATCGGGTAATCTTCAGCGACCTGAATAATATCCAGTTCACTCACATGCAGTTCAAAACCTCCAACGCTTCGGTCATCTTTCACTACTTTTCCGGTTACCTCTATCGAACTCTCCTGCTTCAGGGAACCGGCATCCTCAAATACTTTTTCCGTTACATCATCTGCCGAAACGATACATTGACAAAGCCCGGTACCGTCTCTTAATTCTATAAATTGAAGATTTTTACTTCCCCTTGAGTTATAAACCCATCCTTTCAGGGTTACGGATTTTCCCTCGTGGTTGCTCAGATGTTTTATGTAGACCATGTATGCAATTTACTTTGGCAAAGTTTCTGTTAGTTTTTATTCAAATCCCTCTTTAACGGGAACCGGGAAAAGATAAGAGCCTTACCGGTGAAGGGAAAGAATTTAAAATTATGAACAGAGTTCTATTGTGCGGGTATCTTCAATTTGGTACCCGGTTCGATCATTTCATCGAGATCCACCTGGTTAACGATTGCGATGTCCTGCGGCTGATTGCCCATTGGAAGCGGGTCAGGCAGGAATTCCCTGAAAGGTGCCCTTCTGTCAGCTTCAACAATCCGTAACCTCACCGGTTCGATGTTAAGGTATTTTTCTTCGGTAAGTTTATCAAAACCGTTGGTAGTTCTTGTAAATACAGATTTGTAGTTATCGTAAGCACTACTTGACGTGTAATTCAGGAAATTGTAAATATTATCCCCGTATTCAACAGCATACACATAGAGTCCGAACTCGTTTCCCTGAGAAGCTGCAGTAGCATCGGCTTCATAGGCCGGCCATTCGCCGCTGCTGAGTGTCTCACCCTCGTTCACTACAGTGATGCCTTCCTGACTTGTAAATTCAAGCACAGAAGCTCTCGGAGAAGAAGCTTCCGAGTCGATTCTGAGGATCATTATGGCATCTTCTGACGGGCTTATCATTCCAACTTGTGTGGCCTGGTTGATAACCTGCCAACCTCCCGGAACAGGAAATTTAAATGCCAGGTCAGGATGAATGAATGTTTCATTTTCGACAAATCCTTCACGCGGATTTTCACCAAAAACCATTCCATCAAGCAAGCTTAAATACTCATCTTTATCTACGATGGATTGCCTGTACCCTTTTTCTTCCCATTCTTGGGCCATTACCGGAATATTTTTCTCGCGTTCACCGGGATCCGGGTGTGTTGATAAATGTGTGGGTATTGACTGCCCGCGTTTTTCAGAGATCCGTTTAAGGCTCGTAAAAAATTTGGCACCCTCAGATGCCTCATAGTTTTTCATTGCTGCATATTCAACACCAAGGCGATCCGATTCCCTTTCATGATCCCTGCTGTAGCTCAACAGCAAAAGCTGAGCCGCCTGGCTGCTGAGATCCATCAGGCTCTGTCCTGGCAGCCCGAGCAGTTCCTGTCCAAGTATCGAGCCTCCAACTACGGCAATCTGGCTGATGGTTTGTGAAAGAGCCCGCTGCGATGCATGACGGGCAGCCACATGGCCGATTTCGTGTCCAACTACCACTGCAAGCTGTGCCTCATTATTCAGATGGTTCATCAATCCTCTGGTTACGTACACATAACCGCCGGGCAGTGCGAATGCATTGACAACCGGGCTGTTCAGCACCCTGAAAGTAAAGGGGGTGTTTTTGAATTTTGGATCTGTATCGTCCCGCCGCATATGACTCACTTCCAGAAGTTCCTGTCCCAGTTCATCTATGTAGTTTTGAATCTTTTCATCCTGGTAAACACCGAATTGGGCTGCAATTTCCTGATCAGCTTGTGTCCCAATTTCAACTTCTTTGTCCCATGAATAGGCGAATGCCCTTTTATTACCGGAAACAGGGTTCTGCTGTACCACACAAGAAGGCAAAATGATGAGGGGCAGTAATGTAATTAAAAGGACCTGAAAACCCAGTTTTCTTATTTGAATAAGTTTTTTCATAATCTTGTAAAGCTATTTAAAATCAGGTTCAAAATTTGACCGGTAATTCACTAACGTTCCGATCTTCCGGTTTCACATTCGAAAATTTTTAACTAACATAGATTCAATCAGGTGATCCGGATTTCTTAATATATTCAAAATCTCCGACCATATTTACCTCAGGTACAAGGGGAATGCCAAATTTTTCTTTCACAGATTCTTTGATTTTTCGGGATAATAAAAAAATCTCTTTTCCTGTGGCATTACCGTGATTTACGATCACAAGTGCCTGGTTCTCATAACTGCCGGCATTCCCGATTCTTTTTCCCTTCCAACCACATTTCTCTATAAGCCATGCTGCTGGAATCTTTACTTTTGCATTATTTGCCGGGTATCCCGGCATGTCGCGAAACTGTTTTTTCAAATTTTCATAATCCTGTATCGGTATTACAGGATTTTTAAAAAAACTGCCCGCATTGCCAATGATGTCAGGATCGGGAAGCTTTGACTTTCTTATTTCCACGACTGCATCATATACATCCCTGATAGCCGGGTAAATAATTCCTTTCTTTTCAAGGTAATCTTTAAGCGATTGATAGTCTGCTTTAGTTGAATGCGGCTTCTTATTTAATTGCAGAACGACTTCAGTTATTAAAAACCTGTTCTTAAGTTCGGATTTGAATATGCTGTTCCTGTATGAAAACCCGCACTCATCTTTTGTGAACTTTTTGAAACATCCCTTCTCCAAATCAAATCCTTTTAGTGAATCAAAAACTTCTTCCAGCTCCCTGCCGTAGGCACCGATGTTTTGCACAGGTGCAGCTCCCGTTGTTCCCGGAATGAGTGCAAGATTTTCTACTCCCCCGTAATCATGTTCTACACACCATGTTACAAATTGATGCCAGTTTTCACCTGCGCCAATCCTGACCCACACGTTATCCTCATTTTCCCCGGCAATTTCAATGCCTTTCATCCCGATTTTCAAAATCATGCCATGGAATCTCTCTCCAAAAAGGACATTACTGCCTCCACCCAGGATAAACAGGTTTTCATTTTTGAATTTGCAGGCCTTGTAAAGCTCGACAATTTCCTGCTCATTCCTAACTTCGGCAAACTTGTCTGCTACTGAATGTACTCCCAAAGTGTTAAATTCACGTAAATCAACTTTTTTCCGAATCAAATCCTGCATTTCCTAAGAGGTTTCAATCTATGTCCCGAACCGTTATCTGGAATCGGTTTTATGTTTTGATGTGCTTTCCGCTGAGCCCAGTTTCTGGACTCTTAACTTTTTTACCCTGTTATTTTCAACATTGTGAACTGTCAGTTCAAGTCCTTTATACGTCAATCTTTCTCCGACAGTAGGCAGTCGTTCCGTTAGATGATATATAAGTCCGCCGAGCGTTTCAAATTCATCATCAGGCGAGGTAATTTCCGTATCCAGAATATCGTCAAGATCGTCGAGATCAATTTTGGCATCAAAGATATAGACCCCGTTTTTAAATTTCGTATATAATTTTTCTTCCACTTCATCATGTTCATCGCTGATATCACCCACAATCTCTTCAAGAATATCATCCAATGTAACCAGGCCCTCGGTTCCGCCGTATTCATCTACAACGATCGCGATGTGCGTTTTTTCATGCTGAAAGTCTCTGAGCAAGTCGTCCAGCTTCTTGGTTGAAGGGATAAATAGTGCCTTTCGTGCAATGGTTTGCCAGTTAACGGAAGTTTCATCCAGTTCGGATTTTATGTAAGGAAGAACGTCTTTTGCATAGATAACTCCTTTGATATTATCGAGGTCATTCTCATAAAGCGGCATTCTCGACAACTGTTTCTGGCGGATTAAAGTGATCACTTCACGAAGGGATGCATCAACAGGAACTGCAACGATATTCACTCGTGAGGTCATGATTTCACGGACAGAAATATTTCCGAATTCAATCACATTTTCAATAATCTCCCTTTCATCTCCCCTGATGGAACCTTCGGTTTCCCCTACTTCTGCAATTGTTTTCAGATCATCGGCAGTCATCCGGACAGTCTGTTTCGGCAACCTCTTTTCAAGACTCATCGTACTTTCTGCTATAATTTTGCTTACCGGTGTAAACAATACAAAATTGAAATAGATAAAACCGGAAACCCTTCTTGAAGTTTTTAACGGGTTGTTAATTGCAATCAGTTTTGGGGTGATTTCACTCAGAATCAAAATCATAAAAGTGAGCACAATTACTTCGACAGTGTAGACAATTACTTCCGGTAACCCGTAATAGGCGGCAACGCTTCCCGTGATAACCGCTGCCATTACCGAAGTGATTACATTGGCAAATGTATTGCCTATAAGTATGGTAGCCAGCAGGCGTCGCGGTTTTTCCAGCATTCTCACTATTTTGGCATCCGGCCCACCGGGTTTTTGATCCCGGTTTAATTTATCCATTTGGTTAACCAGTGAAAAAAAAGCGACTTCAGACCCGGAGTAGAGGGCACTCAACACAAGTCCGAGGATGGTTATCAATATCTGAATTGACAGCGTTGCCGGATCGAGAGTGGACAATTGCTCTACAGAAAAAGCAATGATCCTGAAGCCAAATGTAACAGGATGATTTGGAGGTTGGTCTAATGTATCCAACAATGAGAGTTTCGTTAAACGATTAACTTATATGAATATATAAAAAAGATGACAGTCGTTTTATGGACTGTCATCTAAAATAAGAGAAATCAACTGTAGTTTTGCAACATTTTTTAATTAGAATGGAAGATCATCTTCCATATCTTCGAATGTATCGTCAATTTCTACGGTGCTTGTCATTTTACCTGATGGCTGATTGCCATTTGCCGCATCACTGCTGCCTCTGGAATCAAGCATTTGCATGGTAAGTGCCTTGATTTCGGTTGTATATCTCTTTTGCCCGTCTTTGTCTTCCCATTCGCGTGTTTGAATAGGTCCTTCAAAATAGACAAGAGATCCTTTTTTAAGATACTGCTGGCATATTTCGGCCGTACGGCCCCATGCAACAACCCGGTGCCATTCCGTTCTTTCCTGTTGCTCTCCGTTTCTGTCTTTAAAGCGCTCGGTTGTAGCAACGCTCATGTTCGCGACGGCGGTGTTCGATTGTGTATAACGAACTTCCGGATCCGCTCCTAATCTGCCGATTATCATTGCTTTGTTGAGTGAACTCATAACTCTGATTTTTTGATTTAGTGTTTACTGTGTAAAGGTAAGAACAAAAAAAGGATTAAACCTTACACCTTATCTCAAACTTTTTTCAAGTTCCAGTGATGCATCACTGCCTTCATCACGATATTTAATGATTACGGGACATGCAACCGACAATCCATTGTCGGCTGCCCACCCGGTTGAAACCGGCCTCGTTCCTGGAACCACGACTGCATTTTCGGGAATAGCTTCGCCTTTTTCAAGTTTCCTTTCATTAACACAATCATACACCGGTACCGATTTGGATAAAACCACTCCCGGAGCTAATACAGCCCGTCTTTTTACGAGAATACCTTCTACGATTACAGCACCCGCCCCTACAAAACAGTCATCTTCAACAACTACCGGGCTCAGCCCTACCGGCTCAAGAACACCTCCTATCTGAACCCCGGCTGAAAGGTGAACATTTTTTCCAATCTGTGCACATGAACCTACAAGGGCATGGCTGTCTATCATAGAGCCCTCGTCAACAAAAGCACCGGTATTTACATAGGCTGGCGGCATGATGATTACACCGGATGCAACAAAAGCACCTCTGCGCACCGAAGACCCTCCGGGAACCATTCTCACATTGTTCCCGGGTTTGAATTTTTTGGGGGGAAGATTGTGTTTGTCTACAAAACCCTCGTAGATGCCATCATAGGAAATATTCCTGCCTTCCCTGAAGGCCGCAAGTATAGCTTTTTTTACTTCAATATTCGCTTTCCATGTGTCACCATCCGGCTCGGCAGCCCTGATCGTTCCCGCTTCAAGTTGATCCAAAATTTCTTCCCAGTTCATTATTTGACTCAAAATTAATTTTTAATACAGGTGTCAGTGTTATATATAAAAGCAAATTCAAATAAAAAAAATTCAGATATCCGCAAACTTAAACCGGTTGATTTTAAGAGTTTTGAAACCATTGCCTGATTTTTTTATCTGCCGCAAGCAAAGGTTCAATATTTGCAACCTCGAGGGTTGATAGCGGCGGACGTACCGTATCATACTTGATCCATTTTTTATGGGCAAGAAGCACTTTTGCAGGCACAGGATTGGGTGCGGAAAAAAGTGCCTTAACGGCATTATTCCAAACAGGAAATATAGTTTCGGTCTCATTTGCAAGGCATAATTTCGTATAACGTGATGTTTCCTCTGGCCAAACATTCGCAGCAACGGAAACAAGTCCGTTACAGCCGGACACCGAAAAATAAGGCAACAGACCATCGTCACCACTATATAGCGGAACGTCCGGGGTTGTTTTACGAAACTGTTCATATTCAGCAATATTTCCGCTGGCTTCTTTAACAGCCCAGAGCTTCTCGTGTGATGAGAGCATTTCCAAAGCTTCCGGCTGTAACTTTGAGCCTGTTCTCGAAGGTATATTATAAAGCATGCAGGGCTTGCCGGATGCGTCCATCAGTTTTTGGAACCAGTGAACCTGTCCGTGCAAACCCGGTTTGGCGTACAGGGGTGTTACCAGTAAAAAGGCGTCCACTCCCTCCTGTGTGCAATCTTTAATCCAGGAAACCTGGTTTTCCAGGTTAAAACCACCAACTCCGGCCATAATAGGTACAGATGGATTTAGCCCTTTCACAAAATAAATTACACTTCTTTTATCATCTTCATCAAGTGCTAATCCTTCTCCCGTACTTCCGATCAGAAGTATACCGTTACCTGCCTCTTCCTGCTTTCTCACAAGAAATTCAAGGTCTTCGAATTCAATACTGCCATCGCTCTTCATAGGTGTTACGAGAGCTGTCCATAAATTATGGTCCTTTAGATTCATGATTATTGCAGGTATTTCTTTATTGATTAAAATATGCACTATATCCAGAATCATCAATCGACAAGTTTTGCGGCATTGTCAAATAAATCTGCAAAACTGTGCAAACCGGGTGCAGGATTTTTTTCATCATCCAGCAGTTGTTTCGCAGCCCAAATAGCCCCTTCAGCAAACAGTGCCCGGTCTAATGCCTCATGCCTGAGTACGATACGTTCGGTATCCGTTGAAATTTCAAGTTCATGAATTCCCTTTATATCCCCCTTTCTTTCGGATGTGATTTCAGCTTCCTTTCCAAGCCACTCTCTCCAGCTCAGTGCTGTTCCGCTTGGCGCATCTTTTTTGTGAACGTGATGCACTTCATGTATGTGATACTCCGGGCTGTTTAAAAGGGATGCCTGTTCAGAAAAAAGCCCGATGGCCTTTCGTACAAGATTCATTCCCATGCTGAAATTTGAACCGATCACCCATCTCAAGTTCTTATCTTTTAATTTTTTATCCAGGTCAGCCGGCCAATCAAATCCGGTTGTTCCCCAAACCGCAGGAATGCCACTTTCTAAAACATTTTCATATACGGACATGGCAGAGTCACCGGGTACAAATATAATGGCAGCATCACAGGTTTTCAGCTTGCCGGGCAGAGGCTCATTCCGGGTATTGAAAGCTACTGCCTGATCTCCAAGCAAGTTAAATACTTTACCTCCGGTTTTGCCCGTACCGATTACAGCAATTTTCATTTAATTGATTGTTCCTTCATTTATAAATTTTTTATGCAAAATATGAACAATTTCACTTGCATACTTTTCACCTACAAGAAAGCAAAGATTGTGTTCGCTGGCACCGTAGCAAATCAGCCTGATGTTGTAATTTTTCAATTCGCTGAAAACAGGCCCGCTTAAACCGGATGTTGCATGTAAATTATTTCCAACCAGTGCAATCAGTGAAAGATCCCTTTCAATGGTTACATCTGAAAATTCTTTCAATTCCTTTATTACAAAATCACCCGGCAGGTTTTTCCCGGGGGCAGAAATATCGGTATCGAGAGTCAGGGACACATTTACTTCGCTGGTAGTTACAAGGTCTACACTGATTTTGTACTTTGCAAGAACCTGGAAAAGGAGCGCCAAATACCCATGCCGGTGAAGCATGTCCAGGCTGTGCACGGTAAGAAGTGTCTGGTTTCGCCTCACACTGATTGCACGAATAACCGGTTTATTGTCGGTTTTTTTAACAATCCATGTACCCGGCGTATCGGGATTCATACTTGAGCCTACATAAACCTTGATATTTTTTCGGATGGCCGGCTTTAGTGTAGCGGGATGCAAGACCTTTGCACCGAATACCGACAACTCGGCTGCTTCGTCAAAACTGATTTCCGTTATAGGCCGTGCTTCAGGAACAATCCTCGGATCGGTTGTGTAAATGGCTGTTACATCCGTCCATATTTCAAGAACATCCGCGTGAACACCTTCTGCAATCAGTGCGGCCGAAAAATCGCTTCCTCCCCTGCCGAGGGTTGTTGTTTTTCCTTTGGAATCCGACCCGATAAACCCCTGAGTTACGACTACATGGTTTTTTATTTTTCGTGACAACTCAGAATTGCATTTCTCCTCAATCAACTTGATATCGGGTTCCGCATTCCCGTATGTGTCGTCCGTTTTAATAATTTTTCTGGCATCCTGCCAAACGGCGTTCACTCCCGAGTTATTTAAAATCTGTACAAAAAGACGGGACGACAGCCGCTCTCCGATTGACAAAAGTTCATCAACTTCCTGCTGATTAAGCGTTTTCTTTGAAATCGACTGTTCAAGTTCGTCGATCAGGATCTCAACTTCAGTTTTTACCTCTTTTGCATTTCCAAGCTTTTTCAGGATGGCGTTGTGTTTGTCCCTGATCTGATTCAGCAGGGGTTTTTTGTCTTCTGAATCCTTTAGTTGTGAAAGAGAGGTTAATAAATTGGTAGTTCCGGATGTGGCACTGACTACTATAATTTTTTTATCGGGATCTTTGGCAACAATAGCTGCGCAACGGTTCATTGCTGCAAAATCAGCCATGCTGGTTCCTCCGAATTTTGCTACTTTAATCAGGTCTGGCATTCAGTTTATATCTTGGAAAATAGTAAATATAAGAAAAGGTAAAGCTGATTCAGAATCCGATTCATATAAAAGTTTTGCAATTTACCGATTCATTCAATAACTACAGGCTTTGTCTGAAAATTAACCAAAACTCTACGCATGGACACTCCTTTAATCGTCAATGATGCCGTTGTACTCGGCCTTTTACTGGTAACGCTTGCTGCGATCTTTATTACTTCATCAAGCAAGCACCCTTTTTGGGAAAAGTTTTACACTTTTGTGCCCTCGCTGCTGCTCTGTTACTTTATACCATCCATTTATAATTCGCTCGGGATCATATCGGGAGACGTATCGAACCTCTACTTTGTTGCATCGAGGTATCTACTGCCTGCAAGCCTTGTACTGCTCACTTTGAGTATTGACCTGAAGGGAATTTTAAATCTCGGGCCCAAGGCGGGTATCATGTTTCTGGCCGGCACTGCCGGGATAGTGATTGGCGGGCCGCTTGCTATTCTTATCGTATCTGCGTTTGCACCTGAAGTAGTGGGCGGAGCGGGGCCTGATGCCATTTGGCGCGGGCTTTCAACAGTTGCCGGAAGCTGGATTGGCGGAGGGGCGAATCAAACCGCCATGTTCGAAATTTTTAAGCCAAGTGCCGATCTGTTTTCAGCGATGGTAACGGTAGATATTTTGGTAGCAAATCTTTGGCTGGCTTTTCTCTTGTACGGTGCCGGTATGTCTGATAAGATTGATCAATGGTTTAAGGCCGACTCATCTGCAATCAATGAACTTCGTATAAAAATTGAAAATTATCGAAACAGTATAGCTAAAATTCCCACTCTTACAGACATTACAAAAATTGTTGCAGTGGCTTTTACTATTACTGCCTTCGGCCATTTGGGAGCTGATTTTATAGCCCCATGGATTGAAATGAATGCACCGGTCCTAAAAGATTTAAGCCTGAATTCAAAATTTTTCTGGATTATCGTCATTGCCACTACAGGCGGCCTCATTCTTTCATTCACAAAAGTGAGTAAGCTGGAAGGTGCGGGTGCCTCAAAATTCGGCAGCCTTTTTCTCTACGTTCTTGTCATGACAATCGGCATGCAGATGAACGTGCTCGCCATTTTCGAAAGCCCCGGCTTTTTTGTTATCGGCATTATCTGGATCCTGATTCATGTAACCGTACTGCTGGTGACAGGCTATTTCATAAAGGCACCGTTCTTTTTTACCGCGGTCGGCTCACAGGCGAATATCGGAGGCGCTGCTTCGGCACCTATTGTGGCATCCGCATTTCATCCGGCACTTGCGCCGGTCGGTGTGTTGCTTGCTGTATTCGGTTATGCCCTTGGCACGTATGCCGCCATGCTCTGTACTTATTTAATGCAATTTGCGAGTGGTTTGTAGAGTGATGTCAAAATCGGAATGTCGGGAAAAACCTGTCAGGTTTTGAAGGATATCAAATTTGTGGCAATATCTGAAAACTTGCTTCTAACCACGATCACGCTTATTGATATGCGATATCAGGTATGCGATATCCGATTTTTGATCTGATACAACTACATAATCATGATTTATACTTTTGTTTAAGTCAGGAGCCTTGAATTTATTACCCACACAAACCTGTCCGGATCCCGACGGATCAATATTAGCTCAAATCAAAAAATATAAAGTTGATTAGTCAGTAATTCTTTTTGTATTTTTAAAATCTATAAACGATTACAGACGGCATCTTGAGTCTGGTTATATAAAATTGAAAAGTTTAATCCTCAAAACAGTACCGGGTGATATTTTATGCCAAGTGGAAAAAAAAGGAAACGATCCAAAATCGCAAAACACAAAAGAAAGAAGCGCCTGAGAAAAAACAGGCATAAGAAGAAAAAGTAAAGAGCTTAACTTTAGAAAGGCACGAATTTTTTCGTGCCTTTTTTTATGCGGCTTTTATCACAATGGTTTTATCGGCAATTCGAATAACACGATTTGCAATATAGAGCAAATGCATAATTTTTCGGTCGATGAACCGGTGCACGTCATTCAGGCTTTTGATACCGGAAAGCTCATATTGGAAGTAGGATATCAGGTTGATGGCTGTTAAATACCTGCCTTTATCATCACCATCAACTTCGAGATGCCATCTTGTAATGATGCCATCGGACGACAGCAATTCATTAACACGCTTGCTCAATATATCCATCCAGTTGCTGGCGGTTTCTATTCTGAAATTTGCATCTTTATCATTGCCTTCCGGTTGTGACTCGTCAACATCAAAATACCACGTAACCTCTATATCAACCACCGGCTTCACCTTAATATCATCCAGTTCCTTTGACTTCAAAAGCGGGTGGCTATGCGTGCCCGATAGTTGACCGGCCAGCTCCGCTTCCCGGAATTTATCCCAATCCATATTAATAGAAAGCGAATTGATAAACCTGGATGAATCTTTCATATCAATCATAACCTCGAGGCCGGTGGCATTAATTTTTGTTTCCTCCCAGGTCTTAAATTTGCTTACATTTATCTTTTTACTGTTAAGCGTGCCATTTATCTTATTTGTTACAGATTGAAAAATAGGATATTGCATTTTCCGGCTCTTTACAGGTTTAAAATTAAGAGTTTTCGAATAGTTTATATGAATAATTTTTATACAATAATATACCTAACCGATTATTTAAAAAACAAATTAACCTCTTTTAACTTTTCATTAAGTATTTCTCCTCACAAGGATGTTTGGGAAGGATATTTCCGGCAAAACTCGAACAGGTACAAACTTGTTTTCGGTTCAGACCCCAGGGAAACAGCCCTCTTCCTAAACAACTACAAATCTCCGAAAAAAAGCAACACTTTAACCTTTTTTGAACAAATTTGTAACCATATCGTTACAGACATCCATATGCCTGAACGCGACCGGTATATAGAAATTTTATTCGATTCCGAATTGAAGCTGATTTTCCAATTGTTTGGCAACAATCCCAATATTTTTCTTGTCAGGGATAACCTGATTCTCGACTCTTTTAAAGACCCGTCAGATAATAAAGGAAAGGAGGCTCCCGAACCGCGGCCACCACGAATACCGGAAAAAACCGGCAAATACAATAGTGTAAAGCAGGCCGTTATCAAAACCGACCCTGCATTTCCAAGGCACCTTGTTCCATATGTTGAAGAACATTACAGCCTGGATGCTGATAATCCGGAATATATAGCCGAAGTGGTACATAAACTAAAGAATGGAATGCTTGAGCAAGCAGAATTCAGGGTTATTGAAAACGGACAGGTCTGCCTGGTTCCTCATGATCTTCTTCCGGTCCCCACCCTTCACGAGTTCGATAACGTAAATGACGCCATTCGTCACGTATACTATAAAACATCAAACCAAAGAAGGCTTGCTGAAAAAGCCGGCAAATTGAAAAGCCGTGTTGAAAAGAAAATTGATCAGAATAAGAAACGCATCAGGCAGCTCGAGGAACCGGAAGAGGCGTTAGGCCGTGCTGAAAAATATGAAAAAACAGGCCACATATTAATGGCTCATGCCCATGCCAATCTGGTAAAGTACAGTGATTCGATCGTGTTGGATGACATTTACAATCAAAACAAAAAAATTGAGATAGAGATAGACCCTGAACTGAGCATAGCTGAAAACGCTCAAAAATATTACGAAAAATCTTCAAAGGCCCGGCGAAGGATTCAGGAGGCGAAAAGGCGCAAAAAAAACCTTCAAAACGAGTTAAATGAACTTGATCACCTTTTAGACGGATTGAAGGAACTCAGTAAGGTTTACGAGTTTGAAGAGTGGGAAAAAAATCATAGCGAAACTCTGGAAAAGCTGGGCCTGACTTCACAGGATAAGCAAAAAAAATCAGCGCCTTTTAAGAAGCTGTCACTTGAAAGCTATGAAGTTTGGGTTGGTAAAAATGCCAAAAGCAATGACCTGCTTACAAAATCAGCTCATAAAGAAGACATCTGGCTGCATGCCAGGGGTGTAAGCGGATCGCATGTGGTTATACGCATGGAAAATAACAAGGATATGCCACAAAAAACTGTTATTTTAAAAGCCGCTTCCATTGCGGCATGGCATTCAGGAGCAAGAGGTTCGAAACTCGTCCCCGTGATATATACCAAGCGTAAATATGTAACCAAACCGAAAGGTGCTCCCCCAGGTGCCGTAACTGTTCAAAGAGAACAGGTTGAAATGGTGGAGCCTAAAAAAGAATTTTAGAACAAGCTTACAGTGGCCAAACTTTCAAAACCGGTCTTTTTGTGTGGCATGATGGGATCCGGGAAAACAGTAAACGGAAAAATGCTTGCAGACAAGCTTGGAGTTCCCTTTCACGATTCAGATAGAAATATTGAAAATTATGAAAAGCTGCCGATTCCTGAAATCTTTAAAAAAGAGGGTGAAAATTATTTCAGAAATTGTGAGCGTAACATCATCGGAAAACTTTGCAACATTACTAAACCGGCTATAATTTCTCTTGGCGGCGGCTCGTTACAAAATCAATCTATAGTTGATCAAATTAAATCGGCTGGATGGCTCGTATACTTGCACACCCCGGAAAATACTCTTATCAAAAGGTTGAAATCTTCAGAAAACAGGCCCATGCTGCAGGAAAAGGATAGATCGGCAAAAATTAAAAAACTCCTTTCAGAACGGCTTATTTTTTACAGACAGGCTCATCTGACTATCGATACAAATCAAAAATCACCTTCACAGGTTACAGATGAAATTCTCGAACAGATCCGGAATTATGAAGAGCACAATTGAAATCCGTGCCGGCAATGCTCCCTATGAGATAATCATTGGAAAGAATGTCCTGGAGCCATTTTTTTCAAACGAGTTACCACAACTCGGCTCCGGCCGGATCTTTGTAATCGTTGACGAGAATGTTTACAAGCTGCACAACAAGCGGATAGATCAACTTTTGGAAAATACAGAGCTCATTTCTCACAAATATATATTACCTGAAGGTGAACAGAGCAAGTCGGTTAAAACCTGGAGAAAGCTGGTTGATTTTATGCTGGAGAATGAGGTGAAAAGAAATTCCCTGCTGCTTGCAGTTGGAGGAGGGGTAACCGGCGACGTTGCAGGATTTGCAGCAGCAAGTGTGCTGAGAGGCATTCCGCTGATTCACATTCCCACTACCCTGCTTGCAATGGTCGACAGTTCCATAGGCGGCAAAACAGGAATTAATCATGATGAAGGCAAAAACCTGATCGGAGCTTTTTATCAGCCCCAAAAAGTTTTAGCTGACATCTCTTTCCTTGCAACACTCCCCTCCAAAGAATGGGTTAACGGGTTAAGTGAAGTACTTAAATATGCTTTCATCCAAAATTACAGCATTCTTAAGGATGTTGAATTCTTTCTGGAGACCGATACGGATTTTCATAAATATGATAAACTGGTTCCGCTGATTGAAAAATGTGTTCGGGTGAAAGCGGATATTGTTGAAATGGACGAATTTGAAAGCGGCATCAGGGCTTTTCTCAACTTCGGACATACATTCGGGCATGCACTTGAAAAGGAAGCCGGTTATTCCAAGATTTCTCACGGTGAAGCCGTTTATGCCGGTATGGTTGCTGCCGTATATCTTTCAAACATGCTTGGGGCCGGTTTGGATCAGAAACCGGTTGAAAAGTTCAGGGAGCTTTACAGGTATCATCCCGATATTCCCGGCTTCGATGTTCAAAGCCTTATAAGAAATATGAAATCGGATAAAAAGCGCCTTGACTCAGGCCACCGTCTTATCCTGCTTAAGGATTGGGAAGAACCTTTTATTTACACAACACGGGATGAAACATTGCTTGAGGAGATATGGTTGTATACATTAAATTTTTTAAAGGAAAAACAACGCTCCTAATTCAATGGCTGTATTACGATGGCTACATAAAATCTGGACTTTTTTGCTCTATGCAGCAACTACGATCTTTATCACCCTGCTTGTGATAGCAGCTTTGATAATCGGTGTTCTGCAGCTTCCTGCTTCCAAAGAAAAAATTTCGGAAGAAATTTCCACACTTTTCAACAGCCAGTTTAAAGGCTCGCTTGAGTTTGAATCTATAACCGGGCTTTTACCATTTCGTGCAGAATTAAACAATCCCAGGTTTTACTCTCCTGCTGATTCCGCCAACCCGGTTCTTTCACTTGAATTAATATCTATCAGGCTAAACACATGGGACTTGCTTCAGAGGCAGCTTACTATTTCAGGATTTGAATTTGATACCCCGGTTTTAACACTCGAAAAACCGGATCCTGACAGTCTATTTTCAATTGGTGCTGTTTTTGAGCCTTCTCAAAAAAGAGCAGATAATGAAGCCGCATCCGGCCTTCCAAACTGGCTTAAAACTTATGAAATATTCGCCCCCTCCGTAGAAATAAAAAACGGAACAGTAAGTATACACCATTTGCCTGCATCCATTAAAAATCTTGAGATGTCTCTACCTTTTAGTATTGAAGGCCTGAACGCGTCCTTTTTCATAGAATTTAACCGGCAGCAACGATTTATAGAACTTACTCAATTCTCTGCCGGCTTGCCTGATACGCCTATTGAAGATATTGAGTTAAGCGGACAAATTTTCAGTGATGATCAATTTTTTGAGTTAAATCAATTTACAATTAAGACCGGCCTTCTCAGCTCAACTCTGAATTTTGAAACTTATCCCGTAGATTTTTTGGCAATTGACCTGACAGACAAGCTCAAAGCCGCAAATTACAGGATTGTGATAGACGAATTTATTGCCAATAGTGAAGCTATAGGCAAGATAATGCCTGCCTTTCCCAGCTTCGACGATTCAATTTTCATGGAGTCGTCCCTTGAGGGTACTCTCGATACTATGTATGTGGATTATTTCCGTACTGTAACCGGTGAAAGTTCTATACAGATGTCAGGGATATTGCAAAATATATTTTCTGAAGAGTTCAGGTATCTCGCCGATTTTGAAAATGTGGTATTTTCAGAAAACGAATTGAGATTAATCAAAAATGAACTCAATCTTGAACTAGATGAGACAGCTTTAGGGAAACCTATTTTACGGGGAAGCGTTATTGGAACACTAAAAAACCTGCGGCCTGAACTCTCACTTGTTACAAATGCCGGTTCCATTCAATTGCAATCTGATATCGAATTTAATAATGACCGGGTTTACGATCTGTCCCTGCGGACTGACAGCCTCAATTTGGCTCCGTTTATACGTAATGATATCCGGGAAAGCTCTGTCAATTCATTTATAGAAATCAACGGAAGCGGGTTTAACTGGCCCGATATCAATTTTGAAGTAACTGCACGGCTGGATTCGGGATTTGTAAATCACATCAACTATTCCACCGGAACTATGACTTTTAACTATAGTGACCGGCTGCTGACCCATGATATTAAATTCAAACAGGATGATTCTGAAATTAAAATAAATGGCCGGTATTCAAAAGATGAGGAGCTGCATCATATTGTACTCAATTCAGAGCTGGTAAATGTAAATCCCCGCGAATTATTTCAATTGGAAAAAGTATCCGTGACCAACTTGAACTTGGAGTTTGAAACCGATCTGCATGTTTCATGTCTGAATGACCTCTATGGACGCATCAGTTTTGATGTAAAAAATGCCATGGCCGGCAGTGATTCTATTATGCCTCATCAATTATTTGCAGATCTTGACGCACCCGGAAACGGCAGCCGGAATTTAAGGTTAACCAGTACTTTTTTCGACGGTACCCTTTCCGGTACGGTTGTACCCGATCAAATTCCGGACATAACCCGGTATTGGTACGAATATATTGCCGCTCAGGTTAGGGAAGAGATATTATTTGACGCTGATTCACTTCTTGCGTTTCGCGGACAAAGAGATACGTTACAAAATCCGGGACAAGTTGATCTGAGTTTTACCGGGGAAATCAAAAATACGTCCGTACTTAAATATTATATTGAAAATTTCCCCCGGATAGAGAGTGATGCACGCTTTACGGTAAACCTCAATGCAGATCCTGATCGGTTAATTGCCACCGCAAATCTCTCCGATCCCGTATTCTCATTAAACGGAATTGAGGCAACTGAAGTCAATGCAAACTTCACTTCAAGTTTCAGATACTCGGAAGCTTTGAAACAATACAGCACAATTGATTTGCAATTTAACAGCAGCAGGTTCAAATACAATGATATTGAAAGTGGCCAGCTTTTGCTGAATGCTTCGATGAGAGACGACAGCCTTATGGTTACCGGCAGTATTTCCGATATATCTGACAGAATAAATTTAAATACCAGTACGCTTGTAACCTTAATGAATAACCGGGTGGAAGTATTACTTGAAGAATTTTCACTCGGTAATGCAGATTATTTGTGGACAACCGAAAGCCGCCCCGTTATCAGGTTTTTCAGAGATGAAAGCGTAGAATTAGACCGGCTTCGGTTCAGAAGCGGAACTGAAATTTTAGAGGTAAACGGAATATTAAGTGAGAATCCGGATGATTCTCTTGCTTACAATATTCGAAATATAAACCTGGCAAGAATCTCTGACCTGATTGACGGCAGAATCTCTTTTTCCGGGAATGTGAATGGTGATTTTTTAACAAGATCGTTAACCACAACTCCGGGAATTCAAGGAAGTTTTGATGTGAACCGGATTATGATCAATAACAGAACGATCGGCGACCTGAAAATGAGAAGCAGGCTTAATCCCGAAGAAGATCAGTTTGATACAACCATTTCCATACGAACTGATCCTCAAAAATACAGCCGTTATTATGCCGAAAATGATAGCATAGGCATGGACATCTTGCTCGACGGGTTTATAAAAATACCGGATGAACAACAGGATGTGGATGATCTTTTCTATTTTGATGCAGATCTCAAAGAGATTGACATGTGGATCCTCTCATTTATTATCCCGAATATCATTGAGGAAATGGAAGGCAGGGCCAGCGGAACGGGATATATCTCCGGAAATATGGATGATTTTGATTTCAATGCAGATGCATCCGTTGAAAATATTTTTGCAAGGCCCGTGTTCGTAAACACGGAATATACCTTGAATGGAGATCTTAGTTTTAATAAAACAGATGGCCTTTTTCTCGATGATTTAATCCTTACTGACAGCCGGGGCGGTACAGGTACACTGAAAGGTGTTGTTGATCTCAATAATTTTGAGCCAACTACCTATCTTGATTTAACACTGGATCTTAATGACTTTCATTTCATGAACAATCCGTTTGACCCGGATATCCCCTTTTTCGCAAGCTTGTATGGAACAGGCCAGGCTCGTTTAACCGGTTCAAATTTCAGTCCGCTGCTCAGGACAACCGTCCCCTTAAAGATATCATCTCAATCCAGGTTTTCTATTCCCTTACAGGACGAAACCGAAGTTGAAAGCGACAGGCGTTTTATACAGTTTGTAGATTCATTTGACCTCGATAAGATATGGGCTGCAAAATCTGATACAGCAGGAGGTGATGCCGATTTAACAGATGAACAGCTTGAAAATCTCACGTTTCTTGAACGATTTACACTTGACCTGCAATTTGAAGCTGAGCAGGAAATCAATTTTCAGTTAATTTTTGATCCTCTTACGAATGAGGTATTGAATGCAAACGGAACGGGACAAATCAGGCTGCTGCTCGAGGATCAGACTGTAAGCATGTTTGGCAGGTTTTCAATTCAGGGTGGCGATTATCTTTTTGTAAGCGGTGATATATTTACCAGAAGGTTTACTCTTGAGCCTGGAGGTACCATTGCCTGGGAAGGAGAGCCTACAAATGCAAGGCTCGACCTGAATGCAATTTTCAGGGCCCGCCCTGACATTTCTACCTTGCTTGCCACAACAGGCGGTGGAGCCGCAACCGAGTCCGGAACGGGGCAGCGTGTACCGGTTGAGCTGGTACTTGGCATCAGGGGGACCGTCAGCCAAATAGAAAACGATTTCTTTTTCAGGGTACCTACCGGTATTGAGGGATCACTTGACCCCACTCTTTCCACTCAGATAAACAACCTGAATCAAAACGAAGACGACAAGCTGTTACAGGCAACCAGTATTTTGTTAACAGGTAATTTTATACCGTTAACACAATCACAGACAGAAGGCAGAAGAGCCTTTGGCGATCAGCTTTCAGGTACGTCTGTCGTTGTAAATCCACTTCTGAGCAGCCAGATCATCAACCCGCTTCTGTCAAACCAGATAAATTCATTATTAAGCAGTGATATTTCCTTTGATGTTGATGTGAATTTGAACGCCTACAATGAAGTTGACCTTGGAGTTGCATTGAGATTATACAATGACAGAATTGTACTTCGCAGGGAAGGGCAAATTACCGGTGAGCAGGGTGATATCGGAGATCTCGGTGCTACATACAGAATCAGCCGTGTATTTTCAATTACCGCATTTCACCGGCAAGACCCAACTTTAACCGTAACCAGCGGAGCAAGCACAAGGCAGGGGCAGGAAATGAACGGAATCGGCCTTGAGGCACAGTTTCAATTCAATACATGGCAGGAAATAGCAAGAAGATTCTCGAAACCTTTTCGTCAGCTTTTTTCAATTCATGAAGAGGATGAGAACGATTCCGAAAAAAAACAGGAAAATATTGCTGCATCTCCGGGTAAAGATTGAAACTTAATTTGGGTTCTATTTTTCTTAATTAATTTTTAGTTCGTAGTTTTTATTTCAATAATTTTAAAACCAAAAAATAAATAATAGTTTAGTTTATAACATTTAAAGTTGATTATATCATAAAATATGGCAAAGAATTCACTTTCATCATACGAAAATAAAATAATAGAAATACTCAAGTCCTATCCTGATGCTTCCATACCCATACCTCTTCTTGAAGAAGTTTTGGATGTAGGAAGCAAAAAAGATCACAAGAAATTCAGAAGGTCATTAAACAGGCTTAAACAGAAAAATCACCTCCGCATTTCACAGGGTAACCTTGTGAGGCTGAATGAACTTTCTGTAGAGGAAGAACATGTTGAAATCGGTGAACTCGATGTTACTGCCCGTGGTGACGGCTATGTAATGGTTGAAGGGCGCGACCAGGATATAAAAATAAAACGTGAACATATGGGAACGGCTCTTCACGGCGATATTGTAAGAGTCAGCCTGATCGGTTACCAGAGACGCAGCAACAAACCGAAAGGCAAGATAAAAGAAGTCGTAAAGCGGTCCAATCAATTGCTGGTAGGTTTGCTTGAATCGCCGGCCGAAAACACTTACCTGATCAAACCGGATCATCGCTCGGCACGTACCGACTTCTTTGTATCGAAATCGGACCTAAAAGGTGCAAAACCCGGCGACAAGGTAACCTTCAGGCTAAGAAACTGGGAGGATGAAAGGGGATTTCCGCAGGCAAGTATTGTCAAAAGTTTTGGGCCTGCAGGTACAAATGAAGCCAATGTGCTCTCAATCCTTGCGGAAAAGCAATTCGAATCCGTATTTCCGGCAGAAGTTGAAAACTTTGCTGAGAGAATACCTACTGAAATTACTGAAGAGGAAATCTCAAAAAGAAACGATATACGCGACGAAGTTCTTTTCACGATCGACCCCGAGGATGCCAAAGATTTTGATGACGCCCTTACCATCCGAATGCTTTCGAACGGCAACTTCTACCTCGGTGTACACATTGCCGATGTAACTCACTACATGCCTCGCGGTTCGGTTCTCGACATAGAAGCATGCAACCGCGGAACCAGTGTTTACCTTGTAGACCGTGTTATACCCATGATGCCCGAGCGGCTGAGTAACGGTGTTTGCAGCCTGCGCCCAAAGGAAGAAAAATTATGCTATAGCTGTTTTATGGAGATCAACCCGGCAGGTAAACTGGTGGACTACAGCATCGAGGAGACGGTAATCTTTTCAGATGAACGTTTTGTCTATGACGAAGTGCAAGCTATTCTGGATGGAAAAAAAGATCATAAATTTTACAATGAGTTGAAGATTTTGGAAAAATTAGCTCATATACTACAAGACAAAAGGTTCGGGGAAGGATCAATTAACTTTGAAACACCCGAACCCAAATTTGTTCTTGATGATCAGGGCAAGCCGGTAGATGTGGTTCTGAAAGAACGACTTTTTGCTCACAAGTTAATTGAAGAGTGTATGTTGATGGCAAATAAGACAGTAGCTTTACATGTTGATTCCATTAGAAGTGGAAATAAGAAAAAATCAGCAAAAAACGATCATCCCTTTTTCTACCGCGTTCATGACAAACCGGATCTCGAAAAACTTTACAATATTCGTGAAAATGTAAAACCGCTTGGCATTGAATTTGATTTAAAATCCGGTATCACCGCTTCTGTTTTCAATAAACTTCTAAATGAAGTAGAAAATACATCACTTGAAAGAATTATTAATGGACTGATGCTGCGATCGATGGCCAAAGCCGAATACAGCCCCAAGAATATCGGCCACTTCGGACTCGGGTTCTCCCACTACTCTCATTTTACAAGCCCGATCAGGAGATACCCTGATGTGATTGTACACCGTTTACTAAAGCGTTATCAAAATGGCGGCAATGAATATACATACGAAGAGCTAACAGAATTGGGTGAGCATTGCAGTGAGAGAGAACGTTATGCCGTTGAGGCTGAACGAGATTCTGTGAAACTCAAGCAGGTAGAATACCTTGAAGACAAGCTTGGTGAAAGTTTTGATGCCGTAATAAGCGGTGTAACCGAAAACGGACTTTATGCCGAATTAAAAAATATACACTGTGAGGGCATGATCCGCGTTAGTGATCTTAAAGATGATTATTATGTTTATAATCCCCAGCGTCACTGTCTTACCGGGCGTTCCAAAGGAAAGCAGTTCAGACTGGGTGATGAAATCCGTGTTAAAGTTTCCAATACAAACCTCGAGCGTCGTCAAATCGATTTAGTTCCTTCTAATTTTTGAATCAGTCTAAAACAGCTATGCAACACTTACAAAAGTTACTGTTTCTTTTTATGTTAGTGCTTTTTACAGGCACTGTATTCGTTGAAAAGGCAAGCGCCCAGTTTTTCTTTTTCGGTAAAAACAGAGTGCAATATGAGGATTTTGAATGGCGGTTTATTGAGACCGATCATTTCGATATTTACTACTACGATAAAAAGAATTACCACCTGGCACAATTTACAGCCGAATCGCTTGAATCAGGCCTGAAACAGCTTCTGGAAACATTCGATCATAACTTAACCGCCCGGATACCGGTAATTATCTACGATTCACACAGCGACTTTGCTCAAACCAACGTCGTTCCGCTGCCTCTTGAACAAACACAGTTTATCGGGGGTGTAACCGACAAACTCAAGAACAGGATGACGCAGCCCTTTATGGGTGATTATATCGATTTCAGGCGAACATTGCAGCATGAATTGCTTCATGCCGTTGTAAACGATTTTTATTTCGGCGGTTCACTTCAATCCATTATTCAAAACAATATTCAACTCCAGCTTCCGCTCTTTTTCGAAGAAGGCCTGGCTGAATTTATGGCGCAGGGATGGGATACCGAAACCGATACCTGGTACAGGGATGCCGTGATCAATGATAACCTGCCACCACTTACCCAACTCGACGGGGTTCAGCCATACAGGGGCGGACAAGGGTTCTGGAATTTTGTTCAGGAAGTTTACGGGCGCCCCAAGATCACAGAAATTTTACAGAGGGTTAAATCTACCCGAAGTGTCGGGCAATCGTTTGTGGTTTCTCTCGGTCTTACCATTGAAGAACTCTCCGGCAGATGGCAGGAATTCTATAAACAGCGTTATTTTCCCGAAATAGAAGGGCGTGAGACCCTCAGTTCATTTTCAAGGCCAATTACCACGCCGGGGCGCACCACATTCTCGTCAAGCCCTACCCTTACTCCAAACGGCGACAGAATTGCCTTTATAACAAATCGAAGAAGTGGTGGCGGGCCTATATTTGACGTAGCAGTAGCGGATGTCAGTACCGGCGAAGTCCAGAAAGTTTTGATCAAAGGTGAAGACAGCGCCATGTTTGAAGAACTCAATGTACTTAACCCCAACCTTGACTGGTCGCCGGATGGCACAAAAATTGCTCTTTCTTCACAATCCAAAGGTTCTTACAATCTTGCCATAGTTGATTATAATTCCGAAGAAGCTCAAACCATCCGCTTTCCTTCACTCGATGCCATAACATCGGTTGCATGGTCGCCCGACGGTAAAAAAATTGCATTTGACGGCAACAGGGGTGGATACCAGAATATCTATGTGTATAATCTCGAAACCGGTGATTTCATCGATTTGACCGGCGATGTTTTTGGAGATTCACAACCCGCCTGGGGTGCTGATTCCGAAACAGTATATTTCAGGTCAAACAGAGGAAGCCATACCACGCCTCATGAATACCTCGCCGGTTATTCCATTTTGCAACATCAATCAAGCTATCAGCACGATATTTACTCAATCAGGATAAATTCAAACCGTATAACCCGGCTAACCAATACGCCCAATGCCGATGAAAAACAGCCGAAACTTACTTTTGACAACCGGCTTGTTTTTATATCCGATATAAACGGAATTGATAACATTTATGAATATGACCTTCAAACAAGGACAACCTACCCATTGACAAATGTTCAAACCGGGATTAATCAAATTTCTATTAATTCGGATGGAAGCAGGCTGGCATTTATGGCTGTGAATGAAGGTTTCAGAGGAATACACGTGATGAATTCGCCCTTTTCAAGAAGAATGGAAGGGCCTCTGAAACCAAACAGATGGGCGCAGCAGCGATCCGAAATGACGCCGGGTGACCTCGTTCCGGCAATATCATACGTACAGGAAATGATTACTAACAGGCCAAAAGGTAATTTTGTCGCCTCCGAACAGAGGCTTCTTGAATTGGCGCAAACTCCACTGTTTGCAGATTCGCTGCTTCCCAAAGATCTATTGAAAATAGAAGAGCAGAAAAAGAAAGAGGAGGCAGAAAAGGAAAAAGAACAAGAAACAAAGGAAGAAGAAGAGAGAGACCAGATTGATTTCAGAAATTATGAATTCGGTGAAGAAGTTGTTAGCGATACGACGATTGCGCTTAAAGATGACCCAAAGCAGTTTCAGCCGGATGACAATCTTACAGATGACGGATTGTATCAGCCCAGAGATTACAGGCTTTCGTTCTCTCCGGATATTACATTTTCGGCAGGCCAGATTGATACCCGTTTCGGGACATCGGCATTCCTGGTAACCACGTTTTCCGACCTGCTTGGAGACCATCAGATATCTCTTGCATCGAATCTTCAGTTTGATCTCAGAGACAGTGATTACAGTTTTCAATACGCGTACCTGAAAAACCGCACCAATTATTTTGCAACACTTTTCCATCAATCACAGAATTTTCAATCCTTCTTCGGAGAACTTCTCAGGTTCAGAACTCTAGGTTTCGGCGCCGATATGCAATACCCCTTAAATAAATTCCAGCGGGTAGAGGCGGGTATATCATTTATCAGTATTAACAGGGACTTCAGTTCTGTAAGGGGATTTACCTCAAGAGACCTGACAAATGATTCATCCGAATTTCTCTTTCCAAATGCCACATTTACGGGTGATTTTACCCTGCCCGGCTTTATTACTCCACAGGGAGGCAGCAGATACAAATTTCAAATTTCGGGAAGCCCCGCTTTTGGAACCGGTGCTCCCGAATTTTTTTCGGTTCAGGGTGATTACCGGCAATATCTAAATCTCGGAAGAAGGTACAGCTTTGCTCTCAGGGCTTCAGGTGCAGCTTCGTTTGGATCCGATTCACAAACTTATCTGCTTGGAGGTGTGTTTGGATGGCTGAATCCCAGCTTCTCCAATAACGATATTCCTATCGACCAGTTGACCGATACTTTTTTTACTGTTACTACAGCCCCCATGCGCGGTCATGATTTCAACACTCTGTTCGGCGACAAATATACGCTCCTTAACGCCGAGTTCAGGTTCCCGCTTTTTGCTGCTTTATTGCCGGGCCCTATTCCATTTCTGCCTCTTTTCAACACAACCGGTGTTGCTTTTATTGATGCCGGGGCGGCCTGGGGTTTTGATACGGTACAAACTGTCTTTGACCAGCAGAGAAACCGCGAGGTTTCAACGGAAATCAGAAAAAGTTCGGGGCTCAATTTCCGTGTAGGCAAAGAGAGGCAAGTTGAAATCGACCCGAGAGACGGTAGTATTCTCGACGAAGATAGTAATATTCAGGGAATACCAACATCTTTTGTCGACGGCGATATCATTATCGGAGCCGGTTTTGGCGTTCGTACAATATTACTTGGTCTGCCTTTCAGGTATGACGTAGGCTGGCCTTTTGAACGCACCAAATTTGGCGGAGATGAAATTCACATGATATCTATTGGAATCGATTTCTGAGAAGGAGTCCGACTCTACCACTCGTAGAGGCCGTTCAAAAGTCTTGAACACGTTGCAATACAAAGATTTTAGGCGAAGACCTCCAAGGTTTTCGAAACCATGGAGGTCTCTTTAATGGAGACTATAAAATCAAAATAAGTAAAGTATCATTTTTGATAAAAGGACTGGTGTGGCATCAAGCTTAAAATGTCGGAGAAAAACCCGCAAAGTTTCCTTTCTGAAATGGCAGTATCTTGAGAAAATGGAAGCAACCCTGAGATAAAACTTTGCGGGTTTACAGTTGCCAAGACACTGAGCTACTGCATAGACTTATTCACAGCTTTTTTGAAATCCTTGGAAATTTTCAGGGTCGGCACATATTGTTCCGGTACAATAACTTCTTCATTGGTTTTTGGATTTCTGGCAACTCTTTGAGCTCTTTTAACAACCTTAAAGCTGCCGAATCCCCTCAGTTCAATATTTTCGCCTCGTTTCATAGCGTCAATAACAGTATCAATGAAACCATTGACAACCGCGTCTGTTTCTACTTTTGATAGCCCTGTGGATGATGATATGATGTCTACAATATCTGCTTTGGTCATAATTCTGTGTTATTTAATTCAACGTTCAGTTTAGCTAAGTATATCGGATATTTTAGTTTAGATTTATGTCACTTTTAAATCTTCAACAAAATAAAAGATGTTTTTACATAATTTCGTTCACATTCGGTACCTCTTTTTTTAAAACTTTTCCCAAAACTTTTATACATTCGGTACTGTTAGATAAAACCTGAACTAAATTCTCTACATGGAACAGTTTGAGCGCATTGTTAATTGGCTGAATAATCTTGTCTGGAACTCCCCTGAACTGCTGCCCCTGATGGTTGTGGTTCTTTTAAGCTATGGAATCTTCATCACCTTTCGCCTTGGCTTTATTCAGATCAGAAAATTGACACATGGAATAAAAGTCGTTTCAGGAACATACGACAACCCGGACGATACCGGTGATGTAAACCATTTTCAGGCACTCTCTACCGCTTTGTCTGCTACAGTTGGGATCGGAAATATTGCAGGCGTTGCCATCGCCATACACTATGGTGGGCCCGGCGCCCTGTTCTGGATGTGGGTTACTGCTTTTTTCGGAATGGCTATAAAGTATTCCGAATGCACACTTGCTGTGAAATACAGAATCAAAAATAAAGATGGTTCAGTATCAGGCGGGCCGATGTACTACATTGAACGGGGCCTTGGTGAAAACTGGAAATGGCTTGCCGTTATTTTTGCCGCACTGGCTGTTATTTGCTCATTTCTAACCGGAAATGCCATTCAGGCTAACACCGTTGCCGACGTAATGGAAAACACTTTCTTTATTCCGATTCCGGTCTGGATAACCGGGATTGTAACTGCATCCATTGTCGGAATTGTGATAATCGGCGGAATCAAGAGAATCGGGTATGTAACTGCTCGGCTAACCCCCCTGATGGCCCTCCTCTATGTTGCCGGAGCCCTTATGATTCTGATCGCCAACTATGACCAGGTGATCCCTTCTTTTTTACTGATTTTGAAATATGCTTTTGATCCAATAGCCGGTGCATACGGTGTAGGGTCAGGCCTTTTTATGACAACCATGGTATGGGGCATCAAACGAGGCTTGTTTTCAAATGAGGCCGGTCAGGGATCCGCCCCTATCGCTCACGGAGCTGCAAAAACAGAAGAGCCCGTCCGTGAAGGCGTCGTGGCTCTGCTCGAACCTTTTATCGATACCATCATGGTCTGTACATTTACAGGACTGGTGATCATTACCACAGGCGTATGGGACGACAAACATCCCTCTACAGTAAACCTGAATTCCCCTGAAATGGGATATCAGGTGACTCAGGAATTAGAAGGCCCCGGAGTTCTTTTAGTTGAAAACGGTATTGTTGAAAACGGAACCTTATTTAGAAACGATTTTTCCGTTGACACCCTTTATACCAATTCCGAACAAACCGACCCGTTTTCGGGAACCATTAATATGGTATCGCTGACTGCAAATAACAGTGAAACCGGTGAAACAACGGGAGAGGTTTACGGAAATATCGTCTATAATGGAGCTCCCCTCACATCCCAGGCATTTGAAGTCGGTTTATCACCCTTCTTTCCCGGTGGAAGTTATCTTGTAACAATTTGCGTGTTTCTCTTTGCTATTTCAACATCAATAAGCTGGAGTTACTATGGCGACAGGTCTATCCAATATCTGCTTGGCGACAGATCGATTATTTATTACAAATATGTTTACATCCTGATGCACTTCCTGGGGGCCGTACTTGCCCTCGAGGTAGTATGGGCTATTGGAGATATTGCCCTTGGGCTTATGACATTTCCCAACCTGATTGCTCTTTTTGCACTTTCAGGTGTTGTTTACTCGGTTACAAATAAATATTTCCGGGAATTCAAAGAATCAAATAACGGAAATTAAAAGTAAATGGAAGCGTCACTCAATAAGGTTACGGTAATTAAACATCCTCTTGTTGCAAGAGACATGACGATTGTACGTAATAAAAAAACGAATACAACCGATTTCAGGGCAGCGCTTGGAAGAATAGCAACGATCCTTGCCTACTACTCCCTGAAAGAAATACCACTGAAAGAGACAACTATTCAAACTCCTATCACCGAAACAAAAGGGTTTGAGCTGGATACCAAAATTGTGGTTGTGCCGATTTTAAGGGCAGGATTGAGCCTGGTGAGTGCCATTCTTGAATTCGTCCCGGATGCAAAGGTTGGCCACCTCGGCATGTACAGGGATGAAGAGACCCATCAGCCTGTTGATTACTATTCGAATATACCGGCCGATATTAAAGAATCACTGGTTCTGGTAGTCGATCCCATGCTGGCTACAGGAGGAAGCGCGGATGACGCCATCTCTTTCGTTAAAGAAAAAGGGGCAACCAATATCCGTTTTATTTCACTTATATCCGCACCTGAGGGATTAAACAGGATCACAAGCAAATTCCCTGAAGTTCAGGTCATTACCGCTGCAATAGATGATAAACTCGATGAAAA
>CAYPZI010000011.1:0-40802 GCA_964415185.1 uncultured Balneolaceae bacterium | reverse complement strand
AAATATGATAAAATTCACCTCTTTGACGTAGATTTGCCCGAAGGTGAAAGCTACAGGGAGTCGGACATTGTGATGCCGGGAAAAAATGGGGGAGTGACGTACTCCGATCCCAAAATTGGAACCATCGGATTATCGGTCTGCTACGACCTGAGATTTCCTGAATTATATCGAAAGCTGTCCGGAAAAGATGCGGATCTTCTGTGTATTCCTTCGGCATTTACCGTTACCACCGGTAAAGCACACTGGCATACACTTATAAAAGCCCGGGCGATAGAAAATACCTGCTATGTGATCGCTCCCGCCCAGACAGGTACCCACGGCACAAACAGGAAAACCTTCGGCCATTCTCTGATCATCGATCCCTGGGGACGAACGCTGGCTGAGGCAGATGATAAACCGGGTGTAACCATTGCCGATATTGACCCTAAAACCATCCGGGAGGTAAGAAAACAAATACCTTCCTTAAAACACAGAGTGTTTAATACTTAACATCAGCCTAAAAATCATAATTATGACTCCACGAATACTTCTAATTGTTTTCACTCTTTGTTTATCACTTGGGTGTACAAATTCGCAAATGGATATAACTGAGTTGCCAGAACGAACAATCGACATAGAGATTAATGATACTGAGGTTATTATACTTGACGGTAAAGAGCTGCATGTCTCATTTTTTGAAAATGTGATTGAGACTTTATCCAAGTCGTTTGATCTAACTGTAAATATCAATGCACAGCCGGATGCAATGACCGGGATTGTAATGGATGTGACTCACATGGCTTACAAGTACAAGCCTGATCTTGTGTATCAATCAAGTTTTAATGAGAATTGATCGGTTGCAGATCTATCGACAATTAGTTATTCCCGTCAGACTGACCGTCTTCGCTCTGCTGTTGTTCCTGGTTTTGGGGTATTGCAGGTGTTGTTTCGGATGGGCGGTTAAAATCGGTTGACTCTATTGGGTCAGGCAATCCTGATTGCTGAACTGCGGGTGCCGTCTGGCCGCCTCTCTCAATTGCAAAATTAGCCAATACACACAACACAAGAAGCGCTCCTGCGAGTACCGATGTCGTTTTGGATAACAAATCAGCAGTCCTTCTGGCGCCCATGGCAGATCCGCCGGCCATTCCGGCTGCAAGCCCGCCTGAAAGCCCCTCTTTTTGCCCCGGCTGAAGCAAAACAACCAGTATTAACAGGAGTGAAATAACTATGATTAAAGATATAATAATTCCGTATAACATGCTGTATTCTTACTAAAATTTTTAAGAACTCTAAAAATATTCAAAATCTGATCTTAAACCAAGCGGTAATTCTGAGAGATTGCTTAACGATTCGATAAGATGTTTATTTCGGTATGGGCTGAATCATCTTCGGATCATTATTCTTGGGATCATTCACCTTTTTCGATACCCTGTGTACGGTCATTTCCGTCAAAAGAAATAGCTTTTCAGCCTGGGGCAGGATATTTTCAGTTTCATCCGGTTTTATCAGCCACGATTTTGCAAGAGCGGAAGTGAATAGAAGCGGCATGGTATCTGCTATCGGCTGGATAAGCGCATTCGCCCCGGTGGTAACAATCGCACATGAACGTTTATCTTTGTTATCCGGATCGTGCCTTACAATTCCTGCTATTGACATCACCGTTTCATTCAGCATTTTAACAAAGAACGGCTGATCTTTTTTATCCTCATTTTTCCAGATATAAAAACCTGAAACAGCCACTATACATGGCGAGAATTCCGGCTTTTTCAAATTTTTTAAAGCCTGTTCTACAGTTATGTTATATCCTCCCTCGCTTCTTTTTCCCGGCTCATCAAGGCTCCATCTTGCTCTCAAAATTCTCAAATTGTTTCCATTATCCGGGCCAATCAGTATCGGGATTTCATGCGCAGGAGCAAGATTATAATGAGGTTCAAATATTGCTTTTTTCCCGGTAGTAAAATTGAAATAGCCCTCAAAATCTTCTTTATTTGCAAAGTATGCCAACCTGTCAATCATATCTGATATATAAAATGGTTAATCGGTTCTGAAAGTTCATATTTAAATATGAATTTAAAAAATAGCGACTTTAATGATAATTAAATTTTTTTTGATTCGTCAGTTTATATAAGTTTATATAAAAATTTTCAGGATGATTTACACATGAAATCTCTTATCTGTTCATTAAGTTTGTATCACAGATAAGAGATTTTAAAAGCGGAAAATGATCATCCGTCTGAGGTTCTTTTCTCAGTTTTGTATATTCCGCGTTTATTAATTGAAATAGTTACGATTTAAATGTAGAGGTGAAGTACATTGTCATTTAATAAGTATCGTCTTTCATCCCCGATACTGAAAGGGTTGAAAGATTTAAAAATTGACAACCCCTCTCCAAAGCAACGAAAAATTTTAGATGCTGTACGCAACGGTTCAGACCTTGTAATTAATACTGAAGTTGACGAAAAGCCTGAGCTGGGATATCTGCTTCAAGCGTTGAATGAAATCTCAACGGCTGACAGAATCAACGGAACAAAAGTGTTGGTTTTAACGGAAGACAAAAAGCGTGCAGAACAGATTGACGAATGGATTTGGGGGGTTGGATATCATGCAAAAATTGAAAGTGTCAGAATAACTGATGAAGGAGATCTTGAAGATCAGTTAAAGCAATTAAGTGCCGCTCCTCCGGTAGTTGTTGCAACACCGCAACGTTTATCTGAATTACTCGAACAAGGGCGGTATATATACCGGGAAGTGCAATTGTTGGTGGCAGACCAGGCTAATGATATTTCTGACTGGAATTATATGGACAGCATTTTTAAGCGAGTCATAGGAAAGTGCCAGCGAATTTTTACTGCCGGAAGAGACAGCAAGGAGCTTAGAAAGGCTGAAGAACTCTATCTGAACAAACCTGAACTGATTACAGATAAGAAAAAGGCCATTACCGGTGATTTGACTCAATACTATATTAACGTACCACCGAGATCAAAAATCTCGACCCTGATGGCTCATTTGGATCAAACCAAATCAACACCGGTAGTCATATTCACAGCCTCCAAGCGAACAGCCGAACGGCTTTATAAAATATTGCGAAAAGCAGGGCTCAGGGCTGTTAGTATTGATCCATCACTCAATTCCAAAACGTTTAAGGAACGTTTTGATAGGTTCACTGCCAATAACGTGCAGCACCTGATAGCAGGTGAGTACTCAGCTGCTAATCTTGATCTTGATCATGTTGCACAGGTGATCAATTACGATGTACCTGAAGATGTGAGTGAATACAAACTAAGAGCAGAACTTGTTGGCAGCGGCAAGGCAGCACGAATGCTGTCTCTCGTCTCAAAACAGGATAAGGGTGATATAAAAGCAATCTGTAACTCTCTGGGATATGCACCGGAAGAAATGCCCTTGCCCAAATCGGTTAAAGAGAAAAAGAAACGCGGGCCAAAAAAAGACAGAAGCAGCCAGGGCAGGCATAAATATCAGAAGCATAAACGGAAACAACCTTCAAAAGAGCTTACAGAGTTGCCTCGTCCAACTTACGACAAACTTAGCGGCGGAAGAAGCGGTAAAAAAGAGAAATCCGAAAAAGATGGTATCTTTGGATTTCTAAAGAAGTTATTCAACTGAATTCTTAACCTGGATTATTCAGGTTAAAGATTCACTACTTCTTTTGCTTCTGACTGTTCCGCCAAAAGTGTTTCCTTAATAGACTTAAATGCTTTCAAAGTTTTGTCAATATGAGCATCGGTATGCTTTGCCGTGGGTATCAGGCGGATTAAAACCAATCCTCTTGGAACAACCGGGTAGGCCACACCGCTAACAAACACGCCGTGTTTTTCCCTCATTTCCCGCATGATGGCGGTACACAGCCCGGTACTGCCCTGAGTTAGCACCGGTGTTACGGGGCTTTCTGACGGCAATACATTGAAACCTAAATCTCTGAGCCCGTCTCTGAGTTTACATGTCGTGTTCCAAAGTTTTTCGCGCCATTCCGGATGTTTGCGAATCAATTTGATTCGTTCATGCGCAGAAACCACAATCGGCATCGGCACCGATTTGGCAAATATCTGGCTTCTTGTATTTGCTTTTAAAAATTCAATAACCCGGGGTTCTGTTGCTACAAAAGCTCCGATCAGAGCCACTGATTTAGCAAAAGTCCCAAAATAGATATCAATTCCATCCTGGCACTCCAGATGCCTGCCCGTCCCGGAACCGTCATGTCCCATGGTTCCGAGTCCATGTGCATCATCAACCAAAAGCCTGAACGGATATTTTTCCTTCAGGGCAATAATTTCCCTTAATTTGCCAAGATCTCCTGTCATCCCAAAAACACCTTCGGTCACAACGAGAATAGAAGATTTATCTCCTTTTCTTTTGTAAGCCCGATCCAGTTGTTTTTCAAGGCTTCCAATATCATTGTGTTTAAATACGGATTTATCAGACATAGCAAGCTGCTTGCCGTCAACAATGCACGCATGGCTCAGTTCATCGTAGATGAGGTAATCGTTTCTGTCAACCAAAGCATGGATGACACTCATGATTCCCTGGTAGCCGTAATTTAGTAGCAGTGCAGCCGGCTTTTTTACAAAATCAGCCAGTTCAGCTTCAAGTTCTTCATGTTTGGTTGAATTTCCTGTCATTAGACGGGCACCCATCGGGGCACTGAATCCATATTCTCTGGCAGCTTCTTCATCTACTTTTCTGATGTGAGGATGATTACCAATACCCAGGTAATCATTAACGCTCCAAACAATTACATTTTTTCCCTGAAACTTCATTTCCGGCCCGATCGGACCTTCAAGCCTTGGGAAAGTGTAATAACCATAGCCTTCAGATGTGAATTCCCCGAGTGGCCCCGGACGTCCTTCAAGCTTGTCAAATAAATCCATAAAAAAAGTTAAGTTATCAAATAATTTTGAACTCATGATATTGCACCGGGCTAAATTCGTTTTTATACACCCGGGCAAACAAGAAGGTTATAAACCACAAAAAGGTAAGCAAATTGTAGAGTAAGTAAAAATTTGTGTTATCAAAACTGACCGCGGTCATATCGCAGGATGAATATCCCCTGATTTATATCACTTACAATAATTTTATTGCCTGAAAAGAAGGGGTAATTGGACCAAAGCCCTGCGAATTCGGGTTCCTCATTTTCAGGAGTTGTATCAAAATATCCCAATTCCCTGATCGATTCCGGATCTCTTCCGGATACATCAAGTACTCTCAAACCTGCCGTATAATTGGCTTGATATGCGATATCATCATAAATATACAGGTTATGATCTACCGAAGCCGTTGAATGGTTGAAAAAACCTCTTATTTGAGGATTTTCAAGGTTGGAAAGATCCCAGACATACGTTCTTGTATTGTGATGATTATTTCTCTCATCCAGCTCATCATTCATATAAAAATGGGAATGATCTTCAGACAACCAGCCCTGGTGAGAATATTGGTTTCCGTCATAACTCAAAACAGCAACAGTCTCGGGAGACGATTTATCGGTAACATCACTAATCAAAAATTTTCGTTCACTGGAACTAAAGCAGAGTTCACGGCCGGTAAAATTTGAATCAGGTCCCCGGTAGTTTACACATTGTGTATCATGAATATAACCGTTTGCTATTACTCCTCCCGCTTCCGGTTCAACGTGGCAGCCTGCAAATGCAGGAGCAAGCGGATTCTTTATGTCTACAATATGCAACCCACCGAATTCCGCACATTGCCCGCCCGAAGTACTTCCAACTATATAAGCGTAACCCGACTCTTCATTTACAGCTATATTATGTGCATTACTTATTTCCGTGTAAAGAGCATCCTGAGTAAAATTTTCGGGAGTTGTTTCACGGTTCCTGATTCTTTCAAGATTAAACACCTGCATTCCGTGTCCTCTTTCTTCGCTCACTACGAACATATAGTTTTGATATACTTTCAGATCGCGCCATGCTGAACTATCCTTAAAATCGCCTGCCTCTTCATCATGTGCCGGGACAGGAGTGGCAGTCGAGGATGCCGTTGATTCCTCCAATTTTCCTACAAAAACAGGTTCGGCCGGATTGGTTACATCCACAAAACTTACACCATCTATTAATCCCACCAAGGCGTATTCTTTTGAAGTGGCAGGGTCTGTCCAGCCCCACAAATCGTTACCTCTTGTTCCATTCATTTCTTCAAGAGTCACTCTTGAATACAAGCCGACACTATTACAAGGAAATAAATCCAGTACAAGCCCATTTTCACAGGCTGTAAACGGGGGTTCGCCCGATTCAGAATCGCTACCGCATGAAATAAACAACGGAAAAATTATGAGTGTAGTCAGCAACAAATACGGTTTATTTATACTCATTTTTGATTTAATTTTGTTATTTAATTGCAAAAATTGTTGTTTTTACTTGATTTCTATTAAATTCCAAATCTTGTAGTAAAGATAAACAAAGCCGGAATCAGATTTATGAGTGATAAAGATAAATTTAAAAAAATGCTGGAAAACCCAACAAAATACCAGCAACGTGCTATATACGACGCTAAGGAAAAAGCTTGTAAAGATGCGATGAAATCAAGCAAATCAAAAAATCCGCATAATAAAGGTTCGAATCTTGCCGAATTATGGGATTATGTTTACCAGGAGTATTACCAGATTCAATAACGTTACATTTGCCAATCGACTTTAACAGTTGCTTTTCAATATCGCGTTGTAATCATCAATAAGTCTGCGTACAATTGAATTTAACAACTCGTTAACGATTCAACTATGCGCGAATTATTGATGGTAGCTGCAGGCGGAGCAGCCGGCTCAGCAATACGGTACTTAATTTCAGTGTCTATGCCTGCCTTTGCGGGGAAAGCATTTTTTTTTACCGGAACTTTTCTTGTTAATGTTTCAGGATGTTTCCTTATTGGATTCCTGGTCATATGGTTTGAATCCAGGGAAATTCTAAATACGAGCCTGAGGCTTTTTGCTTTGGTTGGTTTTTTAGGCGGCTATACAACTTTTTCCACTTTTGGACTGGAAAGCCACGAATTTTTAAATAATTCAATTCCCGATTTTATTTTATACACGGGTGTTCAGGTTGGAATTGGCCTTATCGCTGTTTGGGCCGGTTTTAAAACGGCAAGTTATATTTTTTCATAAATATCGAACACTTCTTACATCTGATCTTTTACTTCTTTGTTCGAAATCACCGGAATTTAATATGAAGCGGGAGTTCACCGGTTTCTGGTTTTTCTCTGAAAAAGTTTAGTTCAAATAAACCTCCGTTTAGCCAGGTATCTATAAATTCGGTGTATTTGCCGGAACCGGGGTTGCCGTTTTGCCCGCCGGGATAAACGCCATACCCTTTAACCTCAGGTCCAAGCTCAACAACCATTCTCCACGACGGCCCGTGGCTTCCCCTCACCGCATTAAGCGATTCGGCAGAACCGTCGGTAAACAAATTCTGCTCACCCAAACCGGGAATCCTGGAAAGATGATCCAAATTTGTATTATTGTACCTGGCCCATTGCCATGATTCACCAAATTCGCCAAACTCATCCCTGAGATTTTCTAACGCATTTCTGAACGCTTTAATAGTGAGATCCTGCAAACTCTCTTTTTCAGGAGTGGTTCTGTCGTCCACCCACTTAGCTTCAGGATTATCAATAAGCATCTGGAGGGTTAATTCATACGTTGGCATTCTCAAGGGAATGGAGTCATTGAAATCGTCTTCCCATATCAAACTGTACAAGGCACGGTCCCAGGCATAAAAAATGGAAGGGGCTATCGCAGTACCTGTATGATTATAATCCCAATCCCTGACAATTTGCAAGACTTCAAGTTCAAATTCCGACATATCCCTGACCGGCAAATAATCAAGTAATAAAGGGACAATTACTTCGGCCCTGTAATTGTGGTTATCGAGCTGGATCTGCTGCATTATTTTAACTGTCATACGATCTCCATTTTCAAGCAATTCATTGATTCGTTTGCCTCTGTAAAAAGGCCCAAAACGATCACCGAGGTAATAAGGATAGGATTCATCAACCGCAATCTGGTTAGCTGAACTCACAAACCCGCGATCCGGGTTTAAAATACCCGGATTATGTTCATTTGGAATCCATCCTTGCCAGTCGTAAGCAGAATTCCTTCCATCACTTACAGTCATTCCCTGGCCTTTCCATTTCAAAGGCAGTTTACCGGCTATAAACATTGCAATATTTCCTGAAGTATCGGCATAAACAATATTTTGTGCGGGTTGTTCAAAATGATTCAGAGCTTCCGCAGCTTCACTATAATTGCCTGCCCTGTTTAATAAATAAAATGCCATCGGCTCATTTGAGGGGTCGTGAGCAATCCACCGAAGCGCGTGGCCATTTTTTTTATCTGTAAGCATATCCTCACCGATCACTTGCGAAACAGGGCCGTGATGCGTGTAAATCACGGTATCGACAACAGCTTCTTTTCCTTTTACCCTGATTTCTTCCAATCGTTTATCTACACTTTTCCATTCGCCATCAAACAGGTACTCATTTCTGGAGTCATCCCTGAATTCAATTTCATACCAGTCCATCACATCCGCGCCCGTGTTGGTTGTTGACCATGCAATTGCTTCATTAAAACCTTTTATGATTCCCGGTGCCCCGGGAATGCTCACCCCATACACATTGACTCCAGGTGCTTGAAGCTGCATTTCATACCAGATAGAGGGAAGTGACAAGCTCAGGTGCGGATCTCCGGCAAGAATCGGATAACCTGTAGAGGTCTTACTACCCGATACAGCCCAGTTATTGCTCCCGTTTGCCGGATTCGGTGGATAGGGATCAACATTTGATGAAATTTTTGACTGAAAATAATCCGGAGCATCCGGGACCGGCAGAGGATCAAATTGCCAGTCATGTCCCTTTGGGATAATCGGTTCCATCCATTTAGAGCGCGCCGTAATATATTTTTTAATAAAATTAAGGCCTAAATATGAAGCAGTATTAGAAGTGGTAACGTCGTTATTCCTGCCGGCCAGCATTTGAGTCATATATTTGAGCAAAAGTGCAGAGTGTAGCGGTTCCCATTTCGCCGGAGTTGCATCAATTATTTTATATTCAACCGGATATTGATCGGGCCTCAGCCCGTTAATATATTCATTTACTCCCGCCGTGTAAGCCTCAACTACCTCCATGGATTTTTTGCCTTCAAGGTATTCGACCATTTTTTCTGCCCCGTAAAGCATCCCGCGCTTTCGCTGATTCAAATCGTATTCCATAGTTGTTTCACCCAGCCATTCAGACAGCATACCACCTGCTGCCCGTGCCTGAAGCTCAAGCTGAAAAAGACGGTCGCGCGCTGTTACATATCCCTGCGCAAAGTAGAGATCCCTGTCATTTTCAGCAAAAATATGCGGCACTCCCCTCAAATCATAATAAATGTCTACCGGACGATCTGTTTTATCTCCCGGTAATTCTATTGTGCCGGCAATGCTTCTTGTTTCGGCATTTGCCCAAAATCCTTCAGCCGGACTGAAAAATGATCCCAGCGGAGGCAACGGGCTAATGGGAACCGATAAAATATATAAGAGAATTGCTGTAATTATTATCCAGAAAAAAAGCAGTAGTCGGGTCTTCATTTTATCCTAAAATAAGTTGTCACAAATGACGAAAAACGATTAAAAATTTCACAGGTAATAGTTACCAAAGCAATAGTTTCATGCAAAATACACTTCCGCCGCTTTTTATGAACTCGTAAGTGCTGTATTCATGAACATGAAAGCCGTGATTTCTCAGCTTTCGGTTTACATCCGTATTACCTTGTTGAATTAGTACATTTCTGCCGTCAGGGCAAACCGCATTCACGGCAAATTGCTTTTTGGCCTCATACTCTGTGGCTTCGATTACTGTTGAATGAAGCTTGTGAATAATCTCAAGGCCTTTATCAGTAAAAGCCTGCGGGTAGATCAGAGCCGATGTCTCGTTCAATGAACAAAAACAGGTATCCAAATGATAAAAATAGTCATCTTTCAATTCCAGCAGAATCACATTCGTGTCAAAAATCTTTGATATCTGTTCATACACTCCGGAAGAGGTTCTGAAGCCATGCCCGCCCCACAATAACTTTCTTTTGAAGTGCCATATCGCATCGCCCATTCCTTCGAAGTCGCCTTGATTATCATCCAGGTGGAAGGTTTTATATCCAAGGTTCCGAATAATTTTTTCGATGTGGGAAACTTCAGCCTTACGCTGGTCTGAGTGCATGATACTCATTACAGCTTTCAAATTTTCATTCTCATCAATAAACGGCAGGCATTGATTCGCACAAAAAACCATGTCGGGCAAATCCCGTACTCCTTCCTCTTTTATAACCCGGTATCCAAGCTCTTCAAAACCGTCTTCAAGATGTTCCCATTCATTTTGAGCCTGCATTTTGTCTACTCCGCCAATAAACCCTTTCATATGGGGATTTATAACATATTCCACGTCAAAATATGTAGGTTTAACCATCAGAACCCTGGCGGGCTGTGGCATTTCAGGAAGCTCTTTTATACTGAAATCAATCTCACTTGCATTGGAAATAATCCGGTTCATAGAAATAAGTTATTATGAATATTACCGTTCAATGATATGAAATTTTTTCCCAAATGACGCTTTTAACTTTACTGTTAATCTGACTAATATTTTGTCAAATCTAATCTTTCGCAAGAAATGTCGATTAAGTCATTGGCCTTAGAAGGACACGGTTCAATAACTTATATTACAATCTTCAACCTCGTTGTCATCAGGCTTTCAGCCTGCTTTTTGTTCTATTTGAGTTCGGCGGCAAGGGTATAATTTTTTTGCACTGAATCGTGTTAAAGCAATATTCAAATGTGGATTATAATCTGTCATAAGAAACCCGCAAAGTTTCTTTTCTGAAATGGCAGTACGTTAGATAAATAGAAGCAACTCCGAGATAAAACTTTGCGGGTTTACAGTTGACATGAAATGTCGGTCAAGTCATCGGATGAGTCAACCCTTGAATCTTCGCAAACATGCAAACATACTTGTTTTTTCGAAAAAACTCATCCGATGACTTTTTTCCAACAACCGTACAATTAAAATTGACATGACACTAGTGACTCAGCATCCAGTCGTACAAATCGGACCCGGCATAAATTCGTTTCCAGGCATCATGGCCCATATCTTCATGAACGGTAAACATAACATTTTCATGGCCAAATTCTTCAAGCTCATTCAGCCCCGGATAGAAAAATCGTGCCGGAACTACCGGGTCTCTTCCTCCGGCAAAGCACCACACCGGGACCTGGTTTTCTGCAAGCGGCTTCATCAATTCGGGGTGGCCGTATCCCACCACGGGAGCAAATGCTGAAAACCTGTCCGGGTATTTTGAAGCCATGTACCAACTCCCAAATCCTCCATAACTGATTCCGGTCAGATATACCTTAGACGCATCTGTTTTGTAATCTGACAGTGTCCGTTCAATCATGGCAAGCAGTTCATCTTCAAGCAGAAACCAGCCCATCGGCGGACCTTCAGGTGGCAAATTAATGGTATCATCGGCCGGGTTTCCTGTCATCTCTTCGGGGGTTGGAAAATTATCGGGCCTTTCAGGAACGCCCTCTTCAAGCCTAACAGGAATGGAATCTCTGGTCCGGTTTCTGAGATAATCGGCCTCTTCGTCCATACCAAACATTGGGAGCTGGGGAACAATCATGATAAAAGGCAGATCTCTTTTTTGAATCCATGCTTCGTAAAGCGGGCCGTGAATCAACACGTAATCGAGATCTTCTTTTCCATCGCCTCTTTCACCGTTGCCATGAAGAAATAACATGACCGGCCATTTTTTTTCAGGGTGTGTATGGTATCCCTGCGGCACGTAGACAAAATAGTCTCTTTCCATACCGGTTGCAGCACTGTCATAAGATATTCTATGTACTTCGGCAGGTGAGAGCTTCTTATTACCGTTATTACAGGATAATTGTAATGACATGATCATAGAAAATAGCAGAAATATGATTCCCTTCATTCACGGCTCCTTTTTTTATTAAGTATTGAATTTAATATACAGATCAGACCAGGCAGAAGCAGGTTCAATCCCTGAACGGCATCGGGTAAACGGGAATACCGGCATGGCCATCTTTACTGACGGAACGGACACCGAAAATCCAGTTATCTTTAGAAACAAGTTCGGCGATATAGTGCGTGTCTGTTCCCACGAACGCTTTATGCTGCCAAACTGGAGAAGAGGTTTCACGCCAGAGCACTTCATATCCCCCCAGGTTTTGTGAAGGTGAGTTTTCCCAGCGCAGCCGTGTATCATTTTCAAGGCGTGAAACATTCATGCCCACATTCCTTGGAGGCTTAGGTGCACGTGCCAGGTTTGCAAGAGCTGCAAGGTTCACTTTTGTCACTCTTGCCACATAGGGATAATCAACAAATTCTGCTAAATCTCCATATTGAACTCCATCCTCAACCCGGATATCCTGGTGTTGATGTTTAAACTCTTCATGCGGTTCCGACATCCGGACAGCAGCGTAGCCGTTTCGAAGAAACGGTGTGTGATCACCTCCCCTGAGGTAACGGTCTAACCTGTAAATCAGCCAGACATTCATATCAGGCAGGTAACTTTCGGCCACTTCTTTAATCGTTCTTGCAAACTGCCGGGGCGGCATATCATTTTCGCCACCCGTCCTGAGAAAACGTAGCGTCTCATTGTTCAATTCACGCTGTGCTGGAATGCCTTCGGCAAAAAGCCTGACCTTAAACGGATCTGAGAGCCTGCCGTCTTCAGCCGCATGGTTTCCAATGATGTCGTTGGTAATCATTCCGGCTATATTTTTACCTTCTGCGGCAGCATCCCGAGCCCACCCGGCAGCCCCGATGAGTCCCTGTTCTTCCGCCGCAACACCCATAAATACCAATGTTGCCGGAAAATCATAATTTGACATTACCCTTGCCAGTTCCATCGCTGCCACTGTTCCTGAAGCATCATCATTTGCACCCGGAGCTATGCTCTCAGCATCCATTACATCCGATACCCTTGAATCGTAGTGTCCGCTGACCACAAATATTCGGTCATCATTCGGATCAGTGCCCGGAAGGGTCGCAACAACATTTACAATTTCAACTTCTTCAGGCATTCGCCTGCCGGGTTCCTGCATAAACCGGTGGAATTCAACCTGCAACCTTCCACCTGAAGCTTCACTGTACTTTTCATACTCCTGTTTCATCCAGCGCCGGGCTGCGCCTATCCCAAACGTATCACTCTCTGTTTCAGAAAGTGTATGCCTTGTTCCGAATGAAGCGAGTTTCCGGATGTTTTTTTCGATAGTATCAACAGAAACGGCCTGCAGCATTTCTTGGATGTCAGGATCCAGTTTTTCAAGAGCAAGCTTTTTTTCTTTTACTTCAACGGGAGTGCAAGAAGATAAAATGAGAGCAAATAGTGCAATGTATGTCGATAAAAATCGCATAAAATTTTAATATTTGTTTTAAGGTTTTGGATACTTCAGATATTGTCACACAAACACTTAAGAGTCAAGTTAACAATGGTAAAAGTTCGTTTTTTTATTAGAAAAAATTAATACTTAGATTTTATTGTAACAATTTACCGCCATCATTCTCTTGCGGGTAATTGGTTTGTACGAATATTTAGCGAGAGTAAAATCTAAAATGAGGTTTCAATGTTTAAAAATTACATGTTGGTTGCGTTTCGCAATTTCAGGCAAAAGCCATTATATAGCTTGATCAATATTTTCGGCCTTGCAACAGGGGTTGCATGCTCATTCCTTATTTTTCTTTTTGTGTGGAATGAAATCAGCTATGATCAATACCACCAAGAAGCTGACCGAATATACCGCATTACGCAAACCTACATGATGGAGACCAGTGAAAATCTTGAAGCCGGCACGCCTTTTCCCCTGGCAGATGCTCTTCTGGCAGAGTATCCCGATATGATTGAGGCCGCCGCCAGGTTTAACAACCTTCAGACTGAAACCTCTTCAATGGCAAACCGGGAAACCAAGGAATACATCCGTGAAGAAAATTTTTTCTTTGTTGACGGATCGGTATTTGAGGTTTTTGATATTCCGTTAGTCAGAGGGAATCCTAAAACCGCGCTTCAGGAACCAAATACGGTTGTACTTTCTGAATCAGCCGCCAAAAAGTATTTTAAGGATGAAGATCCGATAGGAGAATCAATTATGTTCGAAGGCCGGTTTGCCATAACCGTTACCGGCATCATGAAAGACTGGCCCAAGAACAGCCATTTCAGGGCAGATGTTCTTGCTTCATTTGAATCGCTTGCAAGCCTTTGGAGAAACTATGACCAACTTGCGGCCCGGTGGAGATGGAATCCCAACTGGACGTACGTAAAACTCGCTCCTGGTGTGGTCCCAGCACAACTCGAAGCCCTTTTTCCACAGTTTATTGAAAAATACTATACCACAGAAGCCATAGGAGAGAATGAATCCGTTTACATGCATCTGCAGCCGTTAAAAGATATCTGGCTTTTTTCCGAAGCCAACGGTGAGATCGAGGCCACCGGCAATATTGGCTACGTTGTTCTTTTTTCAGTTATTTCCTTTCTCATCATTGTAATAGCAGCCATCAATTTCACAAATTTATCTACCGCCAAAGCCATTCAGAGGGCAAAAGAAGTGGGGTTGCGCAAAACCCTCGGGGCCGATAAAAAAACTCTTCGCCTCCAGTTTATGATGGAATCATTTCTCTTCACTCTTTTATCGGTTACCATCGGACTAATCATCGCGTATGCGGCTTTACCGGCATTTAATAACCTCTTGAACAAATCTATCGAAATTCAGGATTTCAATCTGTATGTAATACTGGCAGGCATTCTGCTGATCATTTTAGTTGTCGGATTTCTTTCAGGCCTTTATCCGGCACTTATCCTTTCATCCTTTCATCCAATTGAAAGCCTGAGAGCCGCCATGCCCAGCCCAAAAGGAACCGGCTTATTCAGAAAATCCCTGGTATCTTTTCAATTTTTTATTTCGGCCCTTTTGTTGATTTCAACAGCTCTCATTTATTTACAATACGATCATATTAAGTATAAAGATCCCGGATACAATATTGAACAGACAGTAATACTGCCTACCAATAACACATGGGTTTTATATGACCTTGATATTTACCTGGACAGGCTGCAAGAGCATCCCGACATTATCAGTGCAAGCGGTTCAAGAGCCATCATGGGAAGTGAGCAATATTCACAGTACCTTGTTAGCCCGGAGGGATTTGATGACAGGGAGTTATCTATATCCAAAATCATTGTGACTCATGATTTTATTGAAACTCTCGGAATAAACCTGGTTGCCGGCAGGAATTTTTCAGAAGATTTTGAAACAGACAAGGATGATGCGATTCTGATCAATGAATCTACAATCAATTTTCTGGACTGGGGAACTCCCGATGAAGCCCTCGGCAAGTATATGGACTATCTCGGTTTCAGGAAACGGGTAATAGGCGTAACCGAAGATTTTCACTATACGCACTTAAAACGTGAAATCGACCCGCTTATAATGGAGCTGCCTCCTTCATTGAACAGCACTCTTGTAAACATCAATTTTATCAAAGTGAAGCTGCAATCCGGCAACCCGGAACCGGCTTTGGCCTATATGAAAGAGCATTGGGATGAGCTCGACACCGCCCATCCGTTCGAATACTTTTTTTATGATGATTATATCGATACCGTTTACCGCGCAGAACAAAAAATGAGCGAAGTTGTCTCCATTCTATCGGTACTTGCCATCATTGTTGCATGCCTGGGCTTGTTTGGGCTGGCATCCTACTCCGTCCATAAAAGACAACGTGAAATCGGCATTCGCAAGGCAATGGGAGCTTCGGCCCCTTCCGTATTCTTACTGTTGTCAAAAGATTACCTGAAGCTGATTTTGCTGGCAGCTATTATCGCCTTTCCGGTATCGGTGTATCTTGCCAATCAATGGCTGCAAAATTTCCCATATAGAATTGAGCTGGTATCTTCTTTATTGTGGATTTTTCCTTCGGTACTTCTTCTTCTCATTTTTATAAGCATGTTGTCTATTGGAGCGCAATCGTTGAAAGCATCCCTGATGGCACCGGTTGAAGTACTAAAAAGATAACCGGTTTTTGGATTCACATTCAGTCACATTTCGAAAAGTAGAGTCAACAGACTATATCCGGCCTTTTAGGGATGAGTTAGATTTATGAAGATTTCGACATTTTTATATAATTGTGATGATTCCGGACGACATGCCTGATAACTTTACGGCCATTTTTAAGAATGATAAGAATGAAATTAAACTTATTTCCAAATTGTTTTAAATTTCGGATATTTAAAATAAGTGATCCATTATCACTGACCTTCAAAATCAAAATTCTCAGATAGTTGTTATGAAAAAAAACGGCAAAGGAAATAAAAAGGGACAAGTCTTCCAAAATCCTTACCTTGAACTTTTAACGAAGGCTCCTGCCCCCGTATCTGTCACTATGTATCTTTCAGTAATAGCGGCATTGTTATTCTATGCATATCAGGCAAGTGTAGTTCCCTCATTCGGACAGGCCGCAACCATTTATGTCGGTGCTGTTTTCTTCTGGACGTTTTTTGAATATTTTTTCCACAAATACATAAATCACCTGGATGAATATTTTACCGAAAGCAAAATGGCTCATAGAATTGCCTATTCCCTCCACGGAATTCATCATGAATATCCACGTGACAAAGAAAGGCTTATCATGCCACCTATTCCGGGCCTTTTGATCATCTCAATTCTTTTTGGAATTTTCTGGCTGATTATGGGTGAGTATCTGTTCGTATTTATGCCTGGTTTTTTAACCGGTTACCTGCTGTACACGTATGTCCACTTCAGTGTTCACAAAACACCTGTACCTTCCTACCTGAAAGTTCAGTATAAGCACCATGCAATTCACCACTACAAATACCCTGATAAAGCTTTTGGAGTATCCACTACGCTGTGGGACCGTGTTTTCGGAACTATGCCGCCGGATGAAACTGCAGATAAAAAAAATTAAACCAGCGGGCAGGGTTCGAAAACTCAGGGGTTATTTCCGGTTGAAGCAAAACTCTTTACGATATACCAGAGAATAACGGTTGCAATCAGAATCATACCAAATCCTACTAAAGCAGAACCGAAAAATATTTCATTCATCGAATAGAGACAGAGTACGATGGAAACCGAGCCGAGTATCACCTTTCCTATCCCGGGCAAAAGAGATTCCTGTTTAACTCCCTCGGTTACAAACGGTTTCCATCCCGGCCCTCCGGGTTTAACGCGATGGTAAAATGCTTGCAGGGTTTCAAATTCAACTTTCCGGGTCACCATGGTAACTGCCACCCAAATTACGGTAGAAAAGCACATTGTAAAGATCATGATTTCCGCAAACCCGTTGAAGCCGAGAGGTTCTGCCATAAAACTACCGATAGCTGCAGCCGACATAGCTGCAATCTCACTCCAGGCGTTAATTCTCCACCAAAACCAGCGCAGCATATACACAAGGCCGGTACCTGCTCCTATCGAAAGGATGGCTTCCCACCCGCCTTTTACCGAATCAAACATGTAGGAAACGATGACGGCAAAAATCATAATTAAAAGGGTAGCCCACCTTGATATGGCCACATAGTGTTCCTGTGCGCTTTTCTCGGAACTGAAATTATCTGCCGGTTTTATGAAAGGTTTATAAAAATCGTTTACGATGTAAGATGCTCCCCAGTTCAGGTGTGTGGATACTGTTGATACAAAAGCCGACAGAAAAGCAACTGCGAGAAGGCCAAGCAGTCCCGCCGGTAAAAGGTCAAGCATCATCAGCGGATAGCCGGTTTCGGGATCGTCGAGATTCGGATAGGTAATAAAAGCTGCCAACGCCACTAAAATCCACGGCCAGGGCCTGACTGCATAGTGCAGCACATTAAAAAGAAGTGTACCGCCAACGGCATTTTTTTCATCCTTTGCAGAAAACATACGTTGGGCGATGTATCCTCCGCCGCCCGGTTCTGCCCCGGGATACCAGGACGCCCACCACATCATCCCAACCCACACAAGCGCAGTGGCCAGCATGATTTCAGGATGATAAAACGGGTTGAGCGACAAAATCGCATCGGCATCGCCAAACTGTTCGCCGAGGCGGATTTTCATCGTCTCCAGCCCTCCAACCGACTCCACGGCAAACCAGGCAAGCAAAATCGATCCCGCCATAGCGAGGATAAACTGGATGAAATCGGTGACAATGACTCCCCAAAGCCCGGATAGGGAAATATAAATCCCGATCAATAAATAAAGCAGCGTAATTACCAGCCACTGTTCGGCACCTGTTACAATCGTCAAAATTTTTGCCATTCCTACGGTTACCCAGCCGAGAATGATACAGTTAATAGGAAGCGCTAGATAGATGGCCCGAAATCCTCTCAGAATACGTGCCGGTTTGCCGCTATACCGAATGTTTATAAACTCAACATCGGTAATTACATCGGCACGCTTCCAGAGTTTAGCATAAAGAAAAACCGTGAAAAGCCCTGAAAACATGAAATTCCACCAGATCCAGTTACCGGCAATTCCGTCACTGGCAATAATTCCCGTTACGGCCAGAGGTGTATCGGCGGCAAAAGTGGTGGCGACCATCGATACGCCCACCAGCCACCAGGGCAGGTTTTTACCACCTGTAAAATAATCGGCAAGTGAATCCTGATCCCGCTTTTTTGCGATCCAGCCGGCTACAACCATAAGAAGCAGGTAGCCGCCAATAACAGTGTAATCGAGCCAGTTAAATGGCATGATGTCGTGTAATGTTTTTGTTGACGAGTGAATATAGCAGATCGTAACTGGAATGCAAATAAGGAAGCGGTTCCTTATTTACAAAAAAAACCGTTTATTAGAATAATGATCAAAAAATACCACATAGGAACTACACAGTGGGGAGTGAAAGATTGGGTCGGCCATTTCTATACCGATCATGCCAAGCCTGATAATTTTTTGCAACAGTATGCCTCTGTTTTCAACTCTGTTGAGGGCAATACCACCTTTTACAGGGTTCCTTCGCCTGAAACGGTAAAACGATGGGGAGCCGATGTGCCTGAAGGGTTTAAATTTTGTTTCAAATTTCCTCAAAGCATTACTCATTATAAAAGCCTTCTCAACGTTACTGATGAAGTAAACCGGTTTCTTGATCTGTTTACTCCAATCCGTAAACATCTCGGGCCGTTTCATATTCAGCTTAGCAGCCGCTTTTCCCCAAATGAATTTCGAAAGCTTGAACTACTGGTTGAAGACCTTCCCGCCCATAATTCCTACGCGGTTGAAGTGCGTCATCCTGACTTTTTTGATAAGGGAATAAATGAGAGACGCTTTTGTGAACTCCTAACAAGTTTCAACATCGACAAAGTACTGTTTGATACCCGCAGGCTTCATTCTTTAAAGTCGGTTGAACCATCTGTAGTTGAAGCGAAGAAAAAAAAGCCGAATTTACCTGCCAGGTTTGACACCACCGGCAGCAGGCCATTTCTCAGATATGTAGGTGCCAATGACGTATTAAAAAATGAAACCTATTTAAAAGAGTGGGCAATTATTGTGGCAGACTGGATCAGGGAAGGAAAACATCCCTATGTTTTTATTCATGCTCCCGATACATTTTATGCCCCCGGCCTGATCAGCTATTTTCACTCTGAACTTATGAAATTTATAGACTTGGAGGAACTGCCCGTATGGCCTTATAAAAGAAAGGACAGGCAACTGGGATTATTTTAAAGTAGAACTATATAAAACGGTCTTATTCTTTCAGAAAAATAACTAAACTGTAAATTGATGAATAACCGGTTTTATGCTTTACCGTTGTTTTTTAACTTTAGAGCTTTTGGCAGTAAAGAGCACTGAAAGTAGACATAATTTTTTCCTGCCATTAAGCGCCCAATGCTTAGCAATGAAATAAACCAATTAAACCAATGTATTTTCAACAATTTTTCGAAAAAAAATTAGCTCAATACAGCTATCTCATCGGTTGTCAGGCCACCGGTGAAGCTATTTTAATTGATCCCCTGAGAGATATCGACCAGTATCTGAAAGCAGCATCAGCAGAAAACCTTAAAATCACAAAAGCGGCAGACACTCACATCCATGCAGATTATGTAAGCGGTTTAAGGGAATTTGCCGAACATGGAGTAAAAGTTTACGCCTCGGATGAAGGAGGTGAAGACTGGAAATACGAGTGGCTTATCAATAGTCCTTATGATTGTCAATTTTTAAAAAATGATGACATAATCACTGTGGGAAATGTGAGGTTACGTGCCTGGCATACTCCCGGCCACACACCCGAACATCTGAGTTACTTTATCATCGACGGGGCGTCAGCAGATGATCCGCTTGGTTTGGCCACCGGTGATTTTGTGTTTGTCGGTGACGTAGGCCGCCCGGACTTGCTCGAATCTGCTGCCGGTGAAACAGGAGCAATGGTACCATCGGCCAAAAAGCTTTATCAATCGATCAACCAGTTCAGGGAAGTTTCCGAATACCTTCAAGTTTGGCCCGGCCACGGTTCCGGCAGTGCTTGTGGCAAAGCTCTCGGATCGGTTCCGGGGAGCACCGTCGGCTATGAACTCCGGTTTAATAATTCCATCAAGGCAGCTTACAGCGAACAGCACTTTGTTGATTATATCCTTGACGGTCAACCTGAACCACCCTATTACTTCGCACGCATGAAGTCGGTTAATAAAAAAGGCCCCAGGGTTCTCGGAAATTTACCCATGCCTTCTTATCTCACGGTTTCCGAAATCGAAAATAACCTGGAAAATGAAAATGCGGTTTTACTCGATACCCGCGATATGAAATCATTCATGAAATCGCATCTGAGAGGGTCGCTCTGCACGCCTTTTAACAAACAGTTTAACACGGTTGCCGGATGTTATGTAGAAGAAAATCAGAATATCTATCTTGTAATTGAAGAAAGCATGCTGGAAGATGCTGTACGTGATTTGATCCGGGTAGGCCTTGATTATATTTCCGGCTATGTAACTCCGCATGATCTTGAAACCTACAGTGAAAAAGGCGGCCAACTCGATTCTATCCAGGGAATCTCATTTAAAGAACTTGATCAAAAATCCGGTGAATTTGCCATTCTGGATGTTAGAAAAAGCAGTGAATTCGGCGAGGCTCATTTACCTGAAGCAATTAATATAGCCCACACACGCCTGCTGCCTGAATCAGGAGATTTGCCAAGAAACAAACCCCTTGCCGTTCATTGCCAGGCCGGGGGGCGATCGGGATATGCATCGGCTTTCCTCAAACTAAAAGGGTTTGATGTAACCTGGGTATATGATCAGTTTACCAACGCAAAAAATGTTATAAAGAAAGCATGACCCTATGATTTTTTTTCCTAAATCCATTAGTTCCGGCAACCAATTCTGTTACAGATAAGATGCTATTAGCGTTTGGCGGAGCTTTACTTGTCGGACTATCACTCGGGCTGCTTGGCTCGGGAGGCTCAATACTTACGGTACCTATTCTTGTATATCTTGTCGGTGAAGGAGAAAAAGAAGCCATAGCAGAATCACTGGGAATTGTCGGGGCAATCAGCCTCGCCGGCCTGGTTCCATACGCATTAAAAAAGCAGGTTGACTGGAGAAGCGTGTTCATTTTCGGATTGCCTGGAATGGCCGGAACCTGGATAGGTGCACTTTTAGCCGCTTATATATCGGGAAATCTTCAGCTTGTGATATTTGCGTTCGTCATGATTCTTGCAGCGATTCTGATGATCAAAGACAGAAGTCAAAGCGAAAAATTATCTTCCGGGCCAAAACTTCAGCCTTGGTGGATGCTGTCGCTTGAAGGACTTGCAGTGGGGGTTATCACAGGACTGGTGGGGGTTGGCGGGGGATTTCTAATTGTGCCGGCTCTTGTCATTTTTGCAGGCCTGCCTATTCATCTCGCAATCGGAACAAGCCTGACAATCATAGCAATGAAAAGCATAGCAGGTTTTATCAAATACCTTGACGTACTCAGTGAACTTGAACTGTCAGTCAATTGGGATCTCTTTATAATTTTCAGCTTAATCGGTTCAGCAGGAAGCCTGGCTGGAAAAAAAATCGGTTCTAAAATTTCTGCTGTGCGTCTCCGGAAAATTTTCGCGTTTTTTTTACTTATCATGGGATTTTACATCATGTATATGAACATTGACCTTTAATAAGCGATACGAATCCTGATAATTCATCTTATTTTAAACTTGCCGTTGAAACTTCCCGGCTGGCCAAAATGTTTTCCGGGCACTATATTCACCTGATCATTTTTCTCTTGGCTCAAACAACCGTAATTGCTTTTTTCAAGTACAGTCTTACCGGGAGTAAAGTCCGGGCATTTATTCGCATGGGATTTCCGCCGCTAAAAACCGTTCAGAAAAAACCTGAGGGTCTTGAGTTTTGGAAAGCACTTGGCTCTGGAGCTGGTAACGGTTTTTCAATCAAGCCCGATTTCTCAACATACGGGCTTCTTGCCGTATTCAGCAGTGAATTGCAGGCAGAAAGATTTATAAAAGGCAAATTGATTGAAAAATATAAACGGGATTCATCATCACATTCCTGCATATTGATGCATCCTGTCCAGGCCCATGGTTTTTGGGATAAAGAAGAACCGTTTCGATCATCTGCCAATCTGCAATCCGGCCGGCCTGTCTGTGTAATTACAAGGGCAACTATCAAGCCACGATATGCTATCCGGTTTTGGAAAGACGTTCCCGGTGTTTCAATGAGTCTTGAAAAGTTTGATGAATGCATATACTCAAAAGGTATCGGTGAATGGCCGGTTTTGATGCAGGCTACCTTCTCTGCCTGGAAGAGTGTCGATGCCATGAAATCGTTCGCTTACAAAAACAGGGAGCATCACGAAGTAGTTAAAAAGACAAGAGAACTCGGATGGTACAGCGAGGAGCTTTTTGCCCGATTTCATCCCATTAAGCAAACAGGTGCACTTATACCGGATCTTAATCAGCTTTCATCCGGAAACTGAGAATTATTCTTTACCGAGGTACTGAATTCAACATTAAGTGTGTGCTGCTTATCTTCTGATAACTGCGGGTGTTTTCGTTCCGTTCGCACCTCAAATGCAACGCGATCCCGCCTGTAAAACCTTTTTTGATAATAGATAGGTTTATTGCCGATTGTGTAAGAAATACGTTCCATGAGTACAAGCGGGATTCCGGGTTTCACGTTCAAATAGCTTGCAAACTCAGAATTACTCATCGCCGCATCTATTCTGTAACAACCTTTCAGGATCGGTATATCAAAATCCGTTTCGAGAATCCGGAATATAGTTGACGATTCGAGATCGTAACCTTCAAGCAACTGTCCGTAAAAAAGGGGCATCCAGGTAATATCAAATGCAACCGGCTCTTCATCCGCAAGACGTATCCTCTCGACCCTGACCACCTTTTTATTTTCCTTCAGACTCAATATTGCACCGATCCTTTCATCCGCATCTTCATGCCTGAATGAAAGTAATTTTGAGGCCGCTTTCATCCCCGACCCTTCCATATCTTCCATGAAATCGTTGAGGCTTGCAAAACTTTGATGAGACCGCTGGTCGTTTACAAATGACCCGATACCCTGGCAGCGGTAGATCAGCTTGTTATTTTCGAGGGTTTGAAGTGCACGCCGAACAGTTACACGGCTCACATCAAATTTCTCACTCAATTCACTTTCCGAGGGAAGTTTTTCATTTGTCAGAAATTTATTCTCCTCGATCTGTTTTTTAAGCCATTCAGATATCTGTTTGTGGTAAGGCGTTCCTTCTTTCAGCATTTTATTATTTGTTAATTTTAAAGCGGACAGTAAAATGTAATTAAAACGCCAAAACTAATCAATACCTGTAACTACAAGTAGTATATTTAATTTACTACTTTGCATGATATCGGTTGGATATAGGCTTTTATAAGTCATAAAATTAATATTTAACATCTTTTAGTATCTAAATCAACTATTTACTACCTGTATTGACAAGTATGTTTTTTCGTTCTATCTTTACAGAAAACATCACAATCAAACCAGGAAAATTATGTCATATCATTTTAGCAAAACAGTTGAGCAAAATTTTGAAGAAGCAATTCAGACTGTCACCGAAGTTTTAAAAAAAGAGGGCTTTGGTGTTCTTACATCCATTGATATCAAAAAAACCCTAAAAGAAAAAATTGACAAGGATTTTAAAAAGTATACCATCCTTGGGGCCTGCAATCCCGGGTATGCATACCAGGCACTTTCAAGTGAAGATAAAATCGGATTGATGCTGCCTTGTAATGTTATTGTTGAAGAACATGAGAATGGAACCGTTGAGGTTTCAGCAATTGACCCGGTCGCTTCCATGCAGGCAGTAAGCAATGATGAGCTGGGCGAGGTAGCCGTTCAGGTTCGGGAAGCACTTAATAAAGTGATTGATCAACTCTAAGTACTTCTTCCGGGCTTTATTTTCAAAATTGCATATTTGCACTTTCGTTCCGGTTCACTTTTTAAAGTTTTAAACTTTTAAAAATTTTAACTCTACTTGTTATAACAGGTAATAACATAATGAAACAAAATCAAAACAACATAAAGAAAGAACATCGCTTTTTTTCTGTTGAAAGAAGTACCTCTCTTTTCCTCGGGGTTATACTGTTCTTCTTTGGTACTCATACTGTCCTGTTAGCTCAAAACAGCTATGATCCACTTCACGTAACCCTGTCCGACCTGCTTAATATGGCCGGTGAAAACAACTACGAGATTCAGATTTCCGAATCAGATGCTGAAGCTGCGAGAGCACGATTTCGTCAAACCAATGCCGTGTTCCTTCCTCAAATTTCAGCAGAAGTATCAGGAACTGCCACAACTGATCCAGTAAATGCATTCAGTTTTAAATTGAAACAGGAAGCATTCACGGAAGCTGACTTCAACACAGATATACTGAATAATCCCGACAGGTTTGATCATTTCAGTACAAAATTCGAAATGAGGCAGCCTCTTCTGAATCCATCGGGGTTTTATGACAGGGCATCTGCCAAAAACAGTTTTATGGCAGTTGAACAGGAAGCCAACGCAACCCGTGAATGGGTCCGCTACCGGATTAAACAGGCTTATTACCGGCTTATCGTTTCAATTGAGCAAATTCAGGCTGTGGAAACCGCACTTAAAGCAGCGGCTGAAAATCACAGAAATGCAAAAAACCTGTTTGAACAGGGGATGATCAGCAAAGCCGATCTTTTGGCAGCAGGTGTAAGAGAGCTTGAAGTTGAAAAAAGCCTGATCGAAGCCCGTAATCTCAAAGAGGATATGGAAGATCAGCTCAGGTTTATGATCGGAATAAAAACCGGCCGTGAAATTATCCCGGCTGAAACGCTTGAAAATCCGGAGAACCGATACATCGCTGATCTGAGACAGGAAGAGTTTACTGAAAATTCATTGACAAGATCTCTTTCATACCGGAAGGATGCTGCTGAAAACCGGTTCCGTTCAGGCAAATTAAGCTTTTTGCCAAGCCTGAATGCTTTCGGTGTTTATGAAATGAATGATGATGTTCTATTCGGCAACAGTGGTGATAATTACACCATTGGCGCCACACTTCGGTGGAATTTATTCAGCGGATTCGAAAAAGCAGGTAAAGTGTTGCAAACAAAAGCTGAATTAAAACGAATTGACACAGTTCTTGAACAGAAAATCGAGGAGCAAAAACTGGAAATAAGAAAAACCAGGCGGGCATTAGAACAAGCTCAAAATCAGCTTGAAATTGCCAATGCTTCCGTTGATCAAGCCTCGGAGGATTTGAGAATACGCTCCGACCGTTATGCGCAGGGACTTGAAAAAACATCCGACCTGCTTTCTGCAGAAGCTGCTCTTCTCAGAAGCAGGCTGTCGAGGCTAAATGCACTCTTTTTGATACAAGACAGTATATCCAAACTTGAACTGATATATGAAAACAGTGAGATAAACCCATGATTTTAAATACTTTTATAAATATGCCTGTCCGGGCAGCCTTCACACTCGGGCTCCTTATTCCGTTTCTGTACGGCTGCAATTCCGGAGAAAACAATACAACCGGACAACGTGAAACCATACAGGCGAATATTGAAGAAGCTATTCAGATATCGTTCGAGCAATCCGTTCCCTATTCAGGGACAGTACTCAGCAAACGAAGTGCAAACATCAGCAGTAAAATAGCCGGTGAAATAATCGAAATGCCGCTTAATATCGGTGATACAGTGGCCTCCGGCGGGATACTCTTTAAAATTAAAAACGACGATTTAATTGGAAGAAAAGAGGCGGTTCTTGCAAATCTTGACCAGGCTGAAGCGACATTGAAGAATACCGAGACACAATACAACAGAATTGAAACTCTTTTCCGGAACAAAAGTGCCACTCAAAAAGAGTTTGATGATATCACCACTCAGCTTTCAGTTGCCAGGTCCCAGGTTACCGCATTAAACGGGAAACTGAAAGAAGTAGAAGACCTTCTAAGCTACACAATGCTTGAGGCTCCGTTTAATGCCACCGTTGCTGAACGCTTTCTGGAAAAGGGAGATATGGCTAATCCCGGCAGGCCTGTTATGAAGTTAAATGAATCCGGCACTTTCAAAATACGGGTTACTATACCTGAAGAATCTATCAGTGATTTTGAAATTGGCGACAGTGCCCTTGTCAATGTACCCTCAGCCGAAATTCAGGATCAGTTTGCAACAGTTAAAGCTGTTAATCGGTCTGGCTCTCCCCTTAGCCGTCAATTTGATGCGGAGCTTGAATTCACGGAAAACGGCAGCGGCCTGCAAAATCTCAGGCCGGGCCAGTTTGCATCCGTTCGAAAAATTCTCAAATCGGAGCCATTAATAGCCGTTAAAACGGAAGCCATCATAAAAAAAGGCCAGCTGACCGGCCTTTATACACTGAGCGATAATAACCGGATTTTTCTGCGGTGGGTCCGGACAGGCCAGGCAAGCGGCAAGTACACTGAAATCCTGTCCGGAGTAAAGCCGGGGGATAGATATATCATTCCCACTGATGAAAGGCTAACAGAAGGCCTCTTTGTAGACAGTCAATAATATTCAAACTGAAATTTGATCCGATGAAAACAGGTATTGCCGGTACAATTGCACGGCCTTTTATCAACTCACGATTAACTCCACTATTGATGGCTGCTTTCCTGGCTGTCGGAGTTTACGGAACCCTGCTAACTCCAAAGGAAGAAGAGCCGCAAATTGATGTCCCCATGGCCGATATTTTCATCGGTTACCCGGGGGCATCGCCATCTGAGGTTGAAAAGAAAATCAGTATACCGCTCGAAAAAATCCTCTCGAATATCGAGGGTGTGGAATATGTTTATTCCACATCCATGCCTCAGCAGGCGATGGTATCTGCACAATTCTATGTGGGTGAAGATGTGGAGCGAAGCCTTGTACGGCTTTACAATGAAATTATGAAACACATGGACCGGATGCCGGAAAACAGTACCATGCCGCTTATTAAAACCCGGTCGATTGATGATGTACCAATCATGACTCTCACTTTCTGGAGTGACACCTACAGTGATTACGAATTGAAAAGGCTGGTCGATGAGTATGAGCTTGAAATTCGCCAGATTGAAGATGTGGCGCAGACCAGGATTCACGGCGGACGTTCAAGGCAGATCCGTGTAAAACTTGATCTGACAAAGCTGGCCTCATACGGGCTGGATCTTTTTATGGTATCTGAAAATATTTCAACTGCCAATCAAAAGTTTTATCCGGGATCATACAAAAAAAATGACCGGGAAATTCTGGTAGAAGCAGGCCGGTTTCTTACATCTGCCGATGATGTAGCGAACCTGGTAGTTGATGTAAGAAACGGCGAACCCGTCTATCTAAAGTCGGTTGCTGATATCGTTGACAGCCCCGGAGACCCGGTCCATTACGTTGCGCATGGTTTTGGCAAAGGAGCATCAAAGCTGGATACATTTGTTCCCGGCAAAACGTTTCCTGCTGTAACCATTTCAATTGCAAAGCGGCCCGGCACGGATGCCATGACAATTGCATCCCGCATACTTGATAAAACAGAAAAGTTAAAGGGCTCACTGATTCCCTCCGATGTGAAAGTCACAGTTACCCGGAACTATGGTAAAACGGCATCGCAAAAGGTTGTATCGCTCCTCGAACATCTTCTTGCTGCTGTCATCGCCGTTACCATCGTGGTTGTGATTGCAATGGGCTGGAGGGGAGGGCTTGTAGTATTTCTTTCAGTACCGGTTACATTTGCACTCACACTTTTTGTCTATTATATGTTCGGGTACACCCTAAACCGGATTACATTGTTCGCCCTTGTATTTGTGACGGGTATAGTTGTTGATGATGCGATCATCATCACTGAAAATATGCACCGGCACTTCAAGATGGGAAAACAATCTTTCAGGCAGGCAGCTATCGCTTCGATAAACGAAGTGGGCAATCCAACCATTCTTGCCACATTTACGGTAATTGCAGCAGTATTGCCAATGGCATTTGTATCGGGACTCATGGGTCCTTATATGAGCCCAATGCCCATCGGAGCTTCCCTGGCTATGATTTTTTCGCTATTTGTTGCCCTGATAATTGTTCCATGGATCGGGTTCAAGCTGCTTCCTGCAGGCGCCAGGAAAGAAAGGCAGCAATCGGGAGACAACTACAAACTTGAAGATACTGCCATTTACAAATACTACAGGAAAGCAATGACCCCTCTTCTGGAAAATGTTCGTTACCGGTGGACATTCATCATTTCAGTAACCGTAATTTTACTTGCTTCAATGCTGCTATTTTATTTCAGGGCTGTTGAAGTAAAAATGCTCCCCTTTGATAATAAAAATGAAATCCAGCTAATCATCGACATGCCGGAGGGAACAACCCTTGAAAATACATATGCTGCATCAAGTGAAATTGCCCTTTCCCTGGCCGGTGTGCCCGAAGTGCTGGATTACCAAATTTACAGTGGCACGCATGCGCCGATTAATTTTAACGGCCTGGTCAGACATTATGACCTGAGGCAATCTTCCAACATTGCTGATATCCAGGTAAACCTATTGGAAAAATCTGATAGAAGTGATCAAAGCCACGATATTGCCAAGCGAATTCGACCGCTGGTTCAGAAAGCAGGTGAACGTTACGGAGCCAATGTAAAGGTTGTAGAGGTGCCGCCGGGGCCACCTGTTCTATCTACGCTCGTTGCTGAAATTTATGGCCCCGACCTGGAAAAGCACAAAAGAATCGGGCAAGAAGTAAAAAATATTTTTACCGAACTTGAAGGCGTTGTAGATGTTGACTGGATGGTTGAGGCGCCTCAGACACAAATGGAAATGAGCGTCTTGAATACCAAAGCCCGTCTTGCCGGAGTTCAACCCTCTCAGGTTACCCATGCAATTTCAGCTGCCATAAGCGGGCATACCGCAACCCGGCTCAGCAGTGAATCCGACCTTAATGAAGTGCCTGTATTACTCGAAATACCCGAACCGGACAAATCCGGTACTCATAATCTTGGAAGGATTCATGTAATGAATGATAAAGGGGCTATGATACCCCTCGAAACACTTGTTGAGGTTAAGGAAAATCAGCTTGAACCTTCCATCTACCGGAAAAACCAGCGAAGGGTAACCTATGTAACAGCAGAAGTAGCCGGCGCCATTGAAAGCCCCGTTTACGCAATATTGGATGCAGGTGAAAAAATTGACCAGATTGAGCTGCCCTCCGGCTACAGCCTGCAGCAAATTTTTGCAGGCCAGCCTTTTATGACAGATGATTATACCCTGAAATGGGATGGCGAATGGCAAATAACATACGAAGTTTTCAGGGATCTCGGAATTGCATTTGCCGTCGTGCTTGTCATCATTTACATGTTAATCATAGGTTGGTTCCAGGATTTTAAGGTACCTGTCGTTATGATGATTGCCATTCCTCTCTCGCTGGTTGGAATCATCCTTGGCCATTGGATATTCGGCGCTTTTTTTACGGCCACATCCATGATCGGAATGATTGCACTTGCCGGTATCATGGTCCGAAACTCGGTTTTACTGATTGACTTTATCAACCTGAGGCTTGCAGACGGCATACCGTTTAAACAAGCAGTTATCGAAGGCGGAGCCGTCAGAACCCTGCCTATACTACTTACAGCAGGTACCGTGGTCATTGCTGCCATTGTGATTTTGTTTGATCCAATATTCCAGGGACTTGCAATATCTCTAATGGGCGGAGCCATAGCCTCGACAGCACTGACCCTGCTCATGATACCGCTCATTTACTATATGACAGAAAAAAATTCAATGAAGGTATGAAACCTGAAGAGAACCGGAATCCGGTTCATGGCTTTATGCTGGATGTTGAAGAGAAAGTATAAACCTAATAAATAAATCATAACAAAATATTATGAGGCCTATAGAAAGAACAATCCGGGCCATTGCCGGAACCTTTGTAACTCTCAGCCTGATTCTGGGATATTTTTTCAGTCCGTACTGGTACCTCTTTACATTGTTTGTCGGGCTAAACCTGTTTCAATCGGCATTTACACGGTGGTGCCTTGCTGAAAAAATTGTTCAAAAACTGGGAATCGGTTTCAAAAGTTAGGAACCTTTATTCAGATATCCAGACCGTTGTTTCGTCCCCCGTCAAGCAAGGGACTTCGGGGTGATGCCGGCTCGTTGCCCGGCATTGAAATACCGGCCTGTGTTGTCTCACTCGTCTGCAACACAGTGGGATTTTTTTGGCTTGAGTCACGCTTTGAAATCGTTTCATGAAGTGCGAGATATTTTTCCAGGACATTAAACTGCGTTATGCCATCCGGCCCCGTCGGCGAACGGGGCTGCAGATCATAGACCGGGAATTTATTCCCGGGTAGAGATAATAAGGAATGGCCAATCCCGACCAGGTTGGGCCGGGATGACACACCTGAACCTGCGTTTCCAATGGGTGTTTAAATCTGACCTTTAATCACAGGAATAAGTGGATTAAATTTCGTAAATCAGATGCGGATTCGGTCAAAACAGTAATTTTATAAGGATTTCAAAATATTTTAGACAGATATAATTCATGATCGTTCCGATTGGAGTTTGAACAAACCTTTTTTACATTGCTATAAACAAACTATATGTCTTAATACTTAAGTACAATAAGGAATGCTTCACACCTCTTTTATTGAGCTTGATAAAAAAGCTTTAAATGAGAACATCAAATTCGTCAAGAAACAACTGGGACCGAAAACAAGATACTCGATGGTTGTTAAGGCAAATGCCTACGGCCACGGAATTGAAGAGCTGCTGCCGGCTATAGAAGAATGTGGCGTTACCCATTTTTCTGTCTTCAGCGCTGCCGAAGCCATGAGGGTTCATAAAGCAAAAAAAGACGTCTGTGATGTAATGATCATGGGCTGGATTGACAGCGATTATCTTGAGTGGGCCATTATGAATAATGTTTCATTTTTTGTTTTTACTCCGGAACGACTGTATCAAACCCTCAATGTGGCAAAAAAAATTGAAAAACCCGCACGCATCCATATTGAACTCGAAACAGGAATGCACCGGACCGGCTTCTGTGAGGATCAATTACCTGATGTTTTTAATATACTTTCTCAAAACAAAGATTATTTAAAACTTGAAGGCCTCTGTACCCATTACGCAGGGGCTGAAGATTATACCAGTTTCGACCGGGTTACAAAGCAGATCAAAACCTTTGAAAAACTGTGCAGCCGGTTCAGGCAAAAAAAGCTGGAACCTGAATATATTCACAGTGCCTGTTCTGCAGCGCTTCTTAATTTTCCGGAAACCCGCGGCTCACTTGCCCGGATCGGCATATCCAGCTACGGATATTGGCCCAACAACGAAACCAAAATGAGATTCAAGATGAAACATGAAATGGAGGATGATCCGTTAAACCGCATCCTGCGCTGGAAAAGTGAAATACTCAGCCTGAACCGGGTACCTGAAAATGAATATGTAAGCTATGGAAAAAGTTATCTAACCAACCGGCCCAGTAAAATATCGACCGTGCCGGTCGGTTACGGGTATGGATTCAGCCGAATGTTAAGCAACAACGGACACGTATTGGTTGGCGGCAAAAGAGTTCCCGTAATCGGAACCGTAAACATGAATATGATGGTTTTAGACGTAACTGACGTTGAAGATGTACAAGTGGGTGATGAAGTTGTTTTGGTTGGAAAGCAGAATGGCCTTGAAATAAGTATCAGTTCATTCAGTGACATGAATAACAGCATGAATTATGAACTACTTACCCGGCTGCCGCATCATATTCCAAGAAAAACTGTTGAAAACTGATTTTAAATAGAAATTATAGTATGTCTTTTTTCACTCAAGAACATTTAGAACAATTAACAAAACTGCGCCATGAGCTGCACAAAATCCCCGAGACAGCTCATCTTGAAAAAAAAACTGCAAATCACATCCTGCAGTTTCTTGAAGATCATAGTCCCGATCAGCTTATCAAAGGGATAGGGGGCGAAGGCATTGCTGCCATATATGAAGGAAAAAGCGACGGCCCCACCGTTATGCTGCGCTGTGAACTGGATGGCCTGCCAATATCTGAAATTAATGATTTCGAGTATCGGTCGAAACATAAAGGAAAGGGCCATAAGTGCGGACATGACGGCCATATGGCTATCGTATCAGGAATGGCTCTCTACCTGTCAAAAAACAGGCCTGAAAGGGGGAGAGTAATTCTTCTCTACCAGCCGGCTGAAGAAACCGGTGAGGGAGCAGTAAAAATGCTGAACGACCCGCAATTCAAAAATATTCAACCCGATCTTATTTATGCCCTTCATAATTTACCGGGCTATCCGAAGGGACAAATTCTTGTAAAAAAAGGTGTATTTGCTTCTGCTTCCAGGGGAATGATCATAAAATTAAAAGGGCGCACTTCGCATGCTTCTCATCCGGCAAACGGAGAGAATCCTGCCCTGGCGGCTTCGCAAATTATCCAGTCATTTTTCATGATCCCCCAAATGAAAATTGATCTCCATCACGCGGCACTAATCACACCCATTCAGATTAAAGTGGGGCAGCCTGCATTCGGTACTTCCGCCGGTTCAGGAGAGGTAATGTTCACACTGCGCTCACACCGAAACGAAGAGATGAAAATACTGACTGATACGGCCAAAAACCATGCTGAAGCCATTGCAAAAGCGCATAACCTGAAAATTGAAATCAATTACACTGAAAAATTTGAGGCTGTTAACAATGACGGCAAATGTGTTGATTTCATAAAAAAAGTGGCAAAAGATTCAAAATTTTCCTTGTTGGAAAAAAAATACCCGTTTCCATGGTCGGAAGACTTCGGACAGTTTACATCAAAATTCAACGGTGCACTTTTCGGATTGGGAGCCGGTGACAATACACCGCAATTGCATAATGAAGATTATGATTTTCCGGATGATATAATTGAAACCGGCCTGGCCATGTTTCAAAAAATAGCAGATCAAGTTTTAAACCAAACCTGAATAAGGCAATGAAAGCTTCCGATTTATTTGTTAAGGCACTCGAAAATGAAGGGGTTGAGTATATCTTTGGCGTTCCGGGTGAAGAAAACCTCGATCTCCTGAATTCCATAAAAGATTCAAACATCCGGCTGATTGTTACCCGCCACGAGCAGGGAGCCGGTTTCATGGCAGCTACGTATGGCCGCCTGACAGGAAAGCCCGGAGTTTGCTTATCAACCCTTGGTCCGGGAGCTACCAATTTGATAACTCCAACGGCGTACGCACAGCTGGGTGCAATGCCGATGATGTTAATTACGGGACAAAAACCCATTAAAACGAGCAAACAGGCACGATTTCAAATTATTGATGTGGTTGATATGATGCTTCCCATCACAAAGTTTACCCGGCAGGTTGTGAATGGAAATACGATTCCCTCGCTTGTTCGTGAATGCTTTCGCCTGGCTACAGAAGAAAGGCCCGGTGCCGTTCATCTCGAACTGCCCGAAGATATCGCACGTGAAGAAACCGATTCAGAAGTTTTTAAAGTTGTTGGCCACCGCAGGCCGGATGCCGACGAAGAAGCAATCAGGGAAGCAGCCCGGATGATAGGCGAAGCGGAGATGCCCTTGCTCATGATAGGGGCAGGTGCAAACCGGAAAGACACAAGGGCAGCTCTTACCGAATTTATTGACCGGTCGGGTATCTATTTTTTTAACACCCAGATGGGAAAAGGAGTTGTAGATGAAAAGCATCCTCAATATCTCGGGACCGCTGCACTTTCCGATCATGACTATTTACACAAAGCAATTGATAAAGCCGATTTAATTATCAATGTGGGCCATGATGTGATCGAGAAACCGCCCTTTTTTATGCATCACAAAGGTAAAAAGGTGATTCATCTGAATTTTTTTCCGGCTGAAGTTGATGCTGTTTATTTTCCTCAACTGAATGTAGTTGGCGATTTACGAACGTCAATTTTACATATTTGCCGCCATTTAAAACGCAGTCAAAACCGAGACTTCAGTGATTTTGACCAAATTAGAAAAGATGTTGAGAGTCATTTAACCAAGTACTTTGAGGACAAGCGTTTTCCGATGCTGCCACAGCGCCTTGTAAGCATCATGCGCAATACATTGGATGAAGAGGATATCATTACCCTCGATAACGGCATCTACAAAATCTGGTTTGCACGGAATTATAAATGTTATCAACCGAATACCCTGCTGCTCGACAATGCCCTGGCTACCATGGGAGCCGGCCTTTCATCAGCCTTACTTGCCAAGCTGATTAATCCCGGTAAAAAAGTGGTAGCTATTTGCGGTGACGGAGGTTTTATGATGAATTCGCAAGAGCTTGAAACTGCAGTACGAAATAATCTTGACCTGGTTGTCATCATATTAAACGATTCTGCTTACGGAATGATCAAATGGAAACAGGAAGATATGGGCTTTGACGACTTCGGGCTGGATTTCAAAAATCCGGATTTTGTAAAATATGCTGAAAGTTACGGGGCCTCCGGACACCGGCCGGCAAGTGACAGCGATTTTATTGATACACTCGGAAATTGTCTGAAGTCACCGGGGGTTCATGTGATAGATTTGCCTGTTGACTATTCCCTGAATCATTCCATTTTGAATGTACTGATCAAAAAAGAAACCGAAAAGTTGAAGTAAAATAACCGGCACGTTTGCCGTAATGGTTATCGAAGATCTGCGAACCTGCTAAGATATATTTATTTTTGGCTATTTTTTCCTAATATTTGTGAATAATTCAGGTTAGAAATCATTTAAAAATTGTGTTACAAATTCATCGGGTTCATAAACCGGTAACTCCGACTTTTTAAAATCTTTTTTATTTCTCGAGATAATCCCATCGCATTTCAGATTTATCGCACAAAAATAGTGTAATGCATCCTCAAAGTCGTTCCATTGTGCCTTCAATGCATAATCAAAAATTGCCTGGTTTATCTCACCAATTCTTACAGTTTTTGCTAAACCATTGAGCACTTCGTAGGCTGCATTTTTATTTACCTCATGTTCCAATATATAAAAAATGGTATCGGCGGCATGCGCAGCCAAAATGCCTTCAAACAGACCTGTCTCTGAAGATGAAAGTATTTTAAGTGCGGATTTATTCCCTATACGTAAAAGTGCCGCATCAAGGCAAACGTTAGTATCAATTAAAAACCGACTCATTTGTTATATTTATTTTGAATAGCCTGTTTTTTTAGTTTTTTAAAATCATAAGACTTTTTTTTCTTTTCATTCGGAATTGCCTTAACAAGCTCCTCTGTGCCAGAATTAGCCGGAGGTTGCCATTCATCCGGAACCTTATAATTAATTATAAACTGTTCAAATAATGTAGAAATGCTTTTCCCGTAAACATCGGCTATTTTTTTGGCCCTTTTTTTTACAGATTTTTCAACTGACAAATTTAGTTTTTCTTTCATACTTATAAGAATTTTTATTTAAATACGTAATTAAAATAATAATAGTACGTATATATAAAAAACTTGTTGATATTAGCAGAACTCTGTGCCCATTTTATTTAAAAAATCTTTCCATTTAATAAAAAAAATCGCTGCCTCAGATATTATAAACATCATTTAATAATTATTTATCTCAATAAATAGCAGCAATCGTGTATTCAACAACCTGGATTAATAGATAGGCGGGAAAATTTTATTGAAATCTCAGGTAATTTATAAATGACTGGCTGTTCGTCTTACATATAAAGATAAGGCTTCCAGTGGTCTTGAACACCGCCGGCAAGATCACGGAAAAAGGTGATGTGCACGGGCCTGAACGGTTTTCTTCTCAGTGGCATTTTAGCCTCTTCGGGGGTCCGGTTACCTTTTCTCACATTACAGTGGTTGCATGCCGTGACCAGGTTCTCCCAGCTATCCCTGCCGCCCCGGCTTTTCGGAAGCACATGATCGAGAGTCAGGTCAGATTTGATTCCGCAATATTGACATGCATGGCCATCTCTTTTCATTACATTTCTGCGGGAAAGAACAATTCGCTTGTAGGGAATATTGATATATCTCCGCAACCGGATAACCGAGGGAAATGCGTAATCTTTTCGCACCGTTCGAAGTTTCTTGCCCGGAAAATCGTGAAGCAGCTCGGCTTTTTCGAGAAAAATGAGCTTCACTGAGCGCTCCACAGAACAGACGCTAAGCGGCTGATAATCCTGATTCAGAACAAGTACACCTGCATCCATAGATGGTTTGTTTTTGATAAAAAGAATTTTAAATCACTAAAAATATAACGACCTCTAATGATGTTTCTTTTTTACTTAAATATCAAGGCCATAAAATTGCCATCAGTTCTTCATATATGACAGGATTGATTGCGACTGCCAGAATTATCGAGACAATGAGGCCGATTGTTGCATAACCGGCATCCTTGACAATCAACCTTAAAGAATGTTTGTATGACTTGCCTCTTTCTTCGCGGTCAGTAATGCTCATGGCAAGCTCTCTTCCTGCAAGAAGGCCTATAAAAACCCACGTTGTACTTATTGGAACAACACTTATTACTTTGAAGTAGTAGAGTACAATTGCATATACAAAATCGATAACTGTGGCGGATCGAACATCGGTAACATATGATTTCTCCGTTACTATCTGTTGAATTTTATCACCCTTCAGGTAAAATAAGATTCCAAGGCCGCAAAATATAAATCCGGTAAATACCATAAACTGGCTTAATTCGAGCGAACGGGGCAGGTACACTGCAATATTTGCGGCATCCTGCATGAGCCAAACTGCCCACAAGGATCCACTTACTACCCATTGAACCGGTCTCCAGAATTTAGCAGGTTCACCCTTGAAAAGTTTTTTTAAGGCTTTACTAAGCAAAATCCAGGTAACGATAGCAACTGTAAAAGCTATAAAATAACCACTCAGGCTTTTTACAAGCACGCTTGTAATACCTTCAAGGTTGGCAGAAAATGCACTTAGAAGCAAAAATGTTGTAGATACCGGCATCCTGAGCCGGGTTAAAATAAGCAGAAAAAGAGGTGCAGCAACCTGCAAAAATGAAAAAGTTTGCGGTGCATTCTCGAATCCTTTTGCCGTAAGCCTTTGGTGGGTTACATCGCCGTCAAATATAATCCAGCTATAAGTTACCGTGGCAATGAAAATACCTCCGATAAACATCCACAACACCCACCACCTTCGGTCTGCATTAGATGCAAGAAAAGTTCCGATAGTTTGAATGCTGTCGTTGGCAATTGCCGAGTATGCAGCAAAGAAAAAACCCACCCACATTGCAATTTGAGGAGTTTCGTAAGTGGACCCCGCAATAAAAAAGAAGATGCCTATCAGTATAAGGAAGCGTCTTTCTTCACGAATTAAATCAATAAATCCTGTAGGTAACAGCTTTTCAAGATAGCTTTTTGAACCATCCGTATTGTTTTCAATGTCTTTATCTGGCATTTGTTTTTTTTCTGATCACAAAATTTTGCCGTAAAACTAATAAACATATGTTAACTGAGTATTACCTCTTGAAATCTCAATATCATTTATTGAATTGGGAGTGACATGTATAGAGGCTGTCCAAAAAGATCTATTTGATTTATAGATGCCTTAATTATTTAACTTTGCTTCGTGAACCCTTGATCCGTCAGCTTACGGACTGGTGGCAATAAAATGCCGGTTTTTGCCACGAAGTTATACCGTTGATATTTAACTTTCTGTTTCGAATTCAGTTACTGAAAACAGGCTGTCCAATACACTTTCAAGGTTATAGGATGCCCTTATGTCATTGTAACGCACTATATCTCCTTCGGGTCCTACGAGAATATAAAACGGAATGCCTCCGCCGCTGTATTCCTGGAATGTCTCTTGCTGAAAACCGTTGCCCCCATAGAGCTGTGTCCAGGGATTATCAAATCTATCCAGTGCTTGTATCCACTTCAGGCTGTCTTCTTCGGTTGATATGGCCACAATTTCGAATTTATTGCGTGAAGTGTTTTCATAGATACGCCGCATATGCGGAAATTCGTCCAGGCAGGGTATGCACCAGCTTGCCCAAAAATCCAGCAGTACGAATTTGCCACGAAAGTCATTCATACTGGACATTTCGCCTTCCCTGTTTGGAAGGGTAAATGGAACGGCCGGGTTGCCCGGTGATACTCCTTTCATTTCCCTGTAAAAGCCGGAGAGGAAATTTGTATAGGTTTCATACTGCGAATAATCATCCAGGTATTCAAAGTAAGTTGATTCCACCTCTTCAAGAGGCATTTCGCCTAATCGTTCAGCAACAATATGCATGTCGGCATAGGCTTCTGCTTTCGGCTCATCAATAAAGTCAAGCACTTCTCTTTTCTTTTTATCAAATTGGTTATATCCGATTCTTTTTACATCATATTCTATGAGATCTTCTCCATGAATATTTTTTATGCTGTCCTGAATGCCAAAACTCATGGAATAATTATGGGCAAAATCCCGGATGCCGGCTCTCTGTGAATAGAGGGATTTAAATGTGAAGAAATTCCTTTCTTTGGCAAACCGGACAAGCGCCTGCCGAAGCGAGTCGGCCTCCAACTCTTTTCCGTTTTTATAATGATGTGCAATTTTTTGTAACCCGCGGTTGAGGTATTCACCGATGTTGTAATAATAATAACGGTCTAATGGTGTACCCGAAAGATGATTGTGGGCGACTGTAATGCGTTTTCTGTAAATATCAACCACATCGTTTGGTTCTGCATTTCGAAAATCTTCCATTTGATTGTCGGTGATTGCTGAGTCGAGCAGTGATATTTCGGCAAGATACTCCTGGTAGCGCTGATTCCAGTTTTCGGGATAACCGTCAACAGTTGTATTCATCGGAAAAGCATCTTTTTCGAGGCTTACATATAACTCGCTGCCCGGTACCATTACAAGCGGGTATTGATGTTCTTTAAATTCCAGATACAGGATTTCAATGGAATCCGGTTCATGCATGATACTGAATTTGCCTGCGGTATCCGTAACTATAATTTTCTCTAATTTTGGGGAATATTTGTAATGATCGGGTTGCAGGCTTGTCTTGATTGTATCCGGTGAAGCAGGATGAATTTTACCGGTAATCGTAACAAAATTGTCACTGTTACAACCGATTGAAATGATTGACAAAATTGTGATTAAAAGTGCTACAAAGCTCTTTTTAAGCATGTTTTTTAAAATGTTAATTATGAAAATATTTCATTAGAAAGTTCTAATATAACAAATGTAACAAATCATAACAGCAGATGTCTTGTAGGTGATTGTAATTAAGTAAGAACCATACAGGAGTTACAGAATCACTTAGGTATTTTGCTGTTATAATCGTAAACGCATAATTTAAGTATAAATGTTGGTAAAAAAGCTAAAATATCAGCTAAGCAATCTGAGTAAAATCAGGCAGCTTGTTTCAGGCAGGTTTGGTGGCCAGAGCATTTCATCAGACAACAAGAAACAAGTAGAACAGCCAAGAAGCTACATTTTCCACGAAACCTTTAAAACCACAACAACCGTATGATTGAGAGCAATACGCGAAAAGAGTTGGAACAACGGATAGAAGATTATGTTCACGGAAAGCTATCTGCCCAAGAGGTAGATGAACTGTGGGCAGTGCTTATCCAGGATGAGTACTACATGGATTACATGAAGTCTGTGGCCAACCTGAAAAAAATCGCACAGGAAGAAAGTTCGAAAAGCAGCAACACAATTCCGCTTTTCAGAAACAGAAGCAGCTTTTATGCAATGGCTGCAGCAGCCGTAATTCTTATTATCGGTTCATTTGCACTTTTTGATATTGTATCTAACAACACACAGGTTCAGCCGGTCGGTACAATTGAACTGGATTACTACAGGTCTTCCGATCTGGAGAATACAGATGCCGATATTTTACGAGAGGTTATCGTAATGGCCAATAATGGCGAATCTGAAAAGGCAATTGAATTGCTTGATTCGGAAATTGCTGATGAAGCAGATCCTGAAAAAAGGGCAGAGCTTTTGATTACAAAAGGATCTATTTCGTATAACTCAGGCAACTACGATTCAGCCATTGAGAGTTTCAATAGTGCCCTGGAACAGAATAATGCAGGAAAACTGGTACTTGAAAAAGCTTACTGGTATCTCGGAAATTCCTATTTCCAGCAAAACAAAATGAACGAGGCACTTGAAGCTTTCAGAAAGGCAAATGATCTGAATGGTGCATATAGCCGAATTACCGAGAGCTATATCAAAGCTTTAAATACAACTGAGTAGTTATAAATTGTAAACTGATTTAAGGGTAAGGTATTTAGGAGTAAGTAAAGTTTGCTCTAAATCAGGCGTTGTTTGAAAAGAGGAGATTAAGTCTCCTCTTTTTTTTTTGCTATAATTTACGGCTTTTGAGTTTTTGCCCTTACGGTTTTTAACCGCAGAGTTGCACAGTGTTCCGCAGAGTTTATATTTTTATAACGA
>CAYPZI010000010.1:0-50175 GCA_964415185.1 uncultured Balneolaceae bacterium | reverse complement strand
CTGTTCAGAAAGTGTCTGAGCCGGCAAGAAGAAATTTATGGTCAGGACCACCTGGCGTTGGTAGGAGTATTGAGAAATCTGGGCAGTACCCTTGTTGATTTGAATCAGTTCGATGAAGCCGAAATTTATCTCAGAAGAGCATTACAAATTCAACAGGAAAAGTTTGGATCTGAAACCGGCACTTTAATCATTGGCGCACTTGCACGGCTGAATTTTCAAAAAGGCAATTTGAGTAAAGCGGAAGAACTATATCAGCAAGCATTGTCTGCTTATGAAAGTGATGGTTCATTAAATCACTATGATGCAAAGTATTTGCAAAGGGAGCTGGAAAAATTACAAACAGCTTTGTTAATGAGTAATACAGCAGATTTATGACATTTATATCAGGAATTTTAGTTATTAAAGCATCCATAAATCAAACAGAATTTTATGGATGGCCTCACTATGGTCTACCGTCACGTCTTCCCGGAGAGTTCTGATGGCATAAGATGTACCTCTATACCCAGGGCGATTGATTCGAGGCCAGGGCAATCTTTGCCGTATCAATGGCAATGACGAGCTCTTCATTGGTGGGAATTACCCAAACCTCGGTTTTTGAGTTTTCACTGCTTACCTTCTGAATGGTTTCCGGCTCAACATTTTGATTTTTTTCCGGGTCAATTTCAATACCAAGCTCTTCCATATTTTGAAGCGACTGCTGACGCACGAGCGGTGAATTCTCTCCGATACCGGCAGTAAAAATGATGGCATCACAACCGTTCAATGTGGCAATATAAGATCCGATATATTTTTTGATGTTGTAGCAGAATACATCAATAGCCTGCTGGCAGCGCCTGTCACCTTTTTGTGCTTCCGATATCAGGTCACGCATATCGGCGGCAAAGCCGCTCAGCCCGAGCAGGCCACTGTGCTTGTTGAGCAGCGCATGAAGGTTATTAAGCGAAAGCTCTTCTTTTTCAACCAGGTAAAAAAGAATGGAGGGGTCTATATCTCCCGAACGTGTGCCCATTACCAGGCCGGAAAGGGGAGTGAAACCCATGGTTGTATCAATCGATTTGCCCCCGTCAATTGCCGTAATTGAAGCACCGTTTCCGAGGTGGCAGGTAATCACCTTCGTTTCGCTGACCGGTTTTTCAATCATTTTGTAGTACCGGCGGCTGACAAAGTAGTGCGAGGTGCCGTGAAACCCGTATTTCCTGATTTTGTATCTCCGGTAGAGGCGGTTTGGAATTCCGTAAAGATAGGCATGGGGCGGCAGGGAGTGATGAAAAGCCGTATCAAATACGGCTACGTGAGGCAGCTCCGGAAAGTATTTCATTGCCGCTTCGATCCCTTTCAAATTGGGTGGATTGTGCAAAGGCGCCAGGTCGAATGCCTGACGGATTGCATCGATAACATCATCATTAATTAAAACGGAATCCTTAAACATCTCACCCCCGTGAACCACGCGGTGGCCTACAGCCTTGATATCATCCGGTGACTCAATGGATGTATTTTCAGAGTCCATCAGGAAAGTCATGATTTCCTTCAGGGCATCTACGTGGTTATCAATCTGACGGGTATCTTTAACAGATCTGAAACCTTTCGGTTCATGTTTTACAATTGAAGTCACGGCCCCGATCCGCTCAACCATTCCCGAACAAACTTCTTCCTGGCCGTCAGTTTCAATCAGGTCATATTTAACAGACGAGCTGCCACAATTGATTACAAGTACAAGCATTCGTGTTTATTGGTTACTTATTCTGTATCTGATAATTTCCTCCAGGGTGATATCTTCTCCCTGTTCTTCCCTTAGCTGAGTGATCAGTTCCGGTGTTACACCGATTTGCCTGAGCCGGATCAGCTCATCGGTACTCAGATCAGTGTAGCCAAGATCATGTAAATTACTTGTATAAAAAGCTGTTACATTGTTGCGGCGCAATCGTATAAATTCATCAACTGTTAGGTCATAACCAAGTTCCTGCATCATCGCAATAAAAGTGGCTGAGGCATCAGCCTGTGCAAGCCTGACGGCATCTTCAAGTGTGAGATCGGGAAAACCGAGCTCCCTGACGGAAGCCACGTATGTAGCGGTGACGCCGTTGTTGCGCAGTTCGGTAAGCTCTTCATTGGTGAGCTCCGTATATCCCATTTCGGCCATAAGTGCATTCATTCGATTTAAAAGGTCTTCATCCGGCTGATTGATCACCTGGGAAATTGATGGGAATGGATTCAGGCTGCCCAGGTTAAAAGAGGATGTGACATAAAATCCGAAAGTGATTAAAAAGGCTGCCAGCAAGACGTAGCTGGTCAAATTCCCGGTTTTTGAAGTTTCGGGTTTTGGTTTATTTCTTTGAAGAAAATCCGATTTATCACTTTCAAGGTCTCCTAAACTGTCTTTCAGATTTTTAAATTTACTTTTCATTGGAAATATGGATTTAGAGCGGAAAATTGAGAATATGGTCGAAAAACGACTCTTTATCAGTCATCGTGTGGCTGGCCATCAAAATGATAGAACCCTCCGCTTTTTTAGTACGCAAATAGTCAAGAGCGGTTTCACGGGTTTTTGTATCCAAACCTCTCAATGGCTCATCCAGTATCAGGATTTTCGGGCCTGAAATCAATGCTGCTGCAATTTGTGTTTTCTTTTTCATGCCGGTTGAATAGGTGCCGATGGGCTGATTTCGCTCTTCAAAAAGTTCAAAAGTGTCTAAAAAGTTACCGATCTTTTTGCCTGATTCCTCATTCCATAGTTTACGTGTTCTTAAAATCCATTCGAGCAGCTCAACTGCCGTGAGGTGCAGCGGCAGGCTCTCTTCATCATGCACAAGCCCTGTTTGTTTAAGATAATCATGCGGGTGTTTGTGAATGTCAATGTCACCATACATCACGCTACCTGAAGTCGGGAACGAGGTAACCGAAAGCAGTCTCAGGAAAGTCGTTTTACCGGATCCGTTCGGGCCGATAAAACCTGTAGCTTCGCCGGGCTTAAACTCCCTGTTGATATCTGAAAATATCGTTTTGCCGGCCCTGTACTGCTTGGTCAGGTTTTGTACCACAAGGCTTTTTTTATTCATAGATTTGTTCAATCCGGGTATTGAGTCTTAGGGTTACAGTTATTGCAGTTACCAGGTTTACAGAAATGTAAAGAACTAAAAGCCACATTTGCGTTTCTGCAGACGGGATGCCAAAAAAAAGATTCATGACCCCAAAGCTGATTAAAAGGGGCAATATCCAGCGTATTTGTGACCAGAAGCGGGCTGTGGCCCATTGCAGGGGAGTAGCTAAATACCGCTGCCACCAGCGGGGAATAAGTTCCCTGTTGCCCGTGGGAATGAGCAGCAGCAGATGGGCGAAAATGAACAGGGCCCAGGCTCCTGTCATTACATCCTCTCCGGGCCTTTGGTATGCTATGATCCAAACGATCAGATGTCCCGCAGCTATAATTCTGCCTGTGGGCAATTTCCGGTCCAGTTGTGTAATCAAGCCCCATGACAGGCTGCGTATCGGTGAAGGTACCCACCAGAGCTGATCGGCTGATACAGGCTGTGTCTGTTCCTGGCCTTTTATATCCGTTCCGAAGAATTCCCGGAAAAATGCATTTGTAGAGTAGTAATAGACATCAGCGCGTGCTGTTGTTCTTTTCCAGGAGATGTAGCCGGCGATGAATATAATAAGCCCGGCGGCTGCCTCGCCTTTAATTCCAAAGACAGCAGATAGCGCCGAACCGGCTACCACAAGCAGCATTCCGCCTGTTGTGATCAGAATTGTGTTCAGCAGGCTTGGAACTGAGCCGGGGTCGAGCGGAAACTTGGCGTACTCGGCAAATTTTCTTCGGAGTTCGGCTCCTTTTTCACCTTCCTGCCATTGCTGGGACTCTTTCCCTGTTTTGAAATACCTGGTTGCGGAGTAAAGCAAAACACCGGCAAAAAAGGCTGAGCCGTATGTGAACAGCAATAGTTTATCCGGTAAATTTCCCAGGGGCGCTTGCGCATCAAGAAATACCACGATGAAAAAAAGCCAGAGAAGTGGGTACAGAACCATCTTGCACTTTTGCCAGATTCTTTGATGGATATCTTTAGGAGACAAATTTCCGAGCTGGTTCAGAACAACAAATCGATCCGGAAACAGCATATATGGAACCGCAAAGGCCATCAATCCTGATCCCAAATAAAGTACCATTCGAATGGAGAGAAGCCGATCGTTGAATTCACTGCCTGAAGCCATAAAATAACCGATAACCGCTACAATACCGCCAATCAGGACGGGTAAAATCAATTTCTTTTTTTGAGGATAACGGGTCAATGGTAATTCCGTCCGGTTCTAATTTGGTTTGAAACGGCCTTCGTTTGTTCCGTTTTCGTGCTTTGAAGGCTTATAGCCCATTGGAGGTACAGTACCGTGCTGAGGCTCTATAAGAATCTCTTCAACAAGTGTTCGCGCCGAGAGTTGAGTGAGATCCACAATCAGCTTCCCGACATCTTCGGGATTGATGAGCAAATCCCGCTTTATATCGGCACCATTCCAGGAATGCGATTCTGTTTGTCCCAGGTTTACAGCAGTGATACCGACCTGCGTGTGTTTCAGCTCTTCCCGGAGTGAACGTGTATAGCCGAGAAGTGCATGTTTGGATGCAGAATAGGCACCGCTTTCGGGCAATCCCTTCAGTGCACCCACGGAACAGATATTAATGATAAGACCCCGGTCAATTTTTTGCAGGCTGTGTAAAAACCGGTTTGTGACATTTACGGCAGTGAAGAGATTTGCCTTCAACTGCTGCTGGAACTCATTATACGACGTATCCAGAAGCTCCTTGTGCAAAAAATTACCTGCATTATTGACAATAATTCCCGGTTCATGCTTAATTTGATCAAGTTTTATGCCCCACACATGGCCCGGCTCGGTGGCATCCAGGGGAAAAATGTGTACGGTATTTTTACCGTACCCGGCAATAAGAGTTTTTGTTTTTTCAAGTGCAGCTTCATCCCTGGCAATCAGGATTAACGGACGATCGGTTCGCTTCGCAAACTCCAGCGCGATATGTCGCCCAATACCCCTGCTTGCCCCCGTAATAACAACGGAAGCATTTGAGTAGTCAGTCATGGTATTTGCATGAATTTATGGGTTTGCAGGCTGATGCTCCATTGGGGATTCTGTTTTACGTAATCTGTAATCAAGGGTACAGATTCCGGTGTATCCCACTCCGGCTGCAAAAGAAGCCTTGTTGAAGCGGGACACTTTGCGGCATTTTTTTCGGCCCATTCGAGATCTTTTTTGGTTAATACCACTATCTTTAATTCATCTACATAGGGAAAAACTTCATCCAGCGGCTTTTTAAATCTTTTAGGCGAGAGGGTAATCCAGTCAAGATGGCCTGAAAGGGGAGACGAGCCGCTGGTTTCAATATGAATATCGAGTTTTCTTTTTTTCAATTGGTCGGTAAGTGGATAAAGATCGTGAAGCAAAGGTTCGCCGCCGGTAATTACCGTAAATCCGGCTCCGCTGTCCGCTGCACGGCGGGCAATCTTGCCTGCCGCCACACGCGGATGTTTATCCGCGTCCCAGCTCTCTTTTACATCACACCACCAGCACTGGACGTCACACCCTGCCAGGCGGATAAAATAGGCAGCTTTTCCTGTATGTGCACCTTCACCCTGGATCGTATAAAAATCTTCCATCAGCGGATAGAGAGCCTTCGAGGTATCTTTTCCGCCTAAATCGTTAATCTGTTGTTTTTCAATTGCTTCAAACATCATTATCGGTGTATTCAACCCAGCTTGTATCGGTTTCCCAGACGGTTACCGTCAGTTCAATGTCGTCGGGAATTCTTGCTTTGGTATTCTTGTGAATATATTCCGCAATCCTCTCGGCGGTTGTACCATCGGTCAGGATATCGTTTAGAAGGCCATGGTCAAGCCCGCCCCTGGTGGAATCGGCTGCAGCCCATTTCAGTTCCTTGAAATCACAAACCATATCCGGCGACTTCAGATACTTTGAGGGATTCAGTTTGTGTGATTTTGCGCAGATGTGAACTTTGTAAGAGTGGCCGTGAAGCCGCGCACATTTTCCGTCATATCCTTCAATATGATGGGCAGCGTCAAATTTGAATTCTGTATTTAATTTCCAGGTTGGCATTCCGTGCAGAACTACTCCGTGATTTTGAAATTCTATAGAAGTTCGTAAGATAAGGATTATTTGGAAAAAGATTGAACCGGTCTGTTTGGATGACGGTCTATCATTTTAAGTGTGTAATATTATAAATTTGGCTAGTGTTGTGTCAATTATAATCTGTGGTAAGAAACCCGCAAAGTTTCTTTTCTGAAATGGCAGTACGTTAGATAAATAGAAGCAACTCCGAGATAAAACTTTGCGGGTTTACAGTTGACATTACACTAGTGTTGTGTCAATGATAAAATGCCGGATAAATCATCGGACCGTGTCCGCCCTTTGACGGATGAGTCAACCCTGAAACAGCGCAAGAATACAAAAATGCTTGACCTTTCGATAAAACTCATCCGATGACTTTCTTCCCGCAACCGAACTATAAAAGTTGACAAGACACTAGTGCTAATCCGGTTAGAACCCTAATCTGAATTACTGTTTCAGGTGAGAATTTAAAAAATATCCATAGAATTATCCGTCAAATCCGTTTTTATCATCCACCAATTCTCCTTTAGATCTCTTATCTTTAGAGTATGATTACAGAAACAACAGAGAAGATCCCAAAATCAGCATCAAATAAAACAGATTTAAAAAAACTGCACCCCGAAGAGCTTGAAAAATATTGCGAACAAGCCGGATTGAAAGGCTATCGCGCAGACCAGATTTTTCAATGGCTGTATCAAAAAGGTGTTTCGGGTTTTGACGAAATGACCAATTTGTCAAAAGAGCTGAGAAGCCGGCTTGATGCGGAGGCGCGGGTCAGCCGAATTAAAATCCACAGTCAGCAAAAATCATCCGACGGCACCATCAAATTTTTGTTTGAGCTGGATGATGAAAGTGGTGATAAGGTAGAAGCCGTTCTGATTCCCGATTTTTATCCTGACGGAGTGCCGAACCGCCTTACCGTCTGCGTGTCTTCGCAGGTGGGTTGTGTATTTGGATGTTCGTTCTGTGCCACGGGTAAAATGGGTTTTTACCGGAATCTTACTCATGGCGAAATCGTCGACCAGGTGCAGATTATCAACGGCATAGCTGAAGAAGAATACGGAAAAGGCATCACAAATATCGTTTATATGGGGATGGGAGAGCCGCTGCACAACTACCGGGCTGTGGTTACTTCTGCCGAAATCATTTCCAACCCGATGGGCCTGGAACTTTCGCCCCGCAGAATTACCATATCCACAGTCGGTTTGCCCAGGCAAATCCGAAAGCTTGCGGATGAAAACCGTCCGTTTAATCTTGCAATATCCCTCCACGCCGCCGATGATAAGAAACGCAATGAAATTATGCCAATCAATAAGTCGATGGACTTGTCTGAGCTGAGAGATGCGTTGGTACATTACTACCGGCGTACACAGAAGGGAGTTACTTATGAATACATTCTGTTTGATGAATTCAATGACCATCCTGAAGATGCAAGAAAACTGGCTGCAATTACACAATGGATTCCATCCAAGGTAAATATCATCATGTACAACAGGGTTGAAGGTGTTCAGCTTAAAAGGGCAAGGGAAGCACGGCTTGACCGTTTCATGAAGGTGCTTGTCTCCAAAGAAGTGACAGCAACAGTGAGGAGAAGCAGGGGAGATGACATTGATGCCGGATGCGGACAGCTCGCCATCCGCGAAGGTGGAAAACGCGGAAAAACTATTGCTGAATAGATAAGCTTTGAAAAAATCCCCGAAGAGGATTAGTCAGCCACAGAAGCCTGGCTTGCACTATGATGTTCGACCAGCTCTTTGGCCGCTGCCAGCAGCAAATCCGAACTGATTCTGACTTTATAATTTGGATTCACGTATTGAAAAAATATGCTTCCGTCTGTGTCAGCCAGGAAAACCGACGGCACGGGCAGCAAATTATGATTGTTGGCAGATCTTTCAGTCAGGTCCAGTCCGTTTTCCTTATATCGCTCAACTGTTTCGAGCTGCAATCTGTATGCAATGCCAAACTTTTTGGCACCGTTCATTTCAGCATCAGACAATAGCCTGTATCCTATTTGATGGTCTGCAAGCGTTTCTGATAGAAATTGTGGTGTATCAGGACTTATTGCCAGTATCCTGATGCCAAGATCGTATAATTTGTCTTCGATATCCTTTAATTCAGCGAGATGCTTGTTACAATAAGGGCACCATCCACCCCTGTAATAGATAATAGCCGTGGGCTTTTTTTCTATTTCTTTTCGCAGATCGACGGTTTTGTTATTGATATCCCGAAATTCTACATCCGGTACTTCCATGCCAACCAGCAGGGGTTTTACATCAAGGGCATCTGACGGGACCAGTTCGCCGGTTGTGTTTGTACCGGAACCACATGCATATAGCACTATCACTGTTATAAGTGGTACCAAGTGTTTCATAAACTTCTTCGGTTTTGAGTTGAAAATCTGTATTAAGTTAACATTCAAGCCCGGTATTGTTAATCACAAAACTGTAAAATTAAAAACGCCTGTTTACCACAGTATTGGATAATGCACCGAAGGTAAATGACAAACCAAGGGAAACACCGTATGTTTCAGAAGTAGCTCTTTCTCGCAGGTCAAGGAGTGCCTCCTCATCGGTTGCATCACCGGCCAGCACGGCAATCTGATCGTTTATGAGAGAATATCTTCCGGTAACCGAGACTGACAATCCTCTCAACACATTGAAACTGATGGTATTATCAACTTCAATCCTGTTCAGGTCGGTATCATGAAAAAACTGGGAGCCACTAATTTCGGTAGAAAGCCGGCCCCAGCCACGGTCAATTCTGAAGTCGATAGTCAAATTTTGCTGCCCGATAAATTCCTCCGTTTTATTAAATATTGTACGCCCGTCGTATTCACGGTATGATGGTGTAATCCTGTACCTGAAAAGCAGCCGCCGGCTGGAATAGGTTGAATAGGAAAATGCATTAAATTCTACAGCAGGGGAGGCTTCGATATTGAAATTGATATTATTAAATGAAGAAAAGCTGATTTTTTCAAAAAAACCGACTGCAAAATGGTCGTTAAGGGTGAATACCTGGGTACCCACAAGATCTCCCCAGCTTCGGTTTACATTAATGGTGCCTCCCGACCTTTCGATCCGGTTCCTTATATCTTCACCCCGGAGCCGGATTCTGAGTTTATGCTCTTCGGTTATATTTTCAGCTTCCGCACTTCCGAAAACGGCCACATTTCTCCTGGTTCGTTCGCCGCTGAGGGAGGCACGTGCATTCAAATCAAATACCCAGTTTTTCCAGGGATCTTTTCTCTCCTGATCAGGCTCTTGCCCTTGTTCTTCCTCCCCGGCTATCACTTCTTCCTCACGGGGTGAATAAAAAACGTCAAGTGACTCGATGATCTCTGTTGATTTAACATAAGGAATGAGGCCTATTTTAATAATCCGGTTTAAACCGTTTCGGCGTTCATTTTCTGATTCTCCGGACGGCGAAATATAACGAAGTGTGTCGTTGATCCCCGTAAATTGGTTTTTACCTGTAAAATTTAAAATAAATTCCCTTCCTCCTCCCGGTAATCTCAGATCTTCAATAAAAAGTTCTATATCGGCCTCATTCGATTCGGATGAAAATCTTACAAATGCTATATTTGTCCTGATATTTGCCATGTCGCATACAGTACATTCTATCCACAGAAGGGGAAAATCCGGTGCTTCAACTTCCTGTGCTAAAAGAAGACCGGACGAAAATAAAACTATTAATGTGAACTGGAGAGAGTATCGATGCAATGGTTTGTGAAAAACTTGCCGGGTTCGTTTATTTAGAGTTTAGGTTCAGGAAGTTAATGATTCCGTAAAAGGAATTCCTAATGAAAATAGGGAATCAATTTTTCTAAATCTTTTTCGGATATTAGTTTATAGCTCGTTTTAAATAATAATCTATCTTCTTTTTATGAAATTCATGTCATCGCAAATGGCCTACTTTTTTAGAAGCGGGCGCACAAAAACAAATATCCGGAAGCTCAGCAAGTTTTTGCTTGTTTTCATCTTTATGTTTCTGACTTATGGCGTGTTATTTCATTATATCATGGAATATGAGGGAAGGGTTGATGAATTTTCATGGCTTACGGGATTTTACTGGACCCTGGTTACGATGACAACTCTCGGTTTTGGCGACATTGTTTTTGCCTCGGACCTGGGCAGGGCTTTTTCAATGCTGGTTTTATTTTCCGGCGTGATTTATCTGCTCATCATGCTTCCTTTTACGTTTATCGAATTTTTTTATGAACCGTGGCTCCGGGCTCAAAATGAAGCACGGGCTCCGAGAGAACTGCCAAAATCAACTGAAAATCATGTAATAATCACCAGTTTTGATGCGGTGACAGCGGCCCTGGTTACGAAGCTGGATTCATATGGAATCAATTATGTGATATTGGAAGAAGACCTGCAAACAGCTCTTGACATGTCTGACGAGAACTACAATATGGTTTTGGGAGCCACTGATGATTACGAAACTTATCGTAATATTCGGGTTAAAAATTGTTCTATGGTCGTGGCGACCGGCCCGGATACCGAAAATACAAACGTTGCCTTCACTGTACGTGAATATTCGGAATCACCGAAGATTGTCTGTACTGCAAATTCACCCGATTCCGTTGATATTCTCAAGATGGCTGGCGCTAATCATGTAATTCAGCTTGGCGATATGCTGGGCAAGGCACTTGCACGCAGAACGCTTGGAGGCAATGCAAGAGTTCATGTGATAGGGCATTTTGACCGGCTTGTAATTGGCGAAGCTACCGTAAAAGATACACCCTTGTCGGGCAAAACTCTTTTAAACAGTAAATTGAGAGAGCATGTAGGTGTAAACGTGATTGGTATTTGGGAGAGAGGTGATTTTAAAATACCTCAGCCTGATACGCTTTTGCATGATGAAAGTGTACTTATTCTCGCCGGCACCGTAGATCAGCTTCGCAATTACGATGAGTTTATGAGCATTTATCATGTGTCGGATGCTCCGGTAATCATCATTGGGGCCGGAAGGGTTGGGAGAGGAGCGGCCAAATCACTTGCGGAACGTGACATTGACTTCCGGATTATTGAAAAAGATCATAGCAGAAAGCATCATTCAATTAAAAAGGAGAAATATATTTACGGGGACGCGGCTCATTTAAAAACGCTTGAAAAAGCAGGCATTCATGACGCACATTCTATATTAATTACCACCAATCAAGACGACATCAATATCTATTTGACCATCTATTGCAGACAGTTAAATCCTGAAATACAGATTATCAGCCGGGCCACTTATGAAAAAAATATTAATACCCTTCAACGCGCCGGAGCGGATTTTGTAATGAGTTATGCTTCGCTGGGGGCAAACATTATTTTTAACCTTATTGAAAAAAGTGAAATTCTGATGCTTGCCGAAGGCCTCTATGTTTTTGAAAGAGAGGCAAACAGAGAATTTTTCGGGAAAAAATTGTCAGAGACTCACATCCGGAAATTAACCGGTTGCAATGTAATAGCTATTGAAAAGAACGGTGAAACAGATATAAATCCGCATCCGGATACGAATATTAATTTTGGGGATAAACTTGTAATAATAGGGAGTACAGACTCGGAAAAGAAATATAATCAGGAATTCGGGGTCTAAAATTTACAGGGCGTGTAATAGTCGTCGGATGACTTAATCAATTTTAATTTTTGTAAGATTGAGTACCTTCAGTCATCCGATGATTATTTTCATACTTTAATGCCTCCAGAAATAAACCGAAAAAAGGATAATAACGGTAAACAGTTCAAGGCGGCCAATCATCATCAAAAAAGAGAGTATCCATTTGCCTGCATAAGGTACAATGGCATAGTTTTCTACGGGCCCGAATTCACCCCATGCGGGACCGATATTACCAAGAGATGCGATACTTGCACCGGTTGCAGACAGAAAGTCGAATCCGAAAAAAGTCATAGCCACAGTTCCTGTGAGAAAAATAATCAGGTACATAACAAAAAACCCGAGTATGGTTCTGAGTATAGATTGATCGATAACTTTTTTGCCCACCCTCAAGGGTATAACCGCTTGCGGATGAATCGACTGGCGAATTTCATTGCCGATATTTTTTAAAATGATCAGAATCCGAATCATCTTGATGCCTCCACCTGTAGATCCGGCGCAGCCTCCTGTAAAAAAGAGGGTAAAAAGAAGAAAGGAGGTAAACGATGCCCAAAGAACGTAATCGTCAGTACCGAAACCTGTGGTGGTTACAATAGAAACTACCTGGAATGAGCCGTAGCGAATGGCATCTGCGATGGGGTAGTTATCAAATTGCCAGAGACTTAAGCTTACTAACAAAATAAAAAGAAATGTAAGCCCAGTGTAAAATCTCAGTTCTCTATTTTCAATAAACGATTTAAAATCACCCGAAAAAAGTTTGAAATGCATGGCGAAGTTAATACCGGCAAGAAACATAAAAATAATGATAACTACATCGATATAAACAGAATCAAAATCGGCAATTGAACCGTTTTTGGTTGAAAACCCGCCTGTTGCCATGGTTGAAAACGCATGATTAATGGCATCAAACCAGTCCATTGAGGGATGAAACCATAGCAATAAAGCCTGAAAAAAGGTCAGGCCTACATAAATAGACCACAACAACTTGGCTGTATTCTGGATTCTCGGGGTAATTTTATCGGATGTAGTTCCCGAATATTCTGCTTTATAGAGCTGCATGCCGCCAATTCCAAGTAAGGGAAGCAGGGCAAGGGTTAATACAATGATACCCATCCCGCCAAGCCAGTGCAGCAATGAACGCCAGAAAAGCAGGCTTTTGTCAAGATCTTCTATGGCCGGCATAGTATAGCCGTCACTGGTGACACCACCAAGGATGGTTGCCCCTGTCGTGGTCAATCCGCTCATCGATTCAAAAAAAGAGTCGGTAAATGAGGGGATAAAACCTGAAAGATAGAACGGAAATGCACCAATTAGTGCGCCTGAAAACCAGGTAAGTGTTACTATCAAAAAAGCTTCACGAACCCTGAGTTCTTCCTTTGGCCTGAATCCGAAAAACAGTGCAAGGCCCGTCAAAATTGAGGCGGATGATGTAATTAAAAAAGAGCTCCATGAAGGTTCACCGTATATCAATGCAATTCCAAGTGGCAGAAACAGTGCAAGCCCAAAAAAGAAAATAAGGCCACCGAGTAAACCGAGAATCAATTTTATGTCGATTCTTGGCCGGTTACTGTCCCTGTTAATTATATCAATCATTGAAAGAGACTGATCACTTTATCAATTGCATACGGCAAGGCAAATACAATTACTTTATCACCGGGATGAATTACAGTGGTACCGGTGGCAATTTCAACGGTGTCATCTTGTTTAATAACACCACCGAGAATGGCTCCGTCGGGTAACTTGAGTTTATGCACAGGGCGGTTAATTACCTTGCACTTGTTTGAAGCCACAACTTCAAACACTTCCGCTTTAATGCCTTTTAGTGCTTTGATAATGGTAATGTTACCCTTTCTGATGCACCGGTGGATCTCATCCGAGGCAGATGCCTTCACATTAATAGCTGCATCCAGGCCAATAGTTTCACTTAGAGGGAGATATTCTGGTTTTGAAACGATGGCAACAGTCTTTTTTACTTCAAGATGCTTGGCCATAAGACAGGATATGATATTTGATTCTTCATCCTGTGTGACGGAGATGAATGCATCCATTTCATTAATGCCTTCGGTTACAAGCAGGTTCGGGTCAGTCGGATTCCCGTTTAGTACCAAAACATTTTTCAGCTCATTTGCCAGTTCGGTTGCTTTTTTATAATCAGGTTCGATCAATTTGATATTCCATCCATGCGAGTCTTCACTTAGCTCTTTTGCCAGCAGTTCACCTACCTCTGAACCACCGGAAATGAGAATATTTTCAAAGTTTTCGTCTTTATGGCCTGTCAGACGGATAAATTTTTCAACATCTTCCGTTTTGCACAAAATAAAAAGATTATCCATCTGCTTCAGGCGGTTTGACCCTCTCGGGATTACCGTATTCCCACGCCTTGAAAGGGCAACCAACCGGAAAGGCACTTCATCGATTAACTGAGCAGTCTCCTCAAGTGTCATACCGACCAATTTTGAGGATGATTTAAGGCGCAATCCTATCAATTGCATTCGGTTTTCAGCCAGCGAAACCACATCGGTTGCCGAGGCCCGTTTCAGAAGAAGTGCTATTTCCCGGGCAGCAGCCAGTTCGGGATGGATCAGAATATCAATACCCAGTTCGGAAGGTGAGAGCGGTGAATCGGGCCTTGAAAGTTCGTCATTTCGTACACGGGCTATTACCGTCCGGGCACCCAGCCTTTTTGCCATCACTGAAGATACAATGTTTACCTCATCGATATTGGTTACGGCAATCATTACATCGGCCGACTTAACCTCTGCCTCGACAAGATCTACCGGCGAAGTTGCATTACCGTTCAGGGTAAGTACGTCCAGATTCTCACTGATCTTTTTGAGACAATCCTCATCCTTATCCATAATTACAACATCATGTTTCTCATCGGATAAGACTTTACTCAATTCAAATCCGACATCGCCGGCTCCAACTACAAGGATCTTCAAATTTGAAAGGGATTAACAGTTATAAGTTCAAAATAATGCTCACAAATATGATATTCACTTTCATTGATTACCGATATGAAGGTCGAGATACCTGGTATAGGTATCGTAAAGCAGAATAAAACTGTTCATGTTAAAGGCAACTCCGTGTGTACCGGGAGGATAAATTCTCAGGTCCAAATCTTTCCCCGCATTAGTGAATGCGGTGAGCATTTGCATCGTATTTTGAATATGCACATTCTCATCCATGGATGCATGCACTACCAAAAGATGCCCCTGAAGGCTGTCTGCATGGGCCATAACAGAGCTTTCTATGTATCCGTCTTCATTTTCTTCAAGCAAGCCCATGTATCTTTCAGTATAAATGGTATCGTAGAGACGCCAATCGGTTACGGGTGCCCCTGCAATTGCAGTTTTGAAAACTCCCGGTTTCAGCACCATCGTCAAGGCAGACATATAGCCACCGTAACTGTGTCCCCTGATGGCCATCCGGTCGCTATCTATCCACGGATAATCAGCCAGGAATTTTGCAGTTTCTGCAAAGTCATTTGCTTCCCACTCGCCGAGATTTTTATAGACAATTTTTTCAAAGTCGCGGCCATAGCCTCCGCTTCCCCGGTTGTTAACATTCGCAATTACATATCCTTCCTGGGCAAGGAACTGAAGCCAGTTTGAGGTTTCAAACTGATTATAAACTCCCTGCGCACCCGGGCCGCCATAGATGTTCAACATGAGCGGATATTCTTTACCCGGATCAAAATCAACCGGCTTAATCAAATAACCGTCCAATTCCTGGCCGTCACTTGTGGTAAAACTGAACAATTCGCGGGGTGCGTACGTATGCTCATTAATGAAATCCGTTACGCTTTGATTATCTTCAAGCTTTTTCAGCATATTACCGCCGTTGTTACTTCTCCAAAGCTCTACTTGAAGCGGGGTTTCAACGTTTGAATACCTGTCAATATAATACTTGCCATTGGGCCCCATGCTTACAGAATGCCTGCCCGGTTCAGCACTAAGCTGTTGCTTTCTTTTGCCATTGAATTTGATAGAATAGAGATGCCTTTCAAGCGGACTCACTTCGGTAGAGAGGTAAAAAATCCTTTCGTTCCGTGAGTCTACGGCAAATACATTTGTAACTTCCCATTCGCCATTCGTAACGCGGTTCAGAAGTTCACCTTCATAATTATAACGATAAATATGGCTCCACCCGTCCCTGTCGGAAACCCACAAAAATTCATCACGGTCATTTGGGAAAAAGAAGAGGTCATCGATCCCCGCAAAGAAGTCAAACACGTCGATCCAGCCGTGATCGGATATTTCTTCCATGATCAAATTGCCAACTCCACTAGTTACATCATGGAAAAAAAGCTTAAGATGTGTTTGCGGCCTGTTAAAGTGTACAATGGCCAGTTTGCCCGGTTCGCTTGTCCAGTAAATCCTTGGCACATATCCATCCCCCAGATCAACATCCATCCAGTTCTGATCCAGGCTTTCCACATCTACAACACCGATTTTAACAGTGGGGTTTTCCGTCCCAACTTTTGGATAGGGAATTTCAACGTATTTGGGATAGGTTCCTTCATAATCTGTGGACCTGAAAAGTTCCACTTCTCGTTCATCTGTCTGCCAGTAGGCAATATAGCGGCTGTCGTGCGACCAGTTCCATGCTTGCGCCTTTCCGAATTCCTCTTCGTATACCCATCCGAAACGTCCGTTGAAAATCTTCTCTTCAGCATCAAATGTGAGTTGTGTTTCTACTTCCTTGTTGAGGTCGTAAGCATAGAGATTTCCACCACGCTCATAGGCAATTTTTTGTCCGTCGGGAGATAGCTCGGCTGTATATGCATCTTCCGCTACCAGTTGAAAGGTTTCATCTTCTATCGAATAGTAATAGTAATCGGATACACCTGAAAACCTGTAAACAGGATTGAAATTGGTTTGAAAAACCAAAAACCTGAAATCTTTTGACCATTGAAATGAACGATACCTGAAAGTGTCATCAGAATCGGGAAATGTATGGTCGGCTGCACTGAAAATGAGTTCGTCTGTATCTGTTTCGGGATCGTAAACTCGTATTTCGGGAGTGCGCGTGTCGGGATTTGTAGTGCTGTATGAGTAACGATCGCCTCCGTCGATCCAAATTACATTTGATGGCCCGTTTGAACCTGAAAGTTGACCGCCGGAGGTTAAAGCATCACGAAGGTTGGAATATCTTTCCTTTTCCTGTGCAATGGAAGAGGATGATAAAAGAAGAAATACAACTGAGAGGATTGTTAAAAGCCGGGTTGCAGATAAGGTTCGGATCATAGTCTTTTTTTTATTTTAAAGTGATTATCTACCCAAGTTAGCGGATTGAGAAATTTATTCAAATAAGAAATACAGGCCTGTAATCTGCCGTTACAGTGACTGATCTGTAAGAGGCTGACCAAATAAGATGCGTTTGACTAAAAAGCTCCGTAAATATTTAAGATTGCAGCCTGAAATAAAGAAAACCTGCTCTCAACATGTAACCTCCAATATTCAACTTCAAGCTAATTCCCTTCCAGCTTCCCGTGTACCAGGCTCAATACCCGGTCGCAGCCTTCGGCAATCTGTTTTTCATGGGTGATCAAAACGATGGAGACATGGTCGATTTCGCGCAATTGAAACAACTCATCCAGGATTACATTGGTATTCCCCTCATCCAGGTTGCCGGTGGGCTCATCGGCCAGAATGATGGACGGGTTGTTCATTAAAGCCCTCGCCATCGATACCCGCTGCTGTTCACCACCCGAAAGCTGTGCCGGTTTGTGATGAAGCCTTTTAGACAGCCCGAACCGGTCAAGCAGGGCAGCGGCACGCGGTTCGGCCTCATCCGGGGTTTCACCCCGAATCAGGGCCGGCATGAATACATTTTCAACCGCACTGAACTCGGGCAGAAGATGATGAAACTGAAATACGAACCCGACATTTCTATTTCGCTTCTCGGCCAGCTCATTGGCTGTTAACGAAAATATATCGGTATCATCCCAGAAAACCTGTCCCGAGTCAGGCCTGTCAAGCCCACCCAGAAGATGGAGAAGCGTGCTTTTTCCGCTGCCGCTTGACCCGATAATCGAGACTATTTCGGCTTCCCGGATTTCAAGTGATACTCCCTGCAGAACACGTAACCGTTTCCCCCCCGATTTGGAAGGAAAACTTTTGTGAACATCCTGACAGTTGATTACCGTATCTGTTTTGGTTTTGATCATTATTTTGTGTTTTTAAATTCCGGGTAGATTACAGGTTCTATGTAGGTGCACTTGCCTGATTCAATGTCAACTTCAATAATAACGCCGCACATGCGGTTATCGCCTTTGGCCGTTTTGAAACGCTGCGGCGTGCCCCGTGTAAATCTTTTAATAGACGCTTTTTTATCCATCCCGATCACGGAATCGAAAGGGCCCGTCATTCCGGCATCGGTTATATAACCGGTGCCTTCCGGGAAGATCCTGGCATCGTTGGTGGGTACATGGGTATGCGTACCGACCATTACTGATATTCTTCCATCCAAATGCCAGGCCATCGCCAGTTTTTCAGCGGTTGCTTCGGCATGAAAGTCGAGAAAAATGAGATTGGTTTCCTGCCGTATTCTTTCAAGAGCCCAGTCGGCAGTGGCAAAAGGGTCATCGATCGGCTGCATAAAAGTGCGGCCCTGTAAATTGAGAACCCCGATTTTTTTTTCGGAACCGGGGATGTCGTAAATACCATATCCGAACCCGGCATTTCCTGAGGGATAATTGAGAGGCCGCAGAAGATTGGAATCGGATTTCATATAATCGAAGATCTTCCATTTGTCGAATGAATGGTTGCCACCGGTTATGACATGCACACCCAGTCCGTACAACGTTTTTACTATTTGACGATTCAGCCCGCGGCCTTCATGTGAATTTTCTGCATTGGCTATGACAAAGCCAGGTTCGTGCTTTTCGATAATTCCGGGCAGTATTGTTTTTAGAAGCTGTAGTCCTGTTTCTCCGACAATGTCGGATATAAATAAGATGCGAATAGAAGAATGGCTCATTTAGCCTTTGTTTTTCAATTAAAAATAAAGGCTAAAGGTACAAAAAATATCATCCGAACAGGATGATATTTGTTATCTGCTATTCCGTTGCACTTTTACCGAATCTGTTTAATGCAGTGTGGGCATTATCAAGTTGTGACTCGCACTGTTCGGAAATTTTATGGCGTTCACCAAGGTATTTCGGGTTATTAAATGCCAGCCATACATTGCCTCTTTCATCTTCCCACATAAGCGCCTTCTGCGGAAGGTCAATTCCTATTGTTTGTGAACACTGCATCAGCGGTGTGCCGGCCCGCGGATTTCCAAAAAGCATGACCCGTGTTGGCCTGAGTTCTGCATCAATAGATTCGGCTCCTTTTTGATGATTGATTATGGTAAAAACATTCATACCGGCATCATTTAAAATACCGGCAAGTTTTTCGGCTGTTGCCTCTACGGAATGGCTGCTCTTGAAAATAAGCAGGTCTTCTCGATCGGGATCGGCGGGATTCGTTGAAAATATAAGCGTCAGTATTATTGTAAGAAGCATTACTGTGTTGGTTTTATTTATCTTTCGGATATTATAAGATGATAAAAAAGATGAAGAGTTGTATCAAAAAAGTATATAATTCCTGAACTCCTAAACTTCTGAAATTCTGAATCTCATTTTCCTTATCTTCAATTCTCACTTCAAATTTTTAAAACAAGATAGACTCAGACAAGTAATACAATGCAGCAAAACGATTTTTTAGACCCCAAAGGTGATATCAAGCTCAGCGACAAACAACTCATGGAATCTCCCGAGGTTGAAGAGATTGCCAATAAAGTGATTAAGGAAAACAAAATGGAATTTGGTCCTGCTCAGATCGGGTACTTTCTCATATATCCACACATTTCAAAACAAAAAGCGGCAAAATGCATGAAAGCTACACGAGAGGTGAAGTATTACTCGGGAAATGATTACCTGATTGAGATCTCGGGCGAATTATGGGATATGCTCGACGAAGAGACCAAAAAAATGCTGCTCTACCACGAATTGCTTCACATCGATCCCGTTTTCAAAGCTAAAAACCAGGAATGGAAGATGAACCTGAAAAAGCCGGATTTTTCCGATTATTATGAAATCAATGATAAATTCGGAAATGAATGGTATAAAACCATTCAGGCTACGGTATCTTCCTTGTACGATCTCGATCCCAAGCAGGAAAGCAAGGTTTCGGTTTGATTCTAAGCCGGCCTTTTTGTCTCAAATTCATGTCCGTGAAAAGTGACATTTCCCAGGCTCCAGGTCAGCTTTGCCAGCAGCGACTTAGGCTTGTCAAAAATAATTGCCTGGTGCGCATGCCTTCTCAAAGTAGAATCAACATTGTAGGGATCGACAATATCAAGAATCATAATTTTTTCGATTTCCAGGATTTTTTTTAGAAAATACCTTTCCTGCGGTGTAGCATAACGATGACTGGAATAGGTGTAACCTGTGTAGGCCCCGCACAACCTGTCGGCATTTGAAAATAGAAGAATCCGGTCTTCCGCCTGCAAATTGTCCATCAGGTGGTCGATATTTTGGATCGTCTTTTTCTCTGACGTTGTGATTACGTCGGCGAGGTCAATGTGAATAATTTTTTTACTCGTTTTTCCGGAAACGTTTGACAGGAATTTCTTTTTTCCTTTTTGATAAGGGCCAACAAGAAGAAGCAGGTAGTAGGAAGCGTCTACTTTCAGGTTTGCAAGTTTTTTGGAATACTCATCGGTTATTTTTTCTGAGTATTCAACACTTTCGAGGTCATTTAAAATATTTTTAAGATCCATGCTGCAAGATATTATATTTAAGTGTTTTAGTTACAGTACAAAACCCTGGTGAGGAATGCAATTTACAGGTTATTAAAACGGTCACGGGCAGCCCTGTCAAGTGATTCGCGATGATCGGGGTGAGCAATTTTGATCAACTCTTTCGCCCGTTCTCTGAGTCCTTTACCATAAAGATTGGCCACACCATGCTCGGTTACCACATAATGCACGTGAGCTCTTGTCGTAACCACGCCAGCTCCTTCTTTAAGAAAAGGTACAATTCTTGAAATACCTTTGTTAGTTACTGAAGGAAGAGCAATAATAGGTTTTCCGCCTTTGGACAGGGATGCGCCTCTGATAAAATCCATCTGGCCGCCTACACCTGAGTACTGGCGGGTGCCGATCGAGTCGGCACAGACCTGCCCGGTCAAATCAATTTCTATTGCACTGTTAATCGCAGTCACTTTTGCATTTCTTCGTATGACGGCTGTATCGTTTACATATGCACAGTCGAGCATGGCGATAACCGGGTTGTCATCCATAAAATCATAGAGTTTACGTGAACCCACTGTAAAAGAGCCGACAATTTTACCGGGATGTATCTTTTTCCTGGCATTATTAACAATACCTTTTTCAAGCAAAGGGATAATTCCGTCAGAAAACATTTCGGTATGAATGCCAAGGTCTTTGTGGTTATCAAGCGAAGCAAGCACTGCATCGGGAATGCTTCCGATTCCCATCTGTAATGTGGCCCCGTCGTCAATCAGGTCGGCACAATTTTTACCGATTGATTTTTCGACCTCGGTTAGCACAGGTGCGGATATCTCATGAATCGGGTCATCCACTTCTACCGCACAATTTATATGACTGCTATGTATCAGACCGTCTCCATGTGTGCGCGGCATGTTGGGATTAATTTGGGCAATTACTTTTTTCGAATTCAAAATGGCGGCACGGGTTGCATCTACTGAAACACCTAACGAACAGTAACCGTGCTTGTCGGGAGGACTCACCTGGATCAGGCAAACGTCAAGTTCAATAATCTTACGATTGAAAAGGTGAGGCACTTCACTCAGAAAAATCGGGACATAGTCGGCTTCGCCGTTCTGAATAGCATTTCTTACATTTGCACCTACGAAAAAAGAATTCGTATTGAATGATGACCTGTATTCCGGTTTAGCATATTCAGCAGGACCTTCCGTGTGCAGGTGATAGATATCTACATTTTCAAGTTCATTGTGGCGCATTGTCATGGCATTTACCAGTTGAACCGGCGTGGCTGCTGCTGTATGGATATAAACGCGGTCTTCGGATTTGATCTCTTTAGCAGCTTCAACTGCTGAGGTAATTTTCATTTCGTTAAGTTCAAATTTAATTAAAAATAGAAGTGTGCTATATGATCAAGAAAAATGATGAACATTTCATGTATTTTTTCAATTGATTTGAAAATCACTTATGGAAAATGATTATTAGAATAATGTAACATGATTATTCTTTAATTTTCAGGCTCCGTATTAAAATATCTGTTAGCTTCACGAGAGTCGATTATAATAATAGACTGTCACATTTGTACACTTGTTATCTCTTGTCATTTAAGAATCGGAAATCCAGTATCGAAACAAAGATTAAAGAATATGCCCCAATTTCGAGTCAAAGCCTTATCAAGTAACGGCAAAACAATTAAAACCGAATTTGAAGCCACTTCTAAAAAAGAAGCACAGAAGAAGGTTCAGAAATCATTAAACGGATCTTATAAAATTAAGGATCTTGAGCAAAAGCAAACATACCTTTACAAGGTTCAGCGAAACGGCAAGCCTGTTGTAAAAGGAGAACAGGAAGCTTATAACAAGGAAGAGCTTGAACGTGCTTTAGTAAAGCTGGGTTATAAAGTCCACAGTATTAACAAAAAATTGCTTGATTTCAAAGGCGGGGTACCCAACCAGGATATCGTGACATTTGTTAGCCTATCTGCTGATTTGCTGAAACAGCAACTGCAGTATGATGAAATTCTTACTCTTCTTTACGAAGATACGCAGAATAAGAAAATGAAGGAGGTAATCAAGGAGATCCAGAAAGATTTGAAAGACGGTAAAGAGGGCTCCGAAGTATATGGAAAGCATGAAGATGTATTCGGCAAATTTGCAGCTTATATGTTAAGTGTCGCATCCACATCCGGTAATATGGCACTCGTGTTTGAAAGTACTGCGAAATTTCTTGAGAGAGATGCAGAGTTTAAAAAGAATCTTAGAAGATCACTCTTAATGCCTTCTGTAACAGTACTTGCAGTGATTGCAACTGTCATTTTTTATGTAGCATATATATTTCCGGCTACAGCAGAACTTTTTCTTGAATTCGATATCATCCTTCCCCCGATGACTGCTGCTACTCTGGATATTAGTTACTGGCTACAGGCGAACTGGATTCCTCTTACACTTTTGTTTACAGTACCTGCTATCGCCTTTTATTTCTTTGTAAAAACAACGAAAGGCAAACTTTGGCTGGATAAGTACATCATAAGAATCCCGGTTATCGGTGATTTGTTGCATAAAACCAGTATTGAAATTTTTTCGCGCGTATTTTACACTCTTTATAGTGGTTCCGGCCAAAATATTGAGGTGATAAAAGTTGCATCCGAAGCATGCCGCAACAGTTACATGGAGAAACAGATCAAGGAAACTGCCATTAAAATGATGTTGAAAGAGGGTGCCGGTCTTGTTGAAGCCATTGAAGCTACAGGCGTATTCACCAATACGGCGATCAGCAGGTTTCGGCTGGGTGCCGAATCGGGTGCCTTGAGGCAAAATGCAAAACAGCTTGCGGAATACTATGAGGTGCAAACAACGTACAAGATGGAATCGGTAATTGACCTGATTAACCTCTTCATAAATCTTTTTATCATGGTTGCACTTATCGCCATAACCGTCGTTTCTTCAGAAGCAGCGCTTGTTCAGCCTAATACCGGCGGGGTATAAAAAATTCCAATTGCATTAGGGTTTAATTAGTGACAAATTTACGCTTCAGATTAATAATTCTGTTTAGGTATATTATATATCAAAATGGCTGAAACTTTTTACATCATCATTTGGTAAATGGGCAAAGTTAATACACGGCGACATATTGGCGACATTCTTTTAAAAAGGGGAGTGATTACCGAAGAACAGCTGCAGCTCGCATTAAAGATATTAGCTGAGGAACCGGAAAATTCAAACAGGAGATTAGGGCAGATTCTTTACCAGGATCTGAAACTTGACCGGCATACGATAATGAAAGAAATTGCCGGGATTTATGCTTTTGACGAAGTTTTTTCAGGCAGGGATGATTTATCCGATGAAAAATTGAAAGAAATCAAACAGTATGTTAATGATCTTTCATCCGATGCAGTGGATGAACTGGTGCATCACAAAGCAGTGCCAATCTTCAAAACTTCCTCCTCAATAACGATTGCTGCTGCTGATCCGTCCGATCCACTCTTGTCGAATATATTGGCAAAATTAAATTACAAGCAATGTGAACTGGTATATTGCCGCTATGAGCTTCTTGAAAAAATATTGAACCAGGTTTACGAGCAAAAGAATGAATTCCTGGATCTGCTTGAAGAGATTGAATATGAAGAAACTGAAATCTCCGGTAAAAATGAACAGGAAATCAATGAGGAGGAGATAGATGCGGAGATCAACCAAAGCATGCTTAACTCTTTGGTTGAAGGAGTGCTCGTGGAATCGGTCAGACAGGGAGTCAGTGACATTCACATTATACCAAGCGGGCCAACCACAACCGACATAAGGTTCAGGATAGATGGAAAATTGCAATTGTGGTATCAGCAAAAAAATGTAAAACCCGAAGCTATTTCGGCGGTTGTAAAAGATAAGACCCGGAACGTTGACCGTTTTGAAAGAGATTCCTCACAGGATGGTTTTATCCAGAGAACAATTGATAACCACAGCATCAGGTATCGTGTCTCTATTATGCCGATGGTCGGTGCTCAGTTTGACAGAAAATTCGAATCCATTGTTATCCGGGTTTTGGATGACAGGAAGGTGATTACCGACCTGAATGTGCTTGGGCTTCAGGAAAAAGCTAAAGCTGATTTTGTAAAAGCAATTGAGAAGCCATCCGGAATCGTTATTATTACCGGGCCTACAGGTAGTGGTAAATCCACAACACTGGTTGCTGCCCTCTATTATGTTCTTGATCCGACCAAAAACGTACTCACGATCGAAGAGCCTGTTGAATATTTGATTAACGGTGCCAGACAGCTCAAAATCAGCCATCATATGACTTTTGATATGGCCATCAGGGGTATCTTGCGGCATGACCCCGATATTGTACTTGTAGGCGAGATCCGGGATTTGAAAACTGCCGAAATCGCCATCAAAATGGCGAATACTGGTCACCTTACGTTTTCAACACTTCACACCAACGATGCACCAAGCGTGATTTCAAGACTATTTAAAATGGGTGTGGAACCATTCTTGATAGCTAATGCTGTCAATCTTGTTATGGCACAGCGCCTTATACGAACCCTTTGTAAAACTTGTAAACGAGTGGCAGATCCGCATCCCGAAACACTGAAAGGGATTGGTTTTACTGATGAAGAAATTGAAACAACAACTTTTTACGAGCCTGTAGGCTGTGAAAAATGCAATAATACAGGCTACAAGGGAAGAGCTGCTATTCATGAAGCCCTTTATTTCTCAAAAGGAATCAAAAGGCTTATTTTAGATGCTGGTGACGATATCGATGAAGAGGTCATCAAACAGGAAGCCATAAAAAATGGAATGCTCACATTGAGGGCATCCGGACGGGAGCGTATCAAAGAGGGAATTACTTCAATTGAAGAAATTATAGCGATAACCATAGATGACTAACCAAATGGCTGATGGAGTTTAGTTATGCAATTTAAATACAGACCACCGATGGATATGATGCCCAGTTACCTGCGAAAGCTTCTTAAAGAACCTCCGCATTTACTAAAAAACTTTCACTATGAAGATGTTCTTGCATTTCTGCAGATGGGCGAGGAACAGAGATATGTTAATGAAGACCTGGTGCTGGATGAAGATGATCATGTTACTTCGGCATTCCTGGTGGCCGATGGAAAAGTAAGTGTCTGGCATGATAATATCGAGCTGGCAACTCTCGAAGCCGGAAGTTTTCTTGGAGAAACATTTTTATTCAGCAAGCATACCCGAATGGCCAAGATTACGGCAGATGAAGATTGCATACTTCTCAAGTTTGAGCGGTACGATGTATTAAATTATTTTCGGCGAAGGCCTGAAAAATTATTTAATATTTTTACCAAGAATATTATAGAAATACAGCAGAATAAAATTCAAAATATGAATATGCAACTGCTTCATTTAAAAAAGAAGTTGCTTGAAGAAAGAAAGTTTTGATTTTTCATTCTAATTACGTACACTTTCCTGTAATTATTAGAGTCATTTTACAGCTTAGGTTTTTGTTATTTATCGGCTTGGATTTACGTCATAATAGATGCATTTAATCTGTTCATATCATCCCGTTTGCTCAAATCTGTTTTTTAAACAAAGGTTTATTACAAAGATATGTTCGGCAGCTGCAATTAATAGGACTGAAGTACGATTAAAACCTGATAGCTTCTGTTTTTTATTAACTATTTTTCCCATAGCCAGCAGTGAAAGCGGTTGAATAGTGACGGATTTTAGTATTATTTGCAGTCTTTTGTAATGAAAATGTAACATTTAGCCGGCTGAATAGTCTTTTTTAAACACCCGGAGATAAATAAATAAACGGCTTAATCGGAATCAGGCTATTAAACCCATAAAATGAAAGGACGACAAATATCATTAAAGCCTATTAAAGATACGGCTCAGCCCATTCTTGAAAGATTACCAAAATCTGTAAGAGGAATGGAGTATCACAAAAAGATGGGCGAAATTATCGAATCGATAAATGACAATGAAAGAGTTGAGTTAAAAAACCTGCTCGATGAGTTTCTTTTAGAAATGAGAAGCCTTAATGCATCGGATATTGACTTGGGAAGTGCCGGATGTGACGGAAAAATCTGGTACAGGGTATACGGGAAAAAGTCACCCGTGGCATCTGCCTTTGAGCTCACCAAACAGGAAACGGATGTGTTGCTGCATAATCTTATCATGCCGTCTCAGCGGGAAATATTAATTAACGACCGAAACCTCGATTTTTCATATTCAGTGCCACTTGATAATGGCGAGGTTCAAAGATACAGGGCTGATATGTATTTCGATCTTGAACATCTTGCGCTGAACATGCGTAAAATTGATGCCGAAATCAGGCCCTTCAAAGGTTTGGGAGTCCACCCCGAGGTTGCGAAAGCTTTAAGCCTGAAGTATTATAAATATGGATTAACTCTTGTAACCGGTATTACAGGATCAGGTAAATCATCTACACTGGACACAATCATCGACGCTAATAACCGAACGGTTGATTCCCATATCGTGATTATTGCATCTCCTGTAGAATTGGTTCATAAACCTGTGCGGTCTGTTGTGCGTCATAGGGAAGTTGGCAGGGACGTGCCTTCATTTAAATCAGGTGCCATCCAGGCTCTCAGGCAGGATCCTGACATCATCGTGATCGGTGAGCTTCGGGACCCTGAAACAATTATGACAGCACTCGAAATTACCGATTCCGGCCACAAAACATTTGGTACGCTGCATACCTCTTCTGCAATGGAAAGTATTGAGCGTATTCTCGGTGAAGTTCCCGTTGATGAACAGGCAAGGGTCAGAGCAAGGTTAGCAGATGTTCTGACTTGTGTGATGAGTCAAAAACTTGTACCTACCGTTGACGGCAAGCTGGTTCTTGCCAAAGAAGTATTGCTTGCAACACCATCCGTTAGGGCTGCTATTCGCAATAATAATGTGAATGAAATCTATCAGATGATGGCAGAAGGCAGCGAAATGGGAATGATTACGATGGAACAAGACCTGAAACGGCTCTATGATGAAGGCCGGATTACAAAGGATGAAGCAGTTAATAACGCCAATAACAAAAAACGTATCGTCCAGTTAATGAGCGATATTCACTAACCCTGATTGAATGCTTAAGAATCGCGACTTTATAGGAATTTCTTTTGAAGGCTCTCTTGTAAAATTTGCCAAGATCCGGGCTTCTAAATCCGGGATTGAAATATTGAGCCTCGATAAACTGACACTTGTAAATGAACTTACCCAGGAGTCGGTTGAAGATGAAAAAGTATCAATTGATGATTCCGCTTTTGACGCGGATTCCATTTTCGGTTTGGATGATGATGATAGTTCCGATTCTGAAGAAGAACCGGTTTTGGATCTTGAATCATTGGATGCAGATGAACCGGAAGAAGATTCATTCGACCTTGTTGATGAAACGGAGGTTCCGTCAACCAATGAAATGGTTTTGTATAACTATTTCTCAAACCTTTCAGAAAAAAATCACAATGTAGGAATCAATGTTCCGGCAGGGAATACGATTTTTCAGTTTATTAAAGAGAATGACTATTCCAAGCTGAAGCAGAAAGAGCTTGTTGAATTAGTTGAAGATAAATTGCAGGCCATCTACGGAGAGCCCCCAAATAAAAACAATTACCAATTTTATTTACGTGACGACGGTTCCATTGTGATTGCATCCATTGACCAGGAAACCGCCGGGCTTCATCTTGTGACTCGTGTAAATGACTTGTACAATGGCAAGCTCTTTATAAATGAAGTGACTCCCGATGAAGTTGCAATGATCGGGCTTTATAAAGACAATTACACTCTTGATGAAACACACATTACGGCTCTTTTAAAATTCGGTGAGAAAAAGTGCCGTATGATTTTCATGTTAGGAGGCCAAATACTTCAGGTTTCACCGGTCATAAACGAGGGAACTAATAGCAAAAGTTTCCTTAATACAATCTTTTCAAAAATTCTTTTCCAACTGGATACCGGAGAAGTACCGGGACTCGATAGGCTGATTATCTATAATAATACTTTGGGAGATGAAGCAGTTGAATTTTTCCACAAGAATTTCCCCGATCTTGAAATAGAGAATTTCAAGTTTAACCCTGAGAAATATAAGTGCCCCGAAAAACTGAAGCTGGCTCTTCCTGCATATACTACTGCAGTCGGAATTGCTGCCGCCACTTCAAAAACCAGTACTGATGCTTATCCACAAATTTCATTTCTGCCGAAATATATTGCTGACAGGCAAAAAATATTTAAACTTCACTGGCACGGATTTTTATTGCTATTCCTGATTGGCATCAGCCCAATTATTCTGAACTACTTTTATCAGCAAAATCTGCAGGAGATTGACTCTCTTACCAATGAATCGCAAAGGTTGGAAACTCAAATTACCCAGATTGAACCAATTGTCGACCAAACAAACGAACTTTCCGAGCAATTGGCTCAACTCCAGGAACAGATCACCTTGCTGGATACTCTGAGCCAGGGCACCATTCGATGGACGGTTTCACTTGATAAATTCAATAATGCAGTCAATGAAATCGGAGGTATGTGGATTACAAACTTCAGGCAGGTTAATGACAACATTATGATTGAAGGCATATCCCTTTTCCGAAACCGTATTCCTCAGCTCGCCAAACAATTCAGTGAAGTCACTTTGCTGAATGTCAGAAAAGATGAAATCAGGGAAAAAGAAGTTTTCATCTTCAATATGATGATTAAAGAAGTTGTTCCGGACAGGGCAGTGTTTTCACCGGAAAATCTTCAGAAAGTTCGTGAAGCTTTAACCAACGGAGGTGGAAACTGATGTCATACGCTATTAGAAATACCATCATACTTTTGGTTGTATTATTTGCAATTGTCGGCTCCGGTTACAGCTACATTCATATAGTACAAAAAACTGAAATTGATGAACTCAATGAAAAAGTGAGTGAACTGCAACAGGATTACAATCAAAAAAGTGAAATTGCAGAGCAATTGCCTGTAATACAAAATCAATATGATGCTGCACTGGAATTTGTTGAAAATTTTGATAAGGCTCTTTTTTCTTCCAGTAATCCGGACAATGTTTATGAATTCCTAATTGATTTGTCACCCGGACTGAGTAATCCCGAATTCAACTTTGTTTTTAACGACTCAACCATAAATGAAAAGTATGGTGTGATTAATGCATCCATAAACGGAACCGGAAATTATATATCTGCTTTTAATTTTATAAACAGAATTGAAAACAGCCAGGCAGTGCAAAAAATTAATAATATCAATATAACTCCTGTTGGTGAAGTGAATAATTATTCGCGGGTTACATTTAATTTTGAGCTAAGCAGTTTTTACGACAGAACGTCGACTCTTGAAAAAACCGGATTTTTTGCATACCTGCGGCCTATTGAAGATTTTTCAAACCCTTTCTTCCCTCTGATCAGGGATATTCCACCGAACGAAGATAACCTTACTGATGTCGAAAACAGCAGGCTGGTTGGTCTTACCGGTAACTCTGTCTATCTGATTAATCAGAATGGAAGAATGGTACAATTAAAAAATAACGACCCTGTATTCCTGGGTAATCTGGAAAAAATTGACCTGCGTACAGGTCAGGCAGTTTTCCGTCTAAACAAAGGTGGAATTGTAGAGATGGTCACATTGGAGGTTGAACAATGAAACAAAATATCATGAAAAACAGACGAAATCTTTTAATTATACTCATTTTCACATTGGGAATTACTTCTTTGGCATCTGCTCAACAGGGAGATGTTCCAAAGGAATTCCGGGAATACACAAACCCGGAAGAAATGATCTCATTTGACAGGAGAACCTCCTTTCCGGATGCGATTGAGATAATCAATCAATTTGCACAGGAATTCCAGGGAAAAATTGTGGTTGACCGCTCAGGCTATTCCGGCCCCATAGGAATATCACTGCCTGCCATGTACTGGCGTGATGCGCTGGACTTTATTCTGCGTGTACAAAACCTTGTAGCTTACGAAACAGAAGATATGATTGAAATTGTGACTCGGGATGAAGCTCAGGCAAGAGAATCAGGCCAGGAAACTGCTTCGGCAGCCGGCGTACCCGACGAAGTTCTTGCAACCACGAAAACCCGTGAAGTAAGAATTAATGCCACTTTTTTCGAAGGAAATAAAAGAGCACTGCAGGAAGTAGGAGTTGACTGGTCTACACTTAGCAGCCGCGTTCCCGATAACGTCCAGGATTTTGTTGGAGACCAGCAATCCGGCGGTGGCGGTGGCGGAGGCGGAGGAGGTGGTGGTGACACCGGACAGCTTCCATCTACGGAATTTGGTGATAATCATTTTGTATCCGTTAATTCAAGAGGAGCGCAAAGTGTTTCTCAGAATGTTTTTAATGCCCTTGTTAATTTTGGTGATATTGGTGCAGGTGTAGAAGTACAGGCGCTTTTCAGTGCATTTGAAGCAGATAACCTGGGACAAATTTTGGCTACGCCATCTATAAAAGTAATGGATGGAGAAGCCGGCAGGATTCAGGTAGGCCAGGATTTTTCCATTAAGCAGAGGGATATTGCAGGAAATGTTACAGACCAGTTTTTTAGTACAGGTACCATACTCGAAGTTATTCCCCGCGTGATATCACAAGATGATACTACATTTATATATCTCGAAATTTCTACAGAAAGATCTTCTGCCCAGCCGGATCCTGTTAGCACCATAATTAACAAACAAACGGCAACTACCAATGTTTTGCTGCTCGACGGTGAAAGCGCTGTTATTGCAGGATTATACCGTACGGAACATACTGAAGTTCGACGAGGAATTCCTATCTTGAAAGACCTTCCGCCATGGTTTTTCGGATTAAGATACCTTTTTGGATTTAACTCGATTGACAAGCAGGAGGCTGAATTAATCGTACTGCTTGAAGCCGAGCTCGAAGAGCCGCTTCCTGAACGAATGAACAGGGCATTCAGATCAAAACAGCAGCTTTTGGATTTAGAACGTGAAAGGCACAGAAGTGAGTTTGATGATAACGCTTTCGAAACCCTTGATGAGCTAAATGAAAAAAACAAAGAAGAGAAAGATCAACCAGAAATTATAAGCCGGGAAGATTCAAACACCGAAGATGCCGAACTCAATGTTTTTACATCAGGGAATGAAGATCAAACAACAGCTCCGGATAACAATAACCGGGAAAGGACAGTAAACGCTTTACCACCGGTTGATGTCCCGAAATCAACAGGGAGAAACGAATTACAGCAAATAGATATAGATAAAAAAGATTTGTCTGATTTTGAAAAATCCTGGAAATCGGTTACTGCCGAAAACATGGATGGCAATTATGCTAACCTTGAGTTTTATGTCATTGGCGGTTCCTTTACTGTCAGAGAAAATGCTGTAAGGCTTTACGACAAATTTAAATCCGAGGGATACAATGCCCACATGCTGTATAACCCTGCATCTGGTTTTTATTTTGTTGCATATTCAGGTTTTGAAAATCCTGATGAAGCGCTGCGTTACACACGCGAAATTCAAAACTCGAAACAATCGGATGCATGGCTGTCGAGAATTATACGTGAATCGAGAATGGAGATAGGCGAAAACGGCCCGGAATAAACTTTTAAACTCTATTTCTTGCTATTAGTCCCGGATCTGAGAATTGCAGTCTAAGCCGTTTCGTGCAAATAAGATTGTTCCCTTAGAAATTGTATAGAATATTTATTAAACTGGTCCGGTCTTTCCACATTACAAACGTGGCCGCAATTTTCAATAATTTGCAGATAGCTTTTTTTTGAATCCTGAATCATTTTCTTCACCGGCGGTAAAAACATGTGATCTTCGCTACCCATTATGTAAAGGGTAGGCGCATTAATTTCCTGCTCTTTAAAATACTTCAAGAGAGGATTGATATCATAGGTGAGTCGAAACCATTTCAAGAACTCCTTCTGCGCCAGTTTTTTGGCATCTTGAATAAATAATGTTCTTGTTTCCTGGTGATTTTTCCTGGGAAGTATAATCCAGGCAAATAGTTTGTATAGCCACATAAAGGGTACAACCTTTTTGAATGTATGGCCAAGCCATACCAGGATTCGTGATCTTGTATTCAATCGTGTAATTGCACCGCAAAGAACTGATGATTGAACTATTTCGGGTTTTATGTCTGCAATGGTACGAATAATAATCGTCCCCAAAGATACCCCGACAAAATGGGCTCTGCCTATATCATGATCCTCCAAAACCCGAAGCACATCGTTACTAATACTTTTGAATGTATATTTTTCTTTGTAGTAATCTTCAATTATGCCAGCGGAACGGCCGTGTCCTCTTAAATCGACTAACAATAAATTGAAATATTTTTTGAATTCTTTCAGTTGTTTAAACCATATGGAGGAGGATCCACCCGCACCATGGATAAAGACTACCCAATCAGTAACTTCATTTTTATAATATTTTTTACTATATAACATAAGATTGGAATAGATTTGGTTTAACAAAAATAATTCTAAAATTAATTCCCCTGAAATTAATCGTGACGTAACAGAAAAATTATAGTAAGATGATATTTCATGTTTAAAATTTGATTGTTTTAAATGTAACAGCAATAACTTCTTATGATAAAAGAAAAAATAAGCAAACGCCCTATTTCTTTATTTGAAAGTAATATAATAAAAAGCAGTCGCTATTCGGTACGGTTTGCCCGTAATCAAAACGAATTGAACGCAGCTCTGAAACTGAGATTTGAAGTTTTCAATCTTGAACTTGGTGAAGGATTACAGAAATCATTTGATTTAAAAATGGATATCGATAAATATGATCAACAATGTGATCATTTAATTGTAATTGAAAATGAAACCGGCCGGATTATCGGGACCTACAGAATGCAAACATCAGAGCATGCACAAAAGGGGGAAGGTTTTTACACGTCGGAAGAATTCAGGCTAAATGAATTACCACAGAAAGTACTCTCTGACGCTGTAGAACTTGGGCGGGCTTGCATTGCAAAAGAGCACAGAAATGGAAGAGTGTTGTTTTTAATGTGGAAGGGATTGGCAGAATACATCAAGCAAATGAACAAAAGATATCTATTCGGATGCTGTTCTGTTATGAGCCAGGATCCATGCGAAGGAGCAGCAGTAGAAAAGTACTTGTCGGAGAATAAGTATTATCATCCTGATTATTTTGTTCAAACTGCGGAAGAATATATTTGTGAAATTTCCCCTGAAGATAAAAGCAGGGATTTGCCCGCAGTTGAAATACCACCGTTATTCCGGCTGTATCTTGAATTGGGTACGCTTGTCTGCAGCCCCCCGGCAATCGATAAAAATTTTAAAACCATAGATTTTTTGATTTTACTCGATGCAGAAAATCTGAATGAAAAATCAAAAGCGCTCTTTTTTTAAAAAAATTGTAAATTGCCACGCATGAAACAGTTGCTGGCACTTTTTAGGATTTTACTTACAATTCTTCACACGGCGTTGGTTTGTTTCGTCTATCTGATCTTGCTTGGCCTTGCCTGCCTTTTCAGAATAAATTACGAGCCGCTCAGGAATTTTTTTATGGGAATTTGGTCTAAGGGAATGCTACGAATTTTTAATGCCAGCCTCATTGTAAATGGTTCGCCACCGAAGCCTCCGTTTTTTTTAGTCAGTAACCATCTGAGCTACTTTGATATCATTGTCTATTACAATTTGATTCAGACCACATTTGTAGCTAAAGCTGATGTCAGATCCTGGCCGGTTCTCGGTTTTCTGATTAAAACGATGGGAGTGATTTTTATTGACCGGACAAAAAGAAGAGATGTAAAACGGGTAAATAAGTTAATATCATCAAATATCAATGAATATCAGGGAGTTGTTCTTTTTCCTGAAGGAACAACCTCGCCGGGTTTTAAAGTTATGCCATTCAGGCCATCCTTACTACAATATCCGGCATCGAAAGATATACCGGTACATTTTTCTGTAATCCGTTATGAAACCAAAAAACCCGATCCTCCTGCGTGTTCATCGATTTGCTGGTGGGGCGATTCTGAATTCATGGAACATTTTTGGAATATGGCCAAATTAAGATCTGTTCGGATAACAGTAATATTTGGAGATGAATCTATTCATAGCAGTGACAGAAAAGAACTTGCAATCATACTGAATAAATGTTCAAATGATATTTTTGACCCCATATGCAAACCGGAAGAGGTTAAAGATTTTGCGCCTCCAAAATTCTTAAATATTGATGCATGATACAGTATCTGAAACATCCGGTTACTGTTATTGGAATTACTTATTTGATTTTACTGATTTCATCAAGTTTGGTTCAGTATTATTTTCCTGCTTTCGAATCAGAAAACAGATATCAAAAAGTAATAAATGTAGAGATTGAGCCATCGGTCTCGATTCCATTGGTTATATACGAACTGGGAGATCCGGAAAATAGTGAGAACTTACCTCTGATATTATTTCCGGACGTATACTACGGGCCGGAATTTTTATTACCGTTAGCAGAAAAGCTTTCAAAGAATTACAGGGTTATTCTGCCGGTTTATTCAGAAATTATAGAGCCGGAAAATAACTTTTATGATCACTCTATTAATTCGAAAGTCAGGATCGCAACCCATTTGCTTTCCGCTTTAAATATTGATAATGCTCATATAGCAGGGCAGGGTTATGGCGGCGCCATTGCAATTAAATTTGCCGGTGAGAATAAAGAGGTAACCCGGAGTTTGTCGCTATTATCAGGTATTGGAGTGCAGGAGCTGAATTATCTTGGAAATTACACATTAAATAAGCTTTTATTTTCAACACTTCCACCTTTAATATGGTGCGCAGAAAATATATTCCCGCATTTTGGATGGTATTATAATCAGCCTTTACAGTCATATTTTGCTAAAAGTTTAGTTGAACTGGACCTCAGGGAGCACAGGGATATTTTAAAAGAACTGAAAATGCCGGTTAAATTAATACACAGTTCCAATGACAGGTATGTACCTGTTCAAATGTCAAATGAACATTACAGAATAATGCCACATAGCAGTATATCAATCATTGATGGTTTTCATAAATCCATCTTTGAAAAACCTGATAATTGGGCCGGAATTTTAATCGGATTTTTAAATAATGTTGAATCCGGCAATGCAAGAATATTATCGGAAGCCGACAATAATAGAAAAGCCAGTGCTAAAGAACTTTTCGACAGCTCCGAGGTTGTAAGATTTACAGGCTGGATATATTTTTTTATTCTTATTCTTGTAGCTTTCAGTTCAATTATCAATGAAGATATTGCAGGTATAGGCGGCGGATTGCTTGCAGCGAGAGGATTAATCGGATTTTGGGATGCACTATTCGCATGCATGGCCGGTGTCATCATTTTCGATATCATTATCTACTGGATTGGCAGATTACTGGGAAGCAAAGTTATTAGAAAGATCCCGTTCAAATGGTTTTTAAAGGAAGAAGATATACAAAGAGCTGAAAAATTATTTGATGCAAGAGGATTGGAAATCTTGTTTGCAGCAAAGTTCATCCCCGGCACCCGTTTTCCAACTTACTTTAGTGCCGGCATGCTGCGCAATCATTTCTTTTACTTCCTGGTTTACTTTGTTTCTTCCGTCATTCTTTGGGCTCCGATTGTAGTAGGGCTTTCAATGATTGCTGGACAGACTATCCTTACATTTTTTCAAAACTACCAGGATTATTTTGCCATCATTGCTGTTGCAGGTGGCGTATTAATATATTTATTTATCAAATTTTTATTACCTGTACTAACTGTAAAAGGCCGCAGAAAACTTGCGGAAAAATTTGAAAAGAAAATATAAGATCAGATTGAAATTGAATTTAAAATTTCTCTTGACCGTTTCTCTTTCTTCTGAAAAATTCCCTAATTAAATATTGACAGTCGTATTCAAGAACACCCTGAACAATCTCAACCCGGTGATTCAGTTTTTTATTGGAAGCTATATTGAACAGTGTTCCGCATGAACCGGCTTTTTCATCCGGAGCACCAAAAACCACTCTGTCAATTTTTGACCAAACCAATGCTCCCGCGCACATCATGCAAGGTTCAAGGGTAACATAGAGGGTGCAATTCTGTAAGTACTTATTCGATATGGTAGAACAGGCGGCAGATATTGCAATCATCTCTGCATGAGCAGTCGGGTCATTTAACATTTCCGTCTGATTATAACCCCTTCCTATTATACGATTATCACTTACTATGATCGCACCAACGGGGATTTCATTCTCTTTCATGGCCTTTTCAGCAAGTTTCAGGGCCTGAAACATAAATTTTTGATGAAAATTCAGTTTAAAATCAGATTTTTCGTTATACATTTATTCAGAATGTGTTATGTTTAAGCAAAACTTTAAGTGAATATCAGGTTATAGCGCAAAGTTAATACATGGACATTGAAAAAATTAATTCTTCGGTGAGAAAACTTCTTGCTGAAAGAATCAGGACAATACCTGATTATCCGAAACCCGGTATACAATTTAAAGATATAACACCCTTGCTTGGAAATAAGGATACGCTGGAATTAACATCCGGAATGCTTGCAGCACCTTTCAGGGGGCAGAAAGTAGATTACGTAGTTGGCCTGGAATCAAGAGGATTTCTTTTTGGAGTAACGATAGCTCAATATCTGCATGCCGGCTTTGTTCCAATTCGGAAACCGAATAAACTTCCGGCCGAAACCCTGTCTGTTTCTTACGAATTGGAATATGGTAATGACAGCCTCGAAATTCATAAGGATTCTATTTCAAAAAATTCCAATATTATTATTCATGATGATCTGATCGCAACAGGCGGTACAGCGCAAGCAGCTTATCAGTTAATCAATCAGTTGGGAGGCAATGTGATCGGATTCTCATTTGTGATGGAAATTTCGGATCTTAAGGGTAAGCAAAAACTCCCGGACTCTGTTCCGTTTAATACGGTTTTAAGCGTATGATGAAACATTTTAATGAGATAGCTATTTAATTAAAATCACCAAAACAATCACAAAATAAAAACCATGGCAAATTCAAAAATAACAACATTATTGATTGGTGTTGCACTACTGCTTGGCTTGAATGCCTGTGGACCATCATTGGTTATTCAAAATGTGGATTACTCACAGCCCATTGAAAGTGTTGTAACTCCTGATAACAATAACATAGTGCATGACCAACGCTACGCCGTTAAATTTAATATTTCACCCATCCTTGAAGAAGAAGGGGCAGCTTCAGCAAGTAAAGTTCATTTGATTCGAAACAGGGCTGGATTCTATTTTGTAACTGCATCCGGATTTGAGAATGTTTATGTTTTTAAAAGCAGTGCAAATGAACTGGAGCTCGACATTAAAATTACAATTACAACCTCAGGCCTTGGGGAACCGGCATTTAATCAAAGACAGGATCATATCGAATTGATTGATACTGCTACCGGTGATACATACCGCCTGACAGAAGAAGGTTTACAATAGGAGGATAATAATTATGAACAAATTGACTAAAATTTTACCTGTAATTGTTTTTTTGGCAGCTTTCGTTAGCACACCCGCAATTGCGCAACAATCTGACTACGAAATACAACAAGACTTCAGAACCGAGTATAAAAACCTTGTTGAAAGGATTGATAATGCAGTTTCTTCTGATGATCTTGTTCAGATTCAGCGTGACATAGAAGCGTTGGAAAGCCAATATGCCGGCTCTGCGGATTTGATTGATGCGGCCATTTATCCGGATTCATTTGATGGCAGAATTGCTGACCTGCGTTCAAGATTTGCTAATACGGAACAGAATATTTCCGAGATTGAGGCACTCAATGAACGTATTAATGAGTTAAATAATGATCTGTCTAACTTCAGAAACCAGCTTGACGAATTTGAGCAGAGATCTGAGGATCTGGAAAGTCAGCTTGCCCAATCAAGATCAAGTGAGCAGCGGGTTTCTTCATTGGCAAGACAGTATCGGCAGAACCTTGAAGAAAGAGATGAGTTCGTTGTTAATTTTCTGCAAGACCTGTTGAACAAGTTTGAAAACACGGATCCTGCCACATTATCTGAAATTCAGGATGCAGAAGAAGGCCTGGAAGAAAATCCATTAAATGTTATTCAAACAATCATTGCAGAGTATGTAAACAGGGCAGATCAGGATTCCGGACTTGAACTTCCCGATTATCTCCAGATGAGGGCTCAAAATGCTTATTTTGAGGAAATTTGGGGCGACATGGGTGGTTCTTTGGCTGAAGTATTTGCCCCTGATGAACCTGTACAGGCTGAACAGGAAATAACTGACATGATTGCTGCCTGGAAAGCAAGCGTGGATAATAAGCTCTGGGGAGCCATCACTACTGCTTTCAGCCAAAACGGAATCAATTTATCTTCGTTTAGCGGATCTGAGTCATTTTACCAGTCGATAATCGGTTTTGTCGATGCTGCTGTTGAAACAAGCATGCAACAAAACAGCGAAGAAAATTATGAAGTTTACAGGAATTTCAACGATTTCTGGAATAACAGGTTCAAAGGTGATTGGGGAGATCTGATCATAGAATCAAATGTGCTTGATTTTTCTCAAATTTCATCTATTGACCTTAGATTGAACGAGTGGAATGAACAAGCAGTTCCGGAATCAAATCTTATGATGATTCTCTTTATCGTAAGTATAGTTGTTATTATTGGGTTGATCGTTATGCTTGTTACGAAAAAAAGCTGATGATTAAATTCTGACTAACAAATTAGCTAAAGCCGGTTAATGATATATTAACCGGCTTTTTTTATTTTATTTCAATGAATATATTAGCCGTAGAACCTTTTTACAGTGGTTCACATAAAGCATTTCTTAAGGGATTGATGGAGTATTCTGTCCATAAAATTATTCCTTTAAAACTGAACTATAAGGGCTGGAAATGGCGAATGCATGGCGATTCGGTAAAACTTGCTGAAATGGCAGCCCATGTAGAAGCCGATATTGAAATCTTGCTTGTGAGCAGTATGACAAACCTTCCGGCATTTCTTGCTCTCACAAATCCGAGGTTTGCACATATACCTAAAATCATGTATATGCATGAAAATCAGCTTACGCAGCCAATGCCGGATGGCGTTGAACGCGACATCACCTACTGTTATGTAAACTATCTGAGTATGCTATCTGCAGATAAGCTGATATTTTCATCTCAATTTCACCTGAAAAACTTGCTTGAAGCCCTTCCCTCATTTCTTGATAATTTTCCTGATGACAAACACTTCAACACAATTGATAAAATTAAAAATAAAAGTATTGTTCAATATCCCGGACTGAATCTGAAGGTATTTGATACTCAGCCCGACCTTAGAAATCAAAACAAGCGTCCTGTGATTGTGTGGAACCAGCGCTGGCAATTTGACCGGAATCCTTCCATGTTTTTCAGGGTATTAAATCGACTCAATGATATTGATCTTAAATTTGATCTAATCCTTGCAGGTGATAGTTCACATCAAAAACCTGAAGAGTTTGAAAAAGCGTGGAAAAGATATGGTGATCATATCACACATTTCGGTTATGTGGAAGATGTTCAAAGATATAGTAAATTACTGCATACAGGTGATATTGTTGTATCCACTGCAACTTATGAATTCTTTTGTGTTGCAATCATGGAGGCAATTTATAGCGGATGTCATCCGCTATTGCCCAACAGGTTACACTATCCCGAATTAATCCCGGATTCACTGCATTATCCGCTTCTGCATTCCCCCGTGTTATATAATACTGAGGATGACCTTTTTAAATTGTTGAAAAACCTGTTAACCGGAGAATCCAAACCATTGCCCAAAGCTTCTCTTCAAAAAATAAACCGATACCTGGACTGGCGAAATATTATATCTGATTATGATGAGTTATTTGATAATGTTTCCGGCTGAATTACTAGTGTCATGTCAACTGTAAACCCGCAAAGTTTTATCTCAGAGTTGCTTCCATTTTCTCAAGATATTGCCATTTCAGAATGGAAACTTTGCGGGTTTTTACTCGACATTTTATCATTGGCACGGCACTATTACAAATTTTACATTAATCTGTAATATTTACATTTTTGTTACGACAATAGTATAATGAAATAGACTATTTTCCGTTAAAGGCCAAACATTCATAATTTTTCAATTATATGACATTACTAGCATTATTACTCCTTGTTACCATCCAGTTCTCACTATCTGATACCCGGAGCAATGAAAAACAGTTTTTGGATGAGGGTTTAAAATTAGAAAAACAAGATCGGTTTGAAGAGGCTCTCAAACTTTGGAGCAGTGCTACTGCAGAACTTGAAATACCCTCGTTAAAAATAGCAACGGAATTTTTGCGTGTGGCTACTGAAAACAAGCTAACCGGGTATTATCGAACAGCATCAGCACTTCACTCATGGAGTTTATCAAAAGCTGACAGCACTGCACTTGAATTCAACAAATCTGCGATTAATGAAGAATTAGATAGGTTGGAAATACTTGTCGGGGGAGATCAAAAATCAAAATGGAAGGAGCTGTTGAAAGAAAATGATCCTGCAATCATTAATCATATACGAATGTTTTGGGAGCAGCTCGACCTTACCCCGGCTAAACTGAGTAATGAGCGGTTGATAGAACATTGGCAAAGGATGGCTTATGCCAAACAAAATTTTGGGAATGAGAGTGAACCTCCATTCTTTACGGATAAACGGGGTATCACTTATATTAAATTCGGTGAGCCTGATAGCATCCATAATGGACAGTTGAATTTGTCTCCCGGTGAAGTTAACCGTGCGATGACCGATTTCTTTACTAATTCTACAAGAGTTGCACGTGATGGTATTTCTAATGAACTAAGAGCTTTCATGAGGTCGATAGAGAATGCTGTAATGGATTATCACTACATGTCTGACAAAAGTTATGAGATATGGATTTACGACAAGCCAAGGGAAGCAATGGAATTTAATTTGATAAAAATATTCGGGAGTAAAGGCGGGAAATTTCAGGAACTTACTTCGATAGATGAAATGATTCCTTCCAGTGCATTTAGTATGTCGAACAGGCATGCTTATGTAAGCCTGGCCGGAGTCACAGATTTTGATCTTACCCCTGGTTTGATAATGCAATGGCTATATTACTCAAAATTAACCAGGGTAGATAATTATTTTTCCGATCACTTCAGGAGAGTGAACTCCGAGCTGTTTATGACAAATAACGAAAATACGTCATCTTTGAAGTATAAAGGAGCTTTATTGAAACAACAAAATCATCACATTGCCGTGCAATTCAGGAATTCTGCCCCGGCGGAAATTTCAACTGAAGAAAAAGCTTTGTATGAAATTCCAATCAACATCTATCAATACAGGTTCATAAATGACAATGATAAGCCGGTTTTCATCACATTCTTTGAAAGCAAGCCGACGGATGCTTTGATCAATGATCTTGCGATTAATCAGGATATGATGTTTAGCAGCGTTGACCCGGGTGAGAACTCGAATGTATTTGGATTTTATAAGTACTTTCACGGCTTGCAATTACGTGACACCGATTGGAATCTGATTGCTCAAAACAGACAAAATGCACCTTTGGTTCTGGATCATGTTGAAAACACACCCAGCAGTTCCATATTTATCATACCCTACCTGGAGCAGGAAGTAACTCAGGTTTTTTATACAGAGCTTGAAAATACGCATCCCGATACCAAGCCGAAAGAGGAATCACTTTTCCCGAAGGCTCTCAGGGGAACCGGAAAGGTAAACCTCGAACAACCTGACCCACTTCAATTTTCAGCCGGTGAATTAATGGTGAGTGATCTTCTTTTGGGTTATCAAAAGAGTGATGAATTGAGAGAAAATTCATTATTTAATTTTGTGGTATCAAACAACAGGCACATTCCGAGTAACGAGAACCTGGTTGTTCACTTTGAAGTTTACGGCTTGCAAACAGATAATGATGATATTGCCCGATTTGAATTAAATTATGAAATAGAACCACGGAACAGGGGTTTATTGGGTTGGACAAAAGGCAAATCAGATGAGTTTAATATCACATTAAGCTTTGAAGAGTTCGGTTCCCGTTTTAAAGAAAGCCTTGAAATTGAAGCTGCAAGACTTGAGCCCGGCGAGTACAAACTCAAATGGGTGGTGAAAGATTTAAACGGGAACAGTCAATTTGAAAGGGAAATTAATTTTGAAGTGCTTGACAGCAGTGCCACGGCATCAAATTGATTATTTTGATCAAAAGAAGGCGTAAAAAATTAGAAGGGTGCGTTATCATCTCCGGGCGAAAAAGCAGGCGGTGGACTTGAAGAACTGTTATCCTCACTATCTTCCGGGTCAAAATTATCATCCGAGAGGTAATCATCCGGGCCGGCAGCTCTTGTCAGGTTTTCAAAGCGTGCGTACTGTTCTACAAAATAAAGCTTGATGGTACCAACAGGTCCATTTCGCTGTTTTCCGATAATCAGTTCGGCAATGCCTTTCGTAGATTGGCCCTCGGGAGTCGTAGTAATACCGTAGTATTCAGGCCGGTATAAAAATCCGACTACGTCAGCATCCTGTTCAATGGATCCCGATTCACGCAGATCACTTAGCATCGGCCTCTTGTCGCCGCTGCGCTGTTCTACCTGCCGGCTCAATTGTGAGAGAGCTATAACAGGAACCTTCAACTCTTTTGCAAGTTGCTTTAATCCCCGTGAAATAGTGGCAATTTCCTGTTCCCTGTTACTGTTTTCCCTGACGGAAGCACTCATTAGTTGAAGGTAATCCACTACTACAAGCCCGATGTCATGTTCGCTTTTTAATCTTCTGCTTTTTGCCCGGAGTTCCATCACACTTAACCCGGGGGTATCATCAATAAAAATTTTGGCTGTAAAAAGCCGGCTTGCAGCATCAATCAAACGCTTGAACTCTTCATCCTTTAAACGGCCTGTTCGCGCACTCTGCGCATCAATTCTCGCCTCCATCGTCAGAAACCTTTGAACAAGCTGCTGACTCGACATCTCAAGGCTGAAAAGGGCAACATTGGTTTGCAGTTTTTCATCATGGTGTAAGGCCGCATTTCTGGCACAACTTAGCACAAACGCGGTTTTTCCCATTGAGGGCCTTGCAGCGATGATGATCAGGTCGCCCGGTTGCCATCCGGAAGTTATAGAATCGACATCAAGTCCTGAGGGAACACCGGTCACTCCAGACGGCTTGCCTCTTATTTCTTCCAGGTAGGCAAGTGTGTCTTTCAGTACATCACCGATTGGCTGGGCCTGGGCTCTCGTTTTGGTATTTGAAAGATCAAATATTTTCTGTTCGGCATTATCAAGAACTTCAAATGCATTACTTGTGGTATCGTAGGCTGATTTTATGATTTCATTACAGTTTAAAATCAGGTTACGCTTAATTGCCTTTTCACTTATAATTTGTGAGTGATAGTCAATATTGGCAGCTGAGCTTACCGATCGTGTAAGATCGGCAAGATATGTAGCTCCGCCGACAGCGTCGAGAAGGTTTTTGTCTCTTAACTCATTTTCAACCGTTAATATGTCGAGAGGATTATCTCTTTCGTATAGTTCGTACAACGTTTCAAAAATGTGCCTGTGAGCCGGTTTGTAAAAATCTTCGGCACGTAACATTTGCAATGCTATTGTAGCAGCTTCATGCTCAATAAGCATAGATCCCAAAACGGCCTGTTCTACTTCAATTGCCTGCGGAGGTACCCGGCCTTCCTTCTCAAATGAATCGGAATACGGGTTGTTTTTTTTAGAACCGGAATTGTAACCGTTACTGTCTGACATCAGGTGTTTTACTGCTATTGAATTATCGATTTGCCGTCAAAGATTAAGATGCAAATAATGAAGTGATCAGTCAAGGCAAGATCAGAATGAGAGCAAGAAATATACTGATTTAAAAGCAGAATTTTAACAGATTTTAATTGGTGTCGTGTCAATAATAAAATATCGGATCAAAAACCCGCAAAGTTTCCTTTCTGAAATGGCAGTATCTTGAGAAAGTAGAAGCAACCCTGGGATAAAACTTTGCGGGTTTAAGGTTGACATAACACTAGCGTTTGTAAGAAATATCAAGGCTTGCAACCGAGCTCATCATATCGTTCACGCAGTCGTTGTACGTCCTCCCAAACCGGCCGTTTCCACTTCGTATGGCGCAATAAAGCTGCCGGATGGTAAGTAACCAATAACTCAGCACTTTTGAATGGATAAAAGGTTCTTCGCATTTCACCAAGTGCGACATCAGGATCCTTTTCCAGCAAAGTTGTTGCCGCAACTTTGCCAAGGCACAATATTAATTTGGGAGCAATCAAATCAATTTGCCTGTACAGATAGGGGAGACTCCTCTGTCGCTCTTCGGGTAACGGATTCCTGTTCCCCGGAGGCCTGTGCTTAAGAATATTGGCAATGTATACATGATCGCGTTCCAGGTTAATTGCTTTCAAAATTTTATTCAGCAGTTGTCCTGCACGCCCGACAAAGGGTTCCCTGAGCCTGTCTTCATCAGCACCGGGTGCCTCACCAATTATCATAAGATCCGCATCGGGATTGCCTGTTCCAAAAACAAGATTGGTATTTTTTAAATCTGTTTTAAGATCATCTGCTGATGCACATAATTTTTCGAGTTCTTCAAGTGAATTACAACTATTGATTTTATCAAATCCTTCAGACGAGGCTTTATCATCAGCACTATCCCTTTCATGAAAATTTATATCGTCTTTAGAAAAAATAGATTCTCTGCCTGAATCAGCCATAGGAATCGAAAAATCACCAAAAAGATTTTTTTCAGTTTTCAAAAAATATATAATGTTCCGTAGCTGATTTTCTTTATCCATGGCTCATACGGTAAGTTCGGCAATTACTTTTTCAAGCCTGTGGTTACGGTCTCTTGTTTCGCTGTGAAATTCAGCTTTATGAGTGCCATCCCTGAAGCGTTTACCGATTTTCACATCAAAGATACTATTTTCCAGATCAGGCCTTTCGGGAGTTTTAACACGGATATAATTATCGGTCCATCCCTGTATGAAATTGTCGCGATTCGCACTCTCAAATAACACAGGTTTGAATTCACCCAAAAATCGTGTATCAAATTCAAACCGCTTTTTATCGGACAGTCGTCTTAATTTATTTGTCCGTTTTTTTCTCACATTATGAGAAATTACCGGTTTGATAGAAAGGGCATGAGTATCGGGCCTCTCTGAGTAAGTGAAAACATGAAGATATGAGACATCCAGTTCATTGATAAATTGAAACGATTCATCAAACAGGACATCTGTTTCTCCGGGATGCCCGGTAATCACATCAACACCAATACAGGCATCCGGAATGAGTTCTCTTATCTTTTCAACGCGTCTCGCATAGAGTTCCGAGTTGTATCGTCTTCTCATTAGCCGCAGCATATGATCGCTTCCACTTTGAAGTGGCATATGAAAGTGTGGCTGTATAACCTCAGATTGAGCTACAAGCTCTACAATTTTTTCTTCCAGGAGGTTGGGTTCAACGGAAGAGACCCTGATTCGCTTTAACCCGTCTACTTTTTCAAGTTCTTTCAGCAGTTGGTAAAAATTTTCATTTGTGCCAGCTCCGAAATCACCGGCATTAACACCCGTTATAACTATTTCCTTGAATCCTTTTGCAACTAGCTGCCGTGCATTATTGACAAGTGATTGAATTTCAGGGCTTCTGCTTTTTCCCCTTGCCAATGGGATAGTGCAAAACGAACATTTATAGTTGCATCCATCCTGCACTTTCAAAAATGAGCGGGTACGTTCATCTGAAGAAAAGGAGTGATGAAAATCGGCAACTTCATTCACATCCGAATTAAAAATCTGCGTATCGCGCTGTTTTCTGAAATCATCAAATAATTCCAAAAGCCTGAATTTGTGATTTGCTCCAAGCACTGCATCAACTCCGTCGATACCCGCAATCTCATCAGGTTTAAGTTGCGCATAACAACCGATAACAGCCACAAAAGCATACGGATTTTGTTTTAGGGCTTTCCGAACCGTTTTCCGGCAGGTGCTATTGGCATTTCGTGTAACCGAACAGGTATTGATGATATAAATGTCTGCATCCCGATCGAAATCGACCAATGAATAGCCCGCATCGGAAAAATCCTGGCCGATTTGTGAACTTTCAGAAAAATTCAGCTTACAGCCAAGTGTTTCGATTGCAACGTTTGGCATGATAAAATTAAATTCAAAATTATTTTACGAGTATATCAGGATGAATTCAGGCAGTTTCTTTCGGACTTTCCTGTTCAAACTTTTCTTCCCAAACTTCCTGGTTTTTCTTTGCATCCTGAATGAAAGATGACTTTTGTACTGCGTTTATCAAAATAGAATTTAACACGGTTGCAGGAAATTTCACCGGCCGGTCAATATCCATGAATAAAACGACTCGCTCACCGTCTGTTTCATTCCACACTTCATGGTCGTATGTGTCATCGAACATAATGACTTTGCCCTCTTCCCAATGAGCATATTGATCATCAACCCTGATTCTGCATTTTTCTTTGGGTTCAGGTACTTTAATTCCAAGGTGACAGCGTACTACGCCGTTGTAAACGCCCCGGTGAGCCGGAATATGTTTTCCCGGGGCCAATATCGAAAAAAAGGCAGTTTTCATGCCCGGAATCTGCTCAATAAGTTTTGTTGTCTCGGGGCACCTGGCACAGTTTTTTTCAGCCTTATATCCAAAACCATACAGAAAATAGGTCTTCCATTTATTGTCCTGGGTTATAGACTTCTGGTCTTTAGAAACCTCGTGAAAGCTTGGAATAAGGTCTTTGTGTTTAAGAATTTCATCGACTTCCTCACGTATTTTCTCCCAGTTATTTTCAAGGTTTTCTACCCAGTCAAATTGATAGGGATCCAAAAAAGGAGTTGTTGGAATTTTTGAATTTTTTGCGATTATTTTTTCAAACGCCCATAACATCTTGCTTCCGATCCTGACAATAAGCCTGGATCTTTCTTTTTTTTCCTGATTATTGTTGTTATCCATAATTGTGGGGTTGATTGAAATATTTTTTTGGGTTTATTTCAAATATATTAATTTTCTGACTCTTTATTCAGTTAATGAATTCATACTTGCATTAAAAAGGGTAATAAAACAGAAAATAGAAACTAATCCGGTCTTGTTCTGTAATCTGGAAATTCCTTTAATTATAGCCGGTTATAACCATATAATTTTTTTTGTTATTAAGGCATTTAAACCGGATCCAAAAAGTAAAACTAATAGGGAAGATTTATTACAAATTTTTTTATTTTGTTTCCGGTCACATCCAATTCAAATGCTAACAACGGTTAAACCCATTCTGTGTTTATGTTTCGATTCGATATACCAAAAATAATTTGGCTATTTAGTATTGTTCTTGTTTTTAGTTCCATTGAGGGTATTTCACAAAATTTAGGAAATATAGATTTTAATTCAATTAGGGTGGATGAACTTTCAGATACACAAATCAGGCAAATTTGGGAGCGCGCACAAGAGGAGGGTATGAACATCGATCAGGTTCAGGCAGTGGCACTTTCCAGAGGGATGCCAAGATCTGAAGCTATTAAATTGAGGAACAGGTTAAATCAGGTAAGGCTTACGGGAGATACGGGTGAGCCAGGTTCACCTCCTGCAGATATAAACGGAGAAGATCAAAGATTAACAAATATACCAGCAGATAGCTTATTTGTACGATCAGAGAGTGAAAGTAATGTTTTCGGAGCCAACCTCTTCAATCAACGTGCTATTTCTTTTCAACCATCCATGAATATTCCTACACCGGCTGATTATACATTAGGAACGGGAGATGAACTTGTCATCGACATTTGGGGTGCTGCCGAAGCAAACTACAGGTTAACAGTGAATCCGGAAGGATACATTAGAATCGAAAATCTGGGCCCCATTTTTGTAAACGGGCTTTCAATTGAAATGGCAAGAGAAAGAATTTTGTCAAGACTGCAGGAAATTTACTCCGGCTTGAATCCAAACAGGCCCGGTGATGCAAATACATTCGCGCAAATCAGCCTGGGGAATGTCAGAAGTATAAACGTAACGGTGCTTGGCGAAGCAATTCAGCCCGGAACTTATACCATTACTTCACTTTCGACAGTATTCAATGCACTTCATGCGGCAGGAGGGCCGGGCAGAGATGGATCATTTCGCATGATAAAAGTAATAAGAAACCAGGAAACTGTTGCAGAGCTTGATATTTATGACTTCCTGGTGTATGGCAATCTCAGTGATAATGTTATGTTAAAAGATCAGGACATTATTAAGATTGATCCATATATGAACAGGGTTACTGTGGAAGGCGAATTAAAAAGAACCGGAATTTTTGAAATGAGGCCGGGAGAGACCCTCGAAGATTTGATTGAGTTCACAGGAGGGTTTACAGACAGGGCATATACAAAACGGCTTGTATTAAGACGAAACACTCCCATTCAGCAAAGTGTTTCCGATGTGATGTATCCTGAAGGCAGAAATCTTGAAATTAGAAATGGAGATCGTCTGACTGTAGGACAAATTCTGGATCGGTTTGAAAATCGCGTTCAGATTGAAGGTGCTGTATTCAGAGAAGGCACTTTTGAATTAACACCTGGAATGACACTTGCTGAACTAATCAAAAAAGCAGATGGCCTAAGAGAAGATGCATTCTTGCCGAGAGGTATTATTTTCAGATTACAGGACGATTTGACTATGGAAACCATATCGTTTCATGCGGGTGAAGTAATGTCTCAGCCCGGGGAGAATGATATCGTTTTGAAAAGAGATGACCTGGTGAGAATATCATCAATCTTTGATTTAAGGGAAGAATTCACGATCAATGTTCGTGGTGCCGTCAACAGTGCCGGCGAGTTTGATTATGCCGAAGGTATGACAATAGAAGATGCCATTTTTTTAGCGCAGGGCTTCAGGGATGAAGCTGCTCCTTACAGGATAGACGTTGCCCGAAGAATAACCAACCAGGAGGGACGGTTAAAATCGAACCGCATCGCTGAAATTTTTCAATTTGATGTTAACCGAAACCTCGAAATTACAAATGGAAGCGGTAAATTCATGCTGCAGCCATTTGACCAGGTATTTGTCAGAACCGAACCCAATTATGAACAGCAGCAAATAGTGCGTATTGAAGGTGAGGTTCAGTTTCCAGGTGAATATGCCTTGCAAAACAGAACCACAAGGGTTTCTGACTTGCTGGAATTGGCGGGTGGGTTGAGTCAATATGCTTTCCCTGAAGGTGCATCACTTGAAAGAAGGATCACAGTAGATGAGGCTGATCTCGAAGAAATAGAATCTCTTGATACTTTGGTGGTTGAATCCCGGATTTCGAGACAAACCACAAATGTAGGCTTGAAATTGGATGAAATTTTAAAAGCACCTGAAAGTAAATTTGATTTGATTCTTAAGGATGGTGATATTTTGAGGGTACCTAAAGAGTTGCAAACAGTCAGGGTAGAAGGGGAAGTACTTTCACCGGTAAGTATACGATATGAAAAAGGCAAATCACTAACCAGGTATATTGATGAAGCAGGTGGTGTTACTGATAACGGGAAAGGGAAAAAGGCATTCATTGTTTATGCCAACGGAGAAGTTGACAGAATGAAACGGTTTTTGTTTTTCAAAAATAACCCTGATGTGAGGCCGGGAGCGACAATTATTGTGCCTGAAAAACCCGAGAGATCTGAACTTACGGCTCAGGAAAGAATAGGAATTCTCTCGGCAATTGTCTCTATGCTTGCGATAGTAAGTACGACAATCGTTCAGATTAACTAAATGATTTATTCAGCTTATTCCATTGGAGTAACCTTCAGGATTTTTGGACTGCCAGTTCCAGGCATCCCGGCACATATC
>CAYPZI010000009.1:32761-52931 GCA_964415185.1 uncultured Balneolaceae bacterium | reverse complement strand
TTAGATTTGATGATCCGGATTGCTATACATCACATTTAGAATTACATTTTTTATGGTGACCGGGTTGAGCGTAAACTGGGTGACCGGGTTTTTAATAATAAGTCAGATAAACTAATTTAAGATATGAACACAGCTACCCGTCAAAAATATAAAATGATTGCCACCCTTCTGGCTACAACTGGAGGCGGCCTTCCCATCTGGACCCAGCCACTCAGAAAACTGGATTATACGGATGTCTCAATGCTGGGCATATGGCTTTTTTCGGGTATCGTTTTTTCATTTATCTCACTCTTTTTTATAAACCTGAAAAGGGTGGATATGATCTCTTCGTTTGTAATCGGCTACATTGTGGCTGTAGTTCTCCATTTTGTCGGTGGGATTATGATTACCAACTATGTGCACAACCAGCTTAGCCTGGCACTTCTAATTGCCGCAGGAATTGGCGCCATCTCCGGTTTTGCAGGACATACCATCTGGAAATGGATCAGGCTTAAGAAGTAGGAAGACAGGAGTCAGGAGTCAGGAGTCAGGAGTCAGGAGTCAGAAGTCAGATTGACAACTAACAAAAACGACTTCCTGTTTTACGATACCATCCCTGTAATCCCTTGTTTTTGCTAAATTGATTCAGAAGTTCTGAAATTTTGTGTTCTTTACATCCTGGAAAACAGCCTCCACAAAACGGTGCCGCTTTGAATCAGAAAACGGGTCAGGAAATTATACTCTTCGGTAGTTATCAGCCGGTTCCGTTTTAATGTAACAAGTGCAAATATCTCTGTGCCCGGCATAATTTTCATCTTGTTTTTAACCAGTTCCCTGTCTGAGATAGCATAGAGTGGTACACCGGCTTCAGCCGGAAGGTTTTCATCTTTAGATGCTTCACAAAATATCCCATTCTCTCCATCAAATACATGATTGGATAAATACGGTTTTTTTTCTTTTAAAAAATCACTGAACCTTTTTTCCTTTTTTAAATCGGCCGGGCCGAATTTCAGCAGGGTTTCATTACCGATACTGAGAAGCACCTGGGGCTCCTCCGACCGCAGGCTCCAGAGGTAAATGTGATCAAGGCCGAATACCTTTCGCAGCTCCATAAACAATTTCCGGGAAGCTGTGAAGAAATCTCCGGTAATCGCTTCGTCCATCAATACCGATACAAGATGTTTTTTATTTACATTCAGGCCTTTAGGCAAGTCGGGTACATCGACATTGGTAACCAGCTTCATTTGCACCCTGTTCAAAAGCTCATCTTTTTCCTTTTGGAAAAAAATGCTTTTATCCATAAAATCGGCTGCTCCCATGTCAAAAGCCTTCTTCTCCTTTTCTACCGTAGGGAGGCTCGTCATAATCAGGACAGGAATATTTTTTTTATTGGCATCCGTTAGCAGCGATTCCAAAAATTCAAGTCCTGACATACCCGGCATATGAATATCGCTGAGTATCAGGTTAAAAGTTTCTTTCGTAATCAGGTCAATCGCTTCCTGGGCACTATTCGCATGAGAAAGATTATAACTTACCTCAAGTGCTTTATCAGTAAAGAGATGGACAGGCTGATCATCGTCCACAATCAGGATTTTGTATTTTTCGGACATCCTTCCACCATATCAGATTTGTATTTTCAAAGACCATATATTTTATGTCTGAGCTGAATTTTATAAAATTTTCAGCACTAATGTGTGTCAAATCTATAAAAAAAGGAAGCGCCAGTTAGAACGCTTCCTTTCAATTTTACATACCAAGGCAATATGCCTGGTTATTTATTTATTTTTTATCATCATCATCGTCATCCACAACCTCGAAGTCGGCGTCTACGGCATCATCGCCTTCGGCTGAGGTTTCTTCAGTGGTTGGCTCTCCGTTTTCGCCCGGAGCCTGTTGAGCTTCTTCGGCCGACTGATAAATCTCCTGGGAAGCAGCCGACCAAGCCTGGTTCAGCTCATTCATGGCATCTTCAAGCTCGTCCACTTTTTCTTCCTTCTGCAGTTTCTCAAGCTTGTCGAGTGCGGCATTAATTTTATCTTTGTTGCCGTCCGAGATTTTATCCTTGTATTCATCAAGCTGCTTTCTTGTCGAGAAGATAAGGCTGTCGGCCTGGTTCAGCTTCTCTACACGCTCACGGATTTCTTTATCCTCTTCGGCGTGTTCTTTAGCAGCTTCACGCATTTTTTCAACTTCTTCATCAGACAGTCCGGAGCTCTGTTCAATCCGGATGCTCTGCTCTTTGCCGGTGCCTTTGTCTTTCGCGCTTACTTTAAGTACGCCATTGGCATCAATGTCGAAGGTCACCTCAATTTGAGGTACTCCGCGAGGTGCCGGCGGTATTCCGTCGAGATGGAAGCGGCCAAGTGTCCGGTTATCTTTGGCCTGGGCTCGTTCGCCTTGCAGCACATGGATCTCAACACTGCTCTGGTTGTCAGCAGCCGTCGAGAATGTCTCGGTTTTACTGGTCGGGATTGTGGTATTGGATTCAATCAGCTTGGTCATTACACCGCCAAGTGTTTCGATCCCGAGGGTGAGCGGTGTAACATCAAGCAGGACTACATCATCAACATCACCTGAGAGCACACCACCCTGAATACCTGCGCCTATGGCTACAACTTCATCAGGGTTTACACCTTTGCTCGGATCTTTGCCAAAGAACTTTTTAACCGTTTCCTGGATTTTCGGAATCCGTGTTGAGCCACCTACCAGGATCACCTGATCGATCTCTTTTTTATCAATTCCCGCATCTTTCAATGCTTTTTCACATGGTTTCACTGTTTTCTTCACCAGGTCATCGATAAGTTGTTCGAACTTCGCCCTGGTAAGGTCGATATTCAGGTGTTTCGGGCCACTGTCAGTCGCCGTAATAAACGGAAGATTGATATTGGTTTTCTGTGAACTTGATAGCTCAATTTTCGCTTTCTCTGCTGCATCCTTAAGCCGCTGCATAGCCATCGGATCTTTTCTTAAATCAATTCCCTCATCTTTTTTGAACTCATCGGCTAAAAAGTTGATTACCTTTTGATCAAAGTCGTCACCGCCCAGATGGGTATCTCCAAAAGTAGATTTAACTTCAAACACTCCATCTCCAAGTTCAAGAACTGATACATCAAATGTACCACCGCCAAGGTCATAAACGATGATTGTTTGGTCCTGGTCTTTTTTATCAAGACCATATGCAAGCGAGGCAGCGGTAGGCTCGTTAATAATTCTTTTTACCTCAAGCCCGGCAATCTTTCCGGCTTCCTGGGTTGCCTTACGCTGTGCATCATTAAAATATGCAGGAACGGTAATAACCGCATCGGTCACTTTCTCTCCCAGGTATTCTTCGGCAGTTTGTTTCATTTTTTGAAGTACCATTGCCGATATTTCCTGCGGAGCATAAAGGCGGTCTTCAATTTTTACACGGGCAGTGCCATCATCTCCCTTTACAACTTTGTAAGAAACCTGTCCTATTTCAGATTCAACCTCATTAAACATTCGCCCCATAAAACGTTTTATGGAAGAAATCGTCTTATCCGGGTTTGTAATCGCCTGTCTTTTTGCAGGTGCACCAACCAGGCGTTCACCGTCTTTTGAAAATGCGACAACCGACGGGGTTGTCCGTCCACCTTCCGAGTTTTGTATAACAACCGGCTCATTGCCTTCCATTACGGCAACGCACGAGTTGGTGGTTCCCAAGTCTATTCCAATTATCTTACCCATAATTCTATTCTGTTTTTATGTTAAAATTTTTGTTTGTTTTCTGTTTCTTGAATTTCTTATTCAATCGTGATCCTATGAGCTTTCTCTTCATCTTCGGCTTTCGGTACAAAAACCGTTAGTACGCCGTTTTTAAATTTGGCTTTTACTTCACCCGATGTTGCTTCAACAGGAATTGCGAACGACCGTGAAAATACTCCCTGTTTCCGCTCTTCCCGTTTAAGTTCTTCCTCTTCATCAAGGGTAAATTCACGTTCTCCGCTGATGATCAGTACCCTGTTTTTGAGTGTAATCTGTATATCATCACTTTCCATCCCCGGAAGATCCGTTATGATTTTAAATCCATCCTCACTTTCTACAATGTCACAATCGGGCGAAAAATCAAATTCTTCCGTCTCTATCGGCACAAGACGTTCCACAAATGACCGGATGTCTTTACCAATCCGGTTCAGTTGGTTTTCAAGATCTGTTGTATAGTTGCTCATAGATATCACCTTGGTTTCTTTACCATTGAGCAATCACAGTGCCAAGCAAGATGTGAAGGTTTATTCACTGACGTATTGACAGTCAGACGATTGAATATCTATGGCACTGACATAATGAGGGGCGTATCAGGCTTACAAAATTAAATTATGGCAGATTTCGGTGTTTTACCTTTTTTTATTGCGAAAGCCCTGCAAGGTCGCGCCAAAAGCCGGGATATGAAATGTCCGTACAATCCGAGTTTTTGACCACAGATTCTTTTTGAGCCATAAGGCTCATCACTGCAGCCGACATTGCGATGCGGTGGTCATGTTCACTCTCATACTCAGTTGCTTTTGGCACAAAGCCGGGATCACCTTCAATTGTTACCGAATCTTCTGTTATTTCAAACCGGGCACCGGCCTTTGAAAGGATATTTTGCATGGCAGCCAGCCGGTCGGTTTCTTTATGGCGCAATTCGCCTGCTCCCCGGATGGTAGAAACGCCTTCAGCAAAACACATGGCTACCATCATAACCGGAATTTCATCAATACAATTTGAAACGAGGTGTTTTGGCAGATCCACGCTTTTCAGCTCTGAAGATTTGACTGTGATATCTGCCACCGGTTCTTTTCCTTCCATTATCTCATTCTGAATTTCTATTTCGGCTCCCATTTGTTCGAGAATATTCAAAAATGCAGATCGGGTGGGATTGATACCGGTTGATTTTAATCGTAAATGAGCTCTTTTATGGATTGCCCCTGCAGCCAGCCAAAAAGAAGCGGCAGAAAAATCGCCGGGAATGCTATAATTTTGAGGCGGAATGGCATGGTGCTTATCACTTGTGATTCTTCTTTCGGTTCCAAATATTTCAACCGGCAGATCGAGAAGCCGTTCCGTGTGATCCCTGCTGATTTCCGATTCGATGACAATCGTTTTTTCGTCTCCGTAAAGGCCTGCAAGCAGTACACATGATTTTAGCTGTGCACTCGGAATGGGAAGTGGGAATCGCAAAGCCTTAATGCCCGAATTGGGGCCGATTCTAAGCGGGGCATAATTATTTTCTCTTGCGCTGATTTCAGCACCCATCTGCTGCAGCGGCGTGATGATTCTTTTCATGGTGCGGTTTGAGAGAGAATCGTCACCTTCAAGAATGCAAGGAACACCGGCCCCGGCCAAAATACCCGACAGAAGCCTCATGGTTGTACCTGAATTGCCACAATCGAGAATGCTATCAGGCTCTTTAAAACCATTTCTGCCAACACCTTTTATTTTGAGAATCCCCCTGTCAATGGTTTCTATTTCAACCCCAAGTTTTTTCAGGCACAAAAGCGTGCTTTGTGGATCTGCGGCTTCAGAATAGTTCTTGATTTCACTCAACCCATTTGCAATGGCAGCAAACATAGCAGAGCGGTGGGCAATTGATTTGTCGGGAGGCATAATAATTTCTCCCTTAAGCTGCTGAGCAGGTTTTACTTTTTGATTCATATCACAAAAGAAATATCAATTTCGGCTTTGAAGCAGTCTTTGTGCTTTGACTGCAGCATCTGTACCAGGATAATTTTCCCTGATAGATTCAAGTATTGAAATGGCATCACCCTGCCTGCCCTGGCGGATATATATTTCCGCGGTATTGAATTGAGCTTCAGATACCCACACATCAAATGCTTCATATAACACCTCAACTTTTGAATAAGCATCGAGAGCTGCGTCAAAATCTCCTTCCTGCTGATAGGTTCTTCCGATGTAGTACTGGGCTTCAGCGCCAGCCTGAGCTGTACTTCGATTCGAAACTTCTTCAAAAATCTGCCGGGCTTCACTGTAGTTCTCTTCCCTTAAAAGTACTTTCGCCAAGCCGTTTTTTGCTCCCTCATTATTTGGATTTGATTTTAAAGCATCCTCGAAATAAGTACGGGCTTCCCCGAGGCGGTTTCTTTCGAGATTAATGTTACCAAGGCCCATATTTGCTTCCTGCCTGTACCTCGGAGCTTGTAGAAGGTCACTATAATAATTTTCGGATTCATCAAGGCGCCCCTGCTCAAAGCGGATCCTGCCAAGCTCGGCCAAAGCGACCGGTGCCTGGTCCGAATCAGGAAAATCAGAAATAATCGTTTGGTAGGCTTCTGCCGCCTCCTCGGTTTTATCAGTCCTCATATAAGCATCGGCAAGATTGTTATAAGCTTCCGGAAGCAAGTTCCTGTTGTTGGTAATACGAATATATTGTCTGAATTCAGATACAGCCGCTTCATAATTACCGGACTGAAGCAGGTTTTCAGCCTGGCGGTAGCGCAGGCGATCGGCAGTTGTTGAGGTAGGATTATCGGCCAGAAAATCTTCAAGAATGTCGGTACTTGAGTCACTGCCGCCCCCCGAAAGTTGTGCAAACTGAATCCCGTCAATAGCTTCTATGATATATTCGCTTCTCGGATAATTTTCAAGCACAGATTTGTAGGCTTCAATTGCCTCCTCAAAATTACCTGCGTTGTAATAGGCATCCCCGATATTGTACTGGGACCGTGCAGCCCACTCGGTGGAAGGAAAACGATTAATCACTGTTCCAAACTCTTCGATAGCCTGATCGTAATTTCCCGTATTCAGGTAAATATATGCCACATTATATTGTGCCTGTTCCCTGAGAGAGCTATACGGATATATTCGAAGAAGTTTTCTGAATTCTGAAACTGCTTCGAAGTTTCTGTCCATCCTGTAATAGCTGTTTGCCACCTGAAACATGGCATAATCGCCACCTGGTTCGGCACCAATGGTCTGTTGATAATATTCTAACGCCTTGCCGTATTCGCCCAGGGCAAAGTAACTGTCGCCGATTCTCAGCTTTGTATCCGTATCAAAAGGATAAAGTGCAATTTCGGGTGGATCATAATTATTCAGAAAATCGATAAAAGGATCTACGGCATTCCCAAAATCACCCATCATAAAATAGCTCCAGCCAAGCGCATATTTCGCAGGGCCGGCCAGTTCATGTCCGCGATTCTCATTTATGAACCTGGCATATTGATTTGCAGCAGGCCCGTAATTCCTCATCTGGTAGTGAGCATCTGCACTCCAGAAGAGTGCTTCTTTTGCAAGCGGCATACCGGAACCGTTTTCATACACAAATTCAAAATCCGGCTGTGCCTGTTGATATGCCTGGTTACTGTACTGCACCCATGCTTTTTGAAAGCGGGCCTGCAGCTTAAGGGCCGGATCAAGATCCGCCATCTTTTCGGCAATCTCAAAAGTTTCCAGGGCTCTTGTATATTCGCCGTTTGCAAAGTAAACTTCACCGAGAAATGTAAGCACTTTTCCCGGCTCATTTAATTCTTCAACTCTTCTGGCCAACGGCAAGAGGGCATCAATTGCTTCGGCATACCTTCCGACTTCGAAGGCTGTAATCCCCCATTCATAATAGGCATTCTCAGAAAAGAGGCCTTCTTCAAACCGTTCGCCGAATTCCCGGAATGATTCGAGAGCCAGGTCATACCTGCTGCTCAATTTTTCATTCACTGCTTTATAGTAAAGTGCTTTTTTGGCAAGTTCATCATTCCCCGCTGCTGCTTCGCCAAACGACCGGGCGGCCCAGTGATAGATTTCCTGTTTGTGATAAACCCATCCAAGCCCGTAGTGAGCGATTCGCACATCATCGGTACCTTCCGTACGATTGATATATTCGCGATATGCTTTGGTTGCCGCCTCAAATTCGTTGAGTGCATTATAGCTCTCGGCAGTAAGATACACAGCTTTCGACCTTCCTTCCTCATCAAGATAGGGCATTGCATTTTCAAAAGCCTGAATCGCATCCCGGAACCTCTCCTGTTTATAATATGATTCTCCAAGAGCTGTTCCCACACGACGTGTTATGGAATTCCCGGGATAACGGCTTCTCAAAAGTTCAAAGGCCCCGGTAGCCTTGGCAAATTCTTCCTGCTCCAGAAACAGTTGTCCGCGCGCAAAAAGGGCTTCAGGTGCCCGCGGAGATTTGGGGTGATCTTCGGCCAGAAGCAGGTAATATCTCTGGCTTTCGTCATAATAACCGGACTGTGCCGATGTTTCAGCAAGCCAGAAATAGAGATCTACCGACTCCTCTTCACCCGAAGGATAATTTAGTGCCCTTTCATATGTTGTTATCGCTTCAACGGCATCCCCGTTTTCGTAATAGCGATGGCCCAAATCTGTCAGAAGTTCAACGGAATATGAACTTTCGGGATGTTCCGAGATAAATTCCTCAACATAAATTTCACTGTTCAGTGAGTCGAGCCTCATCCGTGTACGTGCAAGATGAAATTGTGCTGCTTCTGTTAAACTGCTGTTCTGATCATTCTGATCAAGTGCCTGCCTGAATTTGGATTCTGCTTCTGTGTACAGTCCTCTTTCAAACAGAAGCAATCCATCCTGGAATATCTGCTGATAAGAGTGCTGGTTGTGCTGTGCACTTGCTAAAAAAAAGTAAGGAGATATAAACAGGGTAAAAAGAAGAGACGGCAAATATTTTTTGATCATGGGGGTCTGTATTTCAAAAACAATTTTACATTACTGAATATACCAAGAATATGGTATTTGTTCCCTGTTTGATTTGCAAAGAAATTAAAAATCAGATATCGAGATACCGGATAAGCTCATCGGCTCTTTCAGTAAAATCAAGATTCAGCAAGTCACTGTTTTCTTCACTCAAAATTTTATATCCGTGCCTCCTTAAAGCGGAACTCACCACGGATGTATCCCTGATATTCAGCTTGAAAGTAACCTGAATTACAGGTATCGATTTGTCAACCTGCTGAACAGCCACACCCAGGATATTGGCTTTTTCACTTTCAATCAGGTGCACAGGTTCGGTCAGGGAGAAATCATCCGCTGAAATTTCAATCGTAAGCACAGAACCCAATACGGAAATGTTCAACATCTGTGTTATTTCTTCAAGGATCGATTTTTTTTCGATCACACCGATATATTCTTCAGACTCATCGGTAACAGCAATAATCCTGATTTCATGCTGAAGCATCAGCCGGGCCACTTCAAAAATGTGCTGATATTTATAGACAATAACCGGGTTGCCAAGATTGATTGAAGAGACCGGGACACTGTCGTCCGGAAGGTCAACAATATCATCAAGCAACAATGTTCCGACCACTTTCTTCGTGGCAGGCTCAAGAACCGGCAGGCAGGTAGTATGCCATGCATCCATCTTGGCCAGTGCCGTGGATGCGGCATCAAATGTTGTTAGCGGTTTAAAATCCCGGTTTATGATTGATTGGGGTATCACGTCTGATTCTTCTAAGTTTCTTCTGGTGTTTGCATCATCTCTACCATACTGTCAAATTTTTCACAACTTTGTTTCAAAGCCCGTCCTTTTAAAATAACGTCGTTCTGATCATATTGTTCTTGCTCAATTATGGCAACTTCATGTAAAAAAGCAACAGCCTTATAATATTTTAATGGTATTCTGTAGTTGAATGATACATAATCTTCTTCAATTATATTACTGATTCTCTCTTTTAGTTTCCCGATGCCTATTCCCCTGACCGACGAAACAAACATAACCGAAGGATATCTTCTTTTCAGCTCGGTCAATTTTGCAGGATCCACCTTGTCGATTTTGTTGAAAATCAGTTGTTTTCTCTTGTCTTTTATGCCGAGTTCATCAAGTGTATTTTCTACTACTTCAATATACTCTTCAATCATGGGTGATGAAGCGTCCACCACGTGCAACAGCAGATCGGCTTCCCTTACTTCGTCGAGCGTCGATTTAAAACTTTCGATCAAATTGTGCGGCAGTTTCCTGATAAACCCGACGGTATCAGACATGAGAACCGTGTGATTTTCAAGTTCAAGGCGGCGAACCGTAGAGTCAAGGGTGGCGAAGAGGCGGTCTTCAGCAAGCAAATCCGTTTCTGTCATTGCATTCATAAGGGTTGACTTGCCTGCATTTGTATAACCTACCAATGCAGCGCGGACCAATTTTTCTCTTCTTTTTCGCTGTGTAATCCTTTGTCTGTCAAGCTTTTCCAGTTTGTCTTTTAAAACGGCAATACGTTGTCCGATTAATCTTCGGTCTGTTTCAATCTGGGTTTCACCGGGCCCCTTGGTTCCAATTCCGCCTTTTTGCCTGGAAAGGTGAGACCAAAAACGGGTAAGGCGCGGCAAAAGATATTGAAGCTGCGCCAGCTCAACCTGTGTTTTGGCTGCTGCGGTTTTAGCGTGAGATGCAAAAATATCCAGGATCAGTCCGCTTCTGTCAAGAACTTTGGCCTTTGAACTTTTTTCAATATTCCGGATCTGGGTCGCTGAAAGATCATCATCAAAAATCAGGGTGTCAATAGATTTGTCACCTATGATATGGTTTAGTTCCGTCAATTTTCCTTTGCCCACATAGGTTGCCGGGTCGGGATATAAGCGGTTTTGCAGGAGTTTTGTTACGGTTTCGGCACCGGCAGTGTCGGCAAGAAGTTCCAGTTCGTCAATGTATTCTTCGGCCTGCCATCGCATGGTGTCTGCTCCATAAATTCCCACCAGCAATGCGCGTTCACGGGCTACGGAGTTTTGCTTAGTCTCAATCAAAGTTTTTGATAGATAATATTTTATTCAAACGCTTTTACGTCAATTGATTTGCCTGTAACGTTTTCAATAGTACTCCCAAGCTTGTAAGTAAGAATTTTTTGAAATGTTGATTCTTTTTCATCGGGAACAAACAATTCGAGCCTGACAAGTTCAGGAATCTGAAATCCGGGAGATTTATTTGGTTTCTGGTAGATGAAAACCATGGAGGTTCCATTTTTATCCTGCTTTTCAACAAGGTCGGTAACCTGATGCCAGGCGACTGTCTGAGAAGGATCATTAATATTTTTTACAATGCCATAATCGGATATAAAACAAAGCGATGCAAGATAGCTTGAAGTAAACCAGCAGGCACTAATCCACACATAGCAGCCCGAAACGATGTAGTAATGATTTAAACCGTTACCAAAAACAACTGCAGTAAGCAGTACGGATACAAGTAAAAAGGACGTTGAAAAAACAGGATATCCTCCCAGTTTGCCTCTTTTCCAGCTCATCCTGATGTTTTTTAACCTTACCGTATTTGCAATTGAATAGACAGCCAAAAATGTGGATGCCAGGGTAAATAGTGCTAACAAAAACACAAATACGGTATAAATATCAGCTGTAAGACTCATTATTGTATTGTTTCTGCTTTATAGCTTCTCGATATAATCGATTCGAGTAATAATAAAACAATTGCCGTTATAATAAACCAGTACCAAATTTCCCTTCCGAATGAAGCCGACTGAATCTGCTTTTCTGCATCCTCAATGTCAGTTCCAATTTGATCAGCCAGTATATTGGGGAAGACCGATTCAAACTCTGCTTCCAAATTTCTCATATCTAACGTTTCAAAGTTTGATTCCATTGCATTCTGATTGAGTGCAATCAATCTTTTTTTCCCGTCAGCATTCAGCTCCAGCCACCCCGGTTCCCAATTCTCATCGGTATATGTTATTTCGGTACCCCGGTAAATACGGCTTACTTCAGGGATTATTTCCTTCTCTTTATAGAAAATAACAACTTCTTCCGGAGCAGATGGCAGCACATTTCTGAATTTATTACCTAAAACATGTTTTTCCAGGCCGTCTGCTTCTACGGAAGTCAGATACATAACTGTCCTGTAAAGCAAAGGTGCAAAAAGAGGCTTAACCGGAAAGTTTGACCACCCAGGGTCACTGCCAATTCCGGAAATAATAAAAATCCCGCTTCCGGTTTTATATTCAACCAGAAGTGGCTCTCCGGTTTGTGTCGATGCAATCGTAAACACGGAAGATGATTCTCTTGGCGCCTGCTGGTAGTAGTAGAATATTTCAGGAGCATTGATTTTTACTTCCTCATCTTCCTGCTTTTCAAACATTTCATCAAGAACGGGATGCCCCTCTGTTACCGCAGAAAGCCTGTCAATAGCCCTGAAGGACCCATAGCTGCCGGTAACATTTGCAAACCTGCCGGCCCCTGCACTGCTGAAAAAACGGTTGTAATTGTTCATTTCTCCGGTTGCAGATGGCAGGAACAACAATCCATTTCCGCTTTGTACGTAATCAGCAAGCTCAGAAATAGCATATTCAGGAATCTCTTCCAGCCCGTCCAGTACAATCGAATCAAAATTTTGAAATTCCGAAATAAGTGAGGGAGCCGGCTCTTCGAACCTAATATCCAGGTTCCGGTTTTCAACCGATGCAGCTTGCATAAGTGGTTTCAGATAGCTTTGAAAAGAGCTGTTACCATTTGCATTCTGCAGCACAAGAATATTTTGTGGTTCGGGTTCCTGAATGGCAACATTATACCTGTTATCGAATGTATATTCATCGCCTTCGATAAAAAATACAGCCTTTGCAGCATCCGATTGAATAGATGGCAGGTTCATTTTGTACTTTTTCGAAGACTTTGCATCCAGATTCAATACAATTTGAGACGTCATTTCACCATTCAGTTCTGCACTCAGAAAATAATTCTTAACCGGGCTGCTGCCTGAATTTTCAACTGTGACTTCAAATTCAATCTCACTGCTGCCGCCCGGGTTTCCGCTCACCATCTCCACGCTGCTGATATGAACATTATCCTGAACAGTTTCACCGACCTTAAAAACCTGAACAGATACGGAACTATTTTTAGCTGAAGTGGAAAAAAGTTCTGCAAACTGGGTTTGTTGTCCGTCTGTTATGATATACAAAACATCCACAGGCTCCGGTGAATCATTCAGGCGGCTGGCAAGGTTCCGCAGTCGCAGCGATGTATAATTACCGCCATTTTTAACTTCAAGTTCACTTAAAAAAGCTTCTGCTGCATCAGCAGAATAACCCGGTGACTTTGTTGACGGGCCGTTTGAAACTTCGAGATAAATCTTGTCTTCATTGCCTGCCAATGAAATAACCGATTTGGCGGTTGACAGCGCCTGTTCCCAAAAGGGGCCTCCGGAATCCACCTGGTTCATACTTGGGCTGTTGTCAATGAGAATACCAATCGATTTCGGTTCATTGTTACCTCCCTCGAACCCCATTAGCGGCGGCAAAAAAGGCCTCGATGCAGCCAGTACCAGCATAATCACAGCAGCACACCGAATAGCCAGCAAAAGCCAGCGCTTTATTTTGATGCGCTTTAATGATGTTGTTTTCAGAACATCAAAAAAAGCAAGAGTTGAGAATTTAACTTTTTGAGGTTTTCTCAGGTTCAGCAGGTAAATCAATACCGGAACCCCTACGGAAACCAATGCAATTAAAAATAGCGGATTTAAAAAACTCATAGATAAAATTTCTTACCTTTTACCCCATCCAAAACAATTTTGCCGTTGTTTTATGATGTATGGAGTGATAGTAATCGGAACTAATTTGTAATTTTCAGATACGTTATTGCTATAACCATTTGCTTGCAAACTTATTATTAAACCTGTGATTCAAAAATATCTATTTATTTCATCAACTTTTCTGTTTCTCATTTTGGCCGGATTTATCTATTCATGTACCGAACAAAAAGCGGTAAACTGGAAAGACACTTTATCCAAAAAAAATATATTGGTCATATTTCCCGACAACAATAATACAATAGATTATTTTTTAAATCAGCCTTTCATTCCATTTTTTGATGATATTACACCTTCGGCTTTTCAGGCAGGAGGGCTGATCGATGAAGAAATATCAAGACGTGGTAAACTGCGTGCTGTAGCCCTTTTTCCTGAAACATCTGATTTTATGCAGCCGCTCTGGATTGTTGAAACCGGACAGAACAAAATCCTTATGGATTCACTGAAAGCAAATTACCAGAAAGAATTTATTCAAAACAACTATGAATTTCAGGGGTTTACAATTGAAAAGCTTTTCCTGTCGCCGGCCATCATTTTTATAGCTGACGTTGATGATTTCCTCCTTATTTCCGAATCGAGCCTTGCGATTGAAAATTCCATACGCGCCCTGAATAATCCCGATCAGCGGCTTAATTTCACGGCAAACAGGCCTGACCAGCTATCCGTATTATTAAACACACCTCAAACCCCGGAATGGATTCAGCAACTTGCCGGTGTAGAATACAGGCCTTTCATTAAAAACGCTTTTGAAGGCACTAATCCCGTCCTCCTTGTTCAGCCGGATGAAAATATTACCGATATGAAGTGGAGACTACAAGGAAATCTGGAAATTGAAACCCCATCTTCACCGTTAATTCAATCAATTAACGGCCTGGCCGGAAAACCGGTCCTGGACCGTTTTATACCATCCAATGCTGCCGCTTTTTCTATTTTCAGATCAGAGCCGAAAATGATTCATTACCCGCAGGATTCATTAAATCAGGCAAATGAACTCGATCTCTACCTGATTGAAAATGAATCATATTGGCGAAGTATTGCTGAAACTCTTGGAGATGAAGTGGCATTTGCAGCTTTTGCCGAATCGGGGGCGATGAGTACAAGTGAATTCCTCTTTCTCAGGGAAGTAAAAAATGCTGATAATTTGAAAACTGCCCTGAATACTCTTGTTGAAAGAGACCTGATAACCAAAGTAGATGATTCTTACTTCTTTCAGAGCAGGCAAGCCGGCCTGCTCTTCAGCGGAGACATGAATCCTTTTTTAAATTTTTACCTGTCTTTTACCGGAAACAGGGCTGTTGCATTATCACGCAGAAAGGGATTATCCGAAAGCGTTCAAAATGATGCAGACAGGCGCCGGGTAATGTTTTATGAAGATCGTTACATGAATATCCGTTCCGGGCAGCCGGATGAAATCAGCTCGCTGCTCTACATAGATGCAAACTCATTCGGACGATATATCCAGGAATGGCTTAAGCCACAAAATTACGCCGGTGCCATTCTTGCAAATTTCGATCTCTTTTCAATTACAACCGTCCGTGATACCGAAAACGGACCTCTGACTTTAGATATCTCCTCATATCAGGTTGAAACGTTTGACCAGCCCTATCGCGAGCAATGGGTTTTTCCTATCGATGGTAATGAGATCTCCGGACAGCCGGTTCTTGCCGATATCAGCGGTTCCGTGCGCAATGAAATCATATTTGCAACGGATAATGGAAATCTCTATGCCCTGGCTTCTGATGGCACAGTGGTTATGCAGGCCTCTACGGGAGAAGATGAACCGGTGGGACAACCGGTGGTATACGACTGGTACGGCAATAACCAGAATGTAATTATGCTCGCTGCCGGCAATAAAATTTACGCCTGGAATGAGACTGGAATCCAGCTTCCAAGTTTTCCCATTACTCTTAACGAGCAAGTAACGACGCCTCTTCAGGTTGCTGATCTAACCAGAAACGGAATTGCAGAGATAATTGTAGCTACTGCAGACCGCCGCATACATGTTCTGAATGCAAGAGGTGAAGCGGTAAACGGCTGGCCCAGGGTTACCAATTCAGTGATCACATCACCACCAGTGCTTGGTACATTCAGCAACGAAAATGCACTATTTGCCATAGCCGAAAATGCCCTGCATGGATGGCTGATCAATGGTTCCCTTAAAGCCGGATTTCCGGTATTTTTTGAATCTTCAATCGTTAAATCCCCGTTTGTTCATGAAGATCATATCTATGTTTCCGGCTTGAACGGCAGTCTCTATTCACTTGGATTTGAGCCTGTTTTTGCCGATACCCTTGCCGAAACCATCCGGTCCGATTCATTGACTATTCAAAAACTGGATGTTTCCAATTCCGAACTGATTAATACACCTTCTATCGAACGCCCACTCATGCAGGACAATAGCGGCAATTTTTACAGGGAAGATCTCATTTTACTTCAGGACAGAAACGGATCTATTTACCTGTATAGCACTTCAGGAAGTCTCAAATTTACACAATCGATGGGCCAGCAAGCCGATTTTGAAGTGGATCCTTTAATAACCGATATCAATAAGAATGAAAGGCAAAACCTGGTGTCATTATCTGTTTTCGGAAGGCTTTATGCGTGGGATCTTCTTTCCGGAGAACGTGAGTTTGACTTGCCCACATCCGGGATGAGCTTTCCTGTCATAGCAGATATAACAGGCGACGGCAACAATGAAATCATTGCCAATACACGTGACGGCATACGCGCCTGGACGATTTTTTAGGTGGTTGGTGGTTATAAATTATATAATATGCAAGTTCACATCTGTCCAAAACGATTTTTCTGATGAGCCGCATTACGGATGAATATACATGAGCGTTTGATTGATCCGATGCCTGACTAAGAAATCTAATAGTAAAAAAACTTGGGAGGGTGGAAACCCGGGGTATAAATTGGGATTGCAGCTACACGGAACCCTGAATGGGTTCAACTACCCAGGCTTGATCGTTCAACCCACTCCGGGGTTGTAGAATGATACGCCGCAATCAAACCCCGACTCGTTTGAGTCGGGCCTGTCCCTCAAAGCTTTAGCGACGTGGGGGCTATTCATGTTTTACCCCTTTTCAGGGGTTAGGATTTTGAAATTCATGAAAATCTTCATTGATATTTACATGAGTAATAATTTTTATTAGATTTTAAAACGTTTTGGATAGCTATAAACTTGCACGTATTAAAATTTGCAGGAAAATTTTAGGCTATAGCCTACTGCCTACTGACTACAGAGCATCCGCAAGTGCCTCTTCCAGGTCTTCGAATTCGAATTCAAATCCGGCTGTTTGCAGCCGTTTGGGCTGAGCCCGGAGGCTGCCTAAAACAGGATTTGCTGCTTCGCCCAGTGCTGCCCTGATCACAAAATCCGGTACCCGCAGAAATGACGGGCGGTTTAACACCTTGCCAATAGCGGCAGCAAGTTCATTCATGGTAACCGGTTCCGGTGCACATGCATTATAAGATCCATTGAAATCTTTTTGCGTTACAGGATACAGAAGTGCAAGGCAGAGGTCGTTCATATGAATCCAGGGAATATACTGGCTGCCGTCGCCAAGCGGGCCTCCGATAAAAAACCTGAATGGCGGAACCATTTTATCGAGCATGCCCCCGTCACCTTCGAGTGCGATACCAATTCTGGGAATGGCTACCCTTACCCCCGATGCATAGGCTTTTTCAGCTTCGGTTTCCCAATCGAAACACACTTTAGCAAGAAAATCACCACCGGATGGTGAATTTTCGTCAAGCAGTTTATCCCCGCTGGGCCCATAGTATCCCAAAGCTGAGGCTGATATGAGCAAGGAAGGCCGGTTTTGACATTTTTTGATTGAATTTACAATTTTGCGGGTTGTATTAACCCTGCTGCTGTATATTTTATCTTTAACCTCTTTGGTCCACCGCTTGCCAAACAGGTTTTCACCGGCCAGATTTATAATTACATCTGTTTCCTCAAAAATTTTGGAAAGGTCAGCACTCCAGGGTACAAATTTCTGATTTTCCGCATTCTCTTCTTCATAATTTTCAGGAGAGCGGGTTACAATTGTGAGATAATGGCCCTGCCTTAAAAGAATCTCTCTTAGATGAGATCCTATAAACCCGGTTCCGCCTGTAATAAAAATTTTTTTTCTTTTTTCCATAACATTAATTACCTGTCAGAATATATTTGGTTTAGCTTTAATACCCAACCCTGCACTTTCGGGTAACCGAAGCCTGCAATCGGATGTCAATTTGATTCCCTCAAACGGATCGTTATTTATCAGGAGGAAACCATCCAGATCCACAATATCTGCCATTAACCCCAGCAATGCTCCCGCCGAAATGGCAAGGCTGCTTTCAATCATACATCCAACCATTACTTTAAGTCCTTTTTTTTGTGCTTCTTTAAGAAGCAAAAGGCTTTTTTTCAGGCTGCCTGCTTTCATCAATTTAATGTTGATACCATGAAAACACTCTGAAATTTGTGATATATCCTCAATTCCGGTAAAACTTTCATCCGCAAATAACGGCAGAGGTGACCATTTTTTCAACTCCTTCATCTCTGCAATATTTGATGAAGGCATTGGCTGCTCAACCAGCTCCACATTTTTATCACCCAGGAAACGGATCATATCCCTGGCATAGTCAAGAGAGTTCCAGCCTTCATTCGCATCAATTCTAATCGGTTTATCCGTAATTTTACGTAGTGAATTGATCATCTCCTTGTCGCGCCCTGTTCCAAGTTTTACTTTAAATACCGGAAAATGGTCTGCATTCATAGCCTTTTGCTGCATTATATCAGGCTCATCTATTCCGATGGTGTACGAGGTGACAGGAGTTTCAGGGGTTTCCGATCCCCACAGTTTCCATAATGGCCGGTCTCTGACTTTGGCAAACCAGTCCCACCATGCCATTTCCAAAGCTGCTGCTGCTGATTGAACCGTACCTGGCTCTTTATGGATTATATTCAGTAAATCTGAAAGTGCATCAGCTTTGAGTTTACCTTCAGGAGCAATTTTCCAAATAAAATTTAATACTTCATCCGCATCTTCCTGATATCTTCGATTGGGAGCTGCTTCGCCAAGGCCGGTTATCCCATCTGCCGACATTTTGATGAAAACATTTTCCACGGTTTTTTTTGTGCCGCGTGAAATCGTAAAGGCTTCTTTCAAATGAAGAGGATATTTAAAAGATTGAATTGATAGTTCAGGCATCTTTCAAATTAGGTGTTATTTGATTCAAATTATGATAAGAAGGTAGAAATAAAAGAAAGGGGCCGACAATATCATCGCATCAAACCGGTCAAAAAACCCACCGTGGCCCGGTATCAGTGTTGATGAATCTTTTACCCCGGCTACACGCTTCAACCTGCTGGCGGTAAGATCACCCAGGGGGCCAAGGATACTGACAATAATGACTAAAGAACCTGCATGCAACAAATGGAAAGGGAGATCCCTGAAAAAGGCCAGGACGATTAAAAATCCTGTTGCTGCACCGAGAAACCCGGCCCAAAATCCCTCCCAGGTTTTTTTAGGGCTTATTGAGGGAGCAAGAGGATGTTTCCCAAATAATTTTCCCCCGAAATAGGCAAAAACATCGTTACCCCATATCATCAAAAAAAGTGAAATTGTGAGCCAAAAGCCGGCTTCATTTTCAGGGACATTCCGAATCAGAATTACCGAAAGAAAGCCTGCCGGTGCGTAGAAGCCACACAGCATGGAGCTGATCCATTGCTTCTTTTTATCCTTGCTTAAAAACAGGCTGCCCGCTGCTGCAACCATAGCTGTAAGAAGGATTGTTAATGTGATCACAACCGGTATCAAATCAAAGAAAAGAATTACAAGGCTCAAAGCACCTGTCACCAGGTATAGTGGGCTAATTCCCATTTTTCTTAACATTTGAGACATTTCCCAAATTACAAGAAGTGCAATCACCGTAAACAGGCTTCTGAAAAAAATACCGCCGAGATGGGCAAGATATATCAAAAGTGCAGCTGCCGGCAGGGCTACCAGAACTCTTTTTGAAAGTTCACTCACTCCGATCCTTCATCTTCCGGATTGTCCGTTTCATCATGTTCATTCTCATCAAAATAATCGATACGGTTTAATTTTTGAAGTGCCGCCCTGGCTTTTTTTTCGAATTCGACAGGCACATAAAGATAAACCATGGAGGTTTCGCCGATATTCAGGCTATAGGCCCGGTCTCGTTTAGACAATATATTTGAAGGTATTTTAAAGCTGGCCAGGTAGGTTTTGACAAGTTCAACCTCGTATTCGGTTCCGCGTTCGAAAACGCAAACCCAGTTCTCAATTTTGTTCGATTTCGGCCCGTCGAAAAAACCCATTACTCAGCTTTAAATTTCCCGGCCTGTTGAAACAGAAGCCGGATCAAATATACGGTTAAAACAATGCTCAGCAAAAGCATCCAGACCGGAGGCGCCGATTCCGGGCTTATATCTGCAAATACAACGTCCGGGAAAAAAGTAGCCAGTAGAACTGCTCCCCCGTTATTTACAAAGTGTGCAGCAACGGCCGGCCATATACTGTTGCTAAGCCAGGTTACCAGTGCCAAAAGAATTCCGAGAGCCGCAAGAGGCAGGAGGTTTGCAAGCTGTATATGGTACAGGCCGAAAAGAAAGCCGGAAATGATAATAGCAGGCCATATACTCCAGCTTTTTTCAAATGCCCGTAATACGTATCCCCTGAA